>CAZTLX010000265.1:0-4505 GCA_964614575.1 uncultured Phycisphaeraceae bacterium | reverse complement strand
GGCCCGCCACCGTGCCCAGGCTACCGACCTCGCCCGAACGGTTGACGCTCACGCGATGGGCCTGCAACCCGACAAACGCGCCCGCGCTGGCCATCAGGTCGCTGGCATGGGTCCAGACCAGCTTGTGCTTTCTCGCCTCGTAGAAATCGTCGGCAAGTTCCGCAGTACCCGCCGCCGTGCCGCCAGGCGAATCAATGTGCGCCATGATCGCCCTTACATCGGGGTCATACGTCATCGCACGCACGGTCGAACGCACCTGAATTGTGGACGTGCCGCCGAAGCTACTGGCCCGCTTGGTCATGTGGCCTGCAATTTCGATGATGCCGATGCCGTCCTGCGTCACCATGCCGATAGGTTCCGGCTCAGCGTCGCTTCGCCGCGCCGCCTGCCAGCGTCCGCATTCGACCGCGTGAACCGCGCCGCTGAACCACTTCGGCTCGATCATCCAGTAACCAAAATGCTGCGCCGCGCAATCATGGGTTGTCGCCATCGCACACCTCATCAGTCAAGTGCCGCGCCATCCACGCGGGCCGGGTTATGGTCCACTGCTCCAACTGCTTGTCAACGTCTCCGCAAGATTCCAGCACCCTTAGCGATTCCTCGACATGTGCTTCGGCGTACACCTTCGCCAGCGCTTCGCCCGATCCGGCCTTACCGACCATCGACGCCAGCGACTCACACGCCGGGCCTAGCTGCTCGACAACGTAACGCTTATGCTTAGCGTACCACTCGCCCGCGCGAGCGCCCACTGTATCGCCCATGCCGCGGATCGCGTTGCACTCGCGGGACACCACGCGCTCACACGCCGACACAAACACCGGCATCATCGACCGCTTAACCGGCCCGTGGTCCCGCTGCTCGGCGTCGTCATCCTGCGGCGCAATCCGGTTATCCACCCGCGTTGCAAGCTGCGGCGTACCGTCGTCGTCAATCGCAGCCATTGCGCCCTGGATCATATACCTGTCGCCTCCGTCCACGGGGTTAAGGTTCTCCATCGCGCGAACCTCGTTACGGTTGAGCCAGCCGTTTGTGATGCCGCTGGCGTAGCCTTCCGTCCGCGTCTTGAAGTCGGCCCGCAAAATAGCATCTACCATGTGCTCTATGACGTGCGACTCCTGCTCACCCTCGGTCAGCAGCTTACGCATCATCTCCTGCTCAAGCTGCACCAGCCTCGGCCTGAGGGTTGACTTGTAGTGGTCAAGGTCCAGCGACTCAATGTTGTTAAACGTGGACCGCAGCAGGTGCCCGATCTTGTGGGGTGTCACGCGGAAGTATCGCGCGATTTCCTCAACGCTGAACTGAATCGTTTCGAGTAGTTGCGTGTTCTTCGGGTCGCTTGACAATGAGGCAAACGTAGCCGACCGATCCAGCGCCAGCATCTTATGCGCCTTCGTCGCCCCTTCGTATTGCTTGCGAATCCGGTTAACGAAGTCCTCGAACTCAGGCGCTTTCATTGCGTCCTGAACCGTCAGCACGCCCGACAACGCCGCGCCGTTGGCAAAGAAACTACTGGTGAAGTTATGCGCCGCGATCGCCAGTCCCAGCGCCTCGCGCGCGTATGTCGCAAACATCCAGCCCAGCAGACCGTCACCGCTAATCCCCTTGATGTGGAGCATCCGATTCAGGTTGACCCGCCGCGTGCCGCCGGTATCGTCAATCACCCGGTAATATCGCGCCCTGCCATAAGCCGTCCGGTTCACCCCGAAGTCGTCCGTCAGCGTCACCCTCCACGGCGGGATAGGCCACAACGCGACCGGCCGGCCGTTCTGGTCATACTGAATCTCGGCGTAACCATTGCCCCACAGCAAGGCGCAAATCATCAACGCCTGCTTGAAGTCGTAAGCGCCCATCTCATCGTTCGGGCTGAGTTTCAGCACCCGATACAGCGGCATGTCCGACGCGCGCTCTTTGCCGCGCCCGTCATCGGTCCTGCGATAGATAATCGTCGGCAGGCTCGCCACGTCTTCCGCGATCACGCGAACGCACGCGAACACAGACGAAAGCGTAATCGACTTGGCCTCGGTAACGTCAACACCGGCCGTCGTTGCCCGGCGGCCGTCCAGAAACGTCGGGGTGTTCATCGAGCGCCACCCGCCCGTCGCGCTCTGACCGGCAAACAAGCTCGTCAGGATTGCCATTTCTTAGCTCCTGCTAAGGCGAGTGTCAGACAGAACGCCCCCGCCACCACGAAGGCAGAGGGCGGAAAAATCATGTAACAACCGGACACCACCAGCGCCGCACCGACAAAACCCACAACGTCTAACGATATTGATTTCATCACCACAGCGCCGCTATATTCGGGACCGCACTCGTTTCAACCTCGGCGACCATCGCCAGGCCGACACCCATCACGCTCGCAACAATGCCGTCGATCTTCTCCTTGCTCCGCGCCTTGTCGGGCTTGATATTCCCGCTCGGGTCCACGCGGGCCGTCGCGTTACCCGCCATCCAGCGCAGAACCTCGTTACCGCCGTGCCGCAACTCGCCCGACACAATCAACCGCTCGAAGTGCTTTGTCGGCTCGTTCATGCTCACATAACCCTGACGAAACTCTATCATCGGCAGCCCGTCCTCGTCCTGCAACTGCTGGGCCAGGTGCCGGGCGTTCCACGGATCGTAACCTATCTGACGTATATCATAACGCTTTACCAGCTCATTGATAGTGTGTCGTATGTGGTTGTAGTCGATCACATTACCCGGCGTCATGTCGATCAGCTTCTGCCGCGCCCACGTCAGGTACGGCACTCGGTCGCGGCGCTCGCGCTCCTCGGCCCGGTCAGCGGGAATCCAGAACCACGGCAACAGAGAATGTGAATCGGGGAAATACAGCACCAGCGCCGCAATGTCCGTGGAACTCGCCAAGTCCAGACCCGCGTAGCACGGTCCTTCGTCTACCGGGACACCGCCGCAGTGGTCCCACTTGTCGAGCTGCAACCACCTCACGTCCTGCTGCGTCTTGATATTCAGGTGCAGACGCTTAAACGTGTTCTCGTAGCTCGGCTCGTTCTGCGCCCGCTGGCACTCCCGCTCAAGGTAATCCAGCCGAACCGATACGCCTAGATTCGGGTTCGCCTTCGCCCACACCTCCTGGTCCGTCCAGTCGCTCTCGGCCGACGCTTCGTAAATCACCGGCAGGAAAGATGCGTCCTTAAAAACCCCGTCACGCACCTTGCACGCATAGTCATACTTCGCATTGCACACGCTCACGCGGTCATAGTCCGCCGTCGTGATGTGGACCATCAGCGGCTCACGCCTAGCGCCCATCGACGTTTGCAGCACGTCCACGAGGTCGCTGTTGGCGTGCGCGTGCAGCTCATCGACAATCGCAAGGTGCGTGCTGAATCCGTGCTTCGTGTCGGCGTCCGCGCTCAGCGCCTTGTAAATACTGTTCGTCTGCGGAACCTCGATGCTCTTGAACGTCTTGTAGACCTTGCACAGCCGGGCCAAGTCAGGCTCGCGGGCGATCATCCCCGCCGCGTGACGATACACCAGCGCCGCCTGCTCACGCTCCGCGGCGGCGCTGTATATCTGCGCACCCGGCTCGCCGTCTACGAACAAGCCCAACAGCACGATACCGGCACACGTCGGGGTTTTCCCGTTTTTGCGTGGCACGTACACAAGCGCCTCGCGGTATCGCCTTAGCGCCGTCGCCTTAGACTTCCAGGCGAACAACGCACCGACGATGGCCTTCTGCCAGTCCTCCAGTAGAAACGGCTGGCCCGCCTTCTCCCCCTCGATGAACTTCAAATGAGCAAAGAACCCCACCACCGCGTTCGCTGTCGCCACGTCGAACTCGTAACCCGCGCCCGTCGCGTAGGGGTCATAGCCGGGCAGGTGCTTCAACTGGCACTCGCGCCACTGCTTAGCCGACCAGTTTGGGGTTGATGAATCCGGCAATGCCGTCGGGCTCCTTACTTCTTCCCGTGTCCGTTGCCAACGCGGCGCGGGCCGATGGCGTCATGCCAAACTCACGCTCCAGCTTCAAAAGCTGATCGGCAAGCCTTGACGCCCGTCCGACGTGCGGCAACTCCTTCACGCCGACCACGCGGCCCGCGTCATCCTTAACCGGGATGGTCGTCCCGTTCTTGGCGATGAACTGCTCGCACTGCACCCATCGGTGGAGCAGGGTCGCGTATCGCGCGATCGCGTTTGAGTCAATCCTGCGCCCGACACCCATGTTAGTCAGCCGCTCCACTGCATCGTTCCAGATGCCCCTCGCGTCCTCGCCGAGCCACCCGGGGGGTTCCGGCAGGCCCGACGCCTCCGGCTCACCGTGGCGCGTCTTACCCCGCCAGCTTCCGCGAGCCTTGAGTACCTTCGTCGGCGTTGGTTGGGGGCCTCGCTTACCCATCACGCTTCGCCCTCTTGCCAGTCAACTTCTCCCACCGCTGGACGATCGCGTCGAGGTTACGCGGGCTGTGCGTCCGCACGTTCGCGGGATCGGGCGTCAGGGTGTCAATCGGCCGCATGTTCATTGGCAAAACTCGTGAGAAAAATATGCACGG
>CAZTLX010000264.1:0-4595 GCA_964614575.1 uncultured Phycisphaeraceae bacterium | reverse complement strand
CGACGGTCTGCCGGCCCGGCCAACGGCCCGGTGCTCAGCCGTCTGCCGCACCATCGCGTTGCGCATCGTCGCGCCGGCGTCGATCTCGCTTAACGGATCGCCGAACTGATACGCCCGCGTGCCCTCGGTCCGCTCGGTCGTGCGGCCGTGCTCCTGCGTGCGGTGCCCGTCCTTGCTGCCCCGCTTGAGGTTCTCGAACATCTCCTCCAGCGCCTTGTGTTGCAACCCCTTGAGCATCTTCGGCGTGATGCGCAACCGTGTCTTGCCCTGTTCGTCCTGGTATTGCTCCAGCAGCCCCGCCGCGAGCAGCTCGTCGATATATGCCTGCTCCTCCTCGCCCTCCAGGTGCTGCATCGCGTCGAGCGCCTGCTCGCCATACTGCAGGATAAACCGCATGACCTTCGGCTCGGGGAAGAGCTGATCGGGGCCGAGGAACGGCTGGCCGTCAAACTGACCGTATTCAAACTTCATGGCAGATCATAGGCATGCCCGCCCCCCTGCGCCGGGCTATACTCGGGGCGTGGATCAACCACCGACGATGGCCGCCACCGCCCCACCGCCCCGCCGCGACCCGCTGACCGGCGAAGCGTACGAGGCCCACGCCCGGGCGGTCATCAATCGCGTCCGCCCGTACACCATGGTCGCCTACATCGGCCTGGTCAGCCTCTACAAGCAGGTCGTCCACTGCGAGACGCACGGCATCGGTGGCGCGTTGGTCGAGTGCGGCGTGTGGCAAGGCGGGTGCTGCGCCCTCATGGCCGCGGCCAACCTCCACCACGCCACCCAACGCCGCCACCTGCACCTCTTCGACGCCTTCGATGACATCTGCGAGCCCGACGCCGCGGTCGATGGCGACGCCGCCATCCGGCTAGTCAAGCAACTGGCATCCGACGCTGGCACCGAAGGCCGCCTCACCCCGATCAAAGGCATCTACGACGCCAAGGGCGGCGCGGGCTGTGTCGATGACTGCCGCGCGCTGCTGGCCCACGAGATCGGCTACGACCCCGCGTTCACGCACTTTTATCAGGGCTGGTTCCAGAACACCGTCCCCCCCGCCGCGGCCCATGTCGACGACATCGCCTTGCTCCGTCTTGATGGTGACTGGTACGCCTCCACCAAGGTCTGCCTCGACCACCTCTTCGACCGCGTCGTCCCCGGCGGCTTCGTGGTCATCGATGACTACGGCGCGTATGACGGCTGCCGCAAAGCCGTGGACGAATTCCGAACCCGCCACGGCCTGACGCAATACCTCCACGACGTCAACGCCGATATCCGCTACTTCATCAAATAGGAACTGCGACGACCGGGCCGTTCGCTGCCTCCGCGACGGCGTCGGCGCGGGTTTAAAGCGGAGCGCGTTTGGGGAGGCCGGGTTCTCGGGGGTAGGCTTTGGGGGTGGGGCGTTCTTTGATGAAGCTGAGGATGACCAGGTCGTTGCCGAAGCTCTCGGGGTAGGCATCAAACACCGCGACCTCGCCGACGCCGAGTTTGTCCATTGCGTCGGAGGCGGCGGCGAGTTCCTGCTCGGCCTTGGGGCCTTTCATCGCCAGCAGCTTGCCGCCGGTCTGCACCAGCGGCACGCAGCACTCGAGCACCACGCTCACCGGGCCCATCGCCCGGCACAGCGCTGCCTCAAACCGTTCGCGGTATTGCGGGTCGCGGCCCAGCGTCTCGGCACGGCCCTGCACGGCCACGGCGTTGCTCAGGCCCAGCGCTTCGATCGCCTCTTGCACGAACGCGATCTTCTTACCCGTCGCGTCGATCATCGTGACGCGAAGGTCCGGCCGGGCGATCGCGACGGGGACCCCCGGCAGGCCCGGCCCGGTGCCGACGTCGATGATGTGCGTGCCGGACTCCAGCGTTTCGAGGCCGGGCAGGACGGTCAGCGAGTCGATGATCAGCCGCCGCCACGCCGCGTCGCGCTCACGCACCGCGGTGAGGTTCATCCGTTGGTTCACTTCGAGCAGGCGATCCAGATACGCGGCAAGCTGGTTCAGTGCGGCATCATCGAGCGACAGCTCAAGCTGCGCGAGCTCATCACCAACGAACGCGGGGATGCTGCCGGGGCTGCAATTACTTCCTGGGCTGCAATTACTTCCGGGGGCGGAATTACTTCCGGGGGCGGGCGTGGTCATCGCGGCATGCTAACCGACGGGCTATGCTTCCTGCATGCCCGACTCGTTCACCACCTACCGTGGCATCCAGCCCGCCCCCGGAAGTTCGCCCGAACACGTCCGCCGCAAGGTGCTGGTCACCGGCGCGGCGGGGAACATCGGCTCGTCCTTCGCCGCGCACGGCCACGAGCGCTACGACCTGCGGCTGATGGTGTACGAGCTGGACGACAAGGCCCATGAGCTCGAGCGCTACGGCGAGGTGATTCGGGGCGACATCACCGATCTGGATTCGATGCACCGCGCGTGCGAGGGGATCGACACGGTGATCCACCTCGCGGCCAACCCCAGCCCCGAGGCGACCTGGGGATCGCTGCTGAAGGTGAACATCGAGGGCACGTACCACACGATGGTCGCCGCGAAAGCCGCGGGTTGTCGGCGGCTGGTCTATGCCTCGTCGATCCACGCGGTGTCGGGCTATCCGGTCGATCGGCAGGTCATGGCGGAGGACCCGGTGAACCCCGGCGACCTGTACGGCGTGAGCAAGTGCTTCGGCGAGGCGCTGGGGCGCTACATGGCCGAGCAGCAGGAATTGTCGGTGATCGTCTGCCGCATCTGCTGGTTCCAGCCCCCGGAAGATGCGAAGGGGGCCAAGGGCGTGGCGATGCTCGACGCCTACATCTCCCCGCGCGACATGAACCAACTGCTCTGCAAGTGTATCGATGACACCACGCTCAAGTTCGCGATCGTCCACGGGTTGTCGGACAACCAGTTCAAGCGGCTGGACCTGGCGGAGACGCGCGAGCTGCTGGGCTACGAGCCGATGGACGACCTGACGGATATGAACCCGGCGCTGGCCGGGCTGGACCTGGGCAACGTGGTGCGCAAGCACGACGAGAGCGGGGATAAGTTTGCGTCGGGGATCCGGGAGGAGATGAGGCGGCTGGGTGGTGGGGATGAAGGGGTGACCGGGTGACGAGGTGAGCAGAGGTTTAGATGGAGTTGCCGCACTCGGGGCATCGCGAGTTGTGGGTGCCGCGCAGGTCGTAGCCGCAGTGTAAGCAGATCGGCAGGTCGCCTTTGCTGTGGCGCGTCTTGAGGTAGCGGCGAAGCTGCCAGCGGACGTATCGCAGGAGCACCTGATACGCCACCGCCGCGACCACGCTGGCCACTCCAAGCCCGATGATGACGCTAAGCAGCGGGCTTGGCGTGAATGACTCTGCGGCAGCGAGGCTCAACATACCGGGAACAAACCCGATCCCAATGGACCGAAAGACCAATCCCGTCCCATGCGAGCCAAGCCGCTCCCGCAACAGCGCGTCTTTTTCTGCCGGCAGCAGGTGATCGAGTTCCGGAAGATCGCGAAGCCGCCAATACATGCCGGGAGTTTACCCCACCGCGGCGGCGAGGAGTTCCTGGGCCTGTTTGCGGCTGGTGGTGGTGATTTTGTTGCCGGCCATCATCTCGGCCAGTTCCTCGATGCGGGCTTTGCCTTCGATCACGGCGATGTCGGTGCGGGTGTGTTTGGTTTTGCCGCTGCCGTGGAAGGCTTTGGTGATGCGGAAATGGCGGTCGGCGAACGCGGCGATCTGCGGCAGGTGGGTGATGCACAGGACCTGATGATTCGATGAAGCGCTCGGGGCGGAAGCGAGTTCGCGGAGCTTGCGGCCGATGACGCTGCCGAGCCGGCCGCCGATGTTCGCGTCGATCTCGTCGAAGACCAGCACGCTGACGCGGTCGGCGTCGGCGAGGATGGACTTGAGCGCGAGCATGATGCGCGAGGTCTCGCCGCCGGACGCGATCTTGCGCAGCGGCTGAAACTCCTGCCCCGGGTTGGTCTGCACCATCATCTCGACGCGGTCGCGCCCGCTCGGCCCCGGCTCGCCCTGCTCGATGCTCAGCGAAAACTTCGCCTCGGCCATGCCCAGCTCGGCGAGCTGCTTCTCGACCTTCGGGCGCAGCTTCTTCGCCGCGGCCTGACGTGCGGCGGTGAGTTTGTCGCCGAGGGTTTTCAACGCCGCTTCCACGGTGGCGATCTGCTGGTCGATCCCGGCCAGGTCGTCATCCTGCCCGCGCAGGGTTTTGATCTGCTCGGCCAGTTGCTCGCGGAAGTTGAGCACTTCGGCCAAAGGGTCGTCGCAGGGCTTGCCGCTGCCGTATTTGTGGATCAGCCGGTTGAGCGTGTCGAGGCGGCGTTCGACGTCCGCGGCTTCGGCCGGGTCGTGGTCGAGCCGATCGATATAACGCGACAGCTCGAACGAGGCTTCCTGCAGCGACAGCGTGGCGACGCGCACCTGCTCGGCGATCGGGGCCATGTCGTCGTCGAGGTCGGTCAGGTCGATCAGGACGTGCGCGATGGCCTGGAGGCGTTCGGTGACCGAGCCGTCGGCCTCGTAGAGCGCGGCGTGGGCCTTGCCCGCGTCCTGCCGGAGCTTGCCGAGGTTGGCGAGCAGCTTGTGACGCGCGTGCAGCTCGGTGAACTCG
>CAZTLX010000263.1:0-4645 GCA_964614575.1 uncultured Phycisphaeraceae bacterium | reverse complement strand
CGTGAAGCTCAGCTTCGCCTACGGCGACCCGCACCGCCGGACGAGGCAAACGATGGCGGGGTGGGATTCCCCCGGAAACACGTGGGGCGTTTAATTTACCACGAAGTTCATCTACGACGGCTGGCGGCTGGTCGCCGAGACTAACGCCGACCACGCACTGACGCGGGGGGCGATCGCCGTCGGAACAGATCACGCCGTCCGCTCGATGTTGTTAAACTCAGCGTAAGGAGCCACCCGATGACCCAAGCCCCCAACCCGCCCGGCCCGCAAACCCCCGGCGTCGCGACCGGCAAGCAGCCACCGACGCCGGTGGCCCCCGGCGCGAATCGTGCTGAGCCGGGGCTGGCGTCCGGCATGCGCGTCGAGGTTACGCAGCAGGTGCCGCGGCAGAACCAGGCTTTCCACACCAGAACGCAGGGGGTGGTGGTGAAGATCGAGCAGCGCAAGACCGGCTCGTGGTTCGCCCACGCCAAGGATGACAAGCTCTGGCTCGATCGCCTGACCGTCCGCAAGGACGACGGCGAGATCGTGGTGTTCAACCTTGACGCGCTGACGCACGTGGAGGTGTTGGGCAAGGGGGATTGATGCTGGATGGTTGATGCTTGATGCTTGATCCCGCCCTTCGCTCCCCTTCGGGGGGCTCCGGACGGGCGTTTGATTTTGATCGGTTTTATGGTGAAGGGTTGAGATGACGACGTTGCCGCTGGGCGTGACGGGGGTGATGCTGCCGGAGCTGGACCTCGCCGAGCAGTTGTCGGTGTGTGCCGAGCTGGGGCTGACGCACTACGTGATTCGGCCGCGGGTGATCGCCGACAAGGCGGTGGGTCAGCCCTATCACAGCCACGGCAACCACAAGTTTGACCTGACGCCGACGCGTTTCGCGGAGCGGGGCGCGGCGATCGGTGAACAGATTCGTGCGGCCGGGCTGGTCCCCTTCTGCACCGTGCCGCAGGAGAACGCCGACGCGCCGGACGAGTCGCACGAGCTGAACTTCCGCGGGGCCGCGGCCGCGGGGTTCACGCGCGTGAAGATCACGCCGATCAACTATCCGAAAGAACTGTTCGATTACCCGGAATATCTGAAACGAGCGGTCGCGCGGTACCGAGCGCTTTGCGACCTGGCCAAACCATACAACCTGAAGGTCATCATCGAGATGCATCAGGGCAACGGGGCCTCGTCACCCGGGCTGGCGCGGCTGATGCTGCAGCCGTTTGACCCGGCGGAGTTGGGGGTGATTGTTGACCTGCCGAACTATGCACGCGAGGGATTTGTAGAGCCGCGGCTGGCGCTATCGGTGCTGGAGCCCTGGATCGACCATGTCCACCTGGGCGGGCTGCGGCTGGTGAAGGGCGAGCGTGATGAGCTGGGCTACGTGAAGACGTGGGGCGAGATGTGCGCGTTGGTGGATGCGGACCTGCACATCCCGACCTGGCTGGGGCTGTTGTCGCGGCTGGGGCGTGAGGTGCCTTTGATCATTGAGGATTATGAGAAGGGCATGACGGGCGAGGAGAAGCTGCGGCGGGCGGTGAAGCAGGTGACGCCGGTGCTCGAAGGGTTGGGTGACGGATGTAAGGATGCGGCGCTCAACGAGCATGGCTTGCCGGGCAGCTATCGGCCGGACCCGGACTGGGAGGTGACGCCGCGGCAGGTGCGGGCTTGGCGTGAGGCGGGCGAGGCGGTGGTGCTGCTCGACGTGCGCATGCCGCAGGAAGTGGCGGCGGCGGCGGTCGAGGGCGCGACGCTCGTGCCGATGGGCGAGGTGCCGGCCCGGCTGCCGGAGTTGGAGGAGTACGCGGAGCAGCGGGTCGTGGTGATGTGTCATCATGGGCAGCGGTCGATGCAGGTCACCGCGTTCCTGCGGCAACAGGGGTTCGAGGATGTCCGCTCGATGGCGGGCGGGATCGACGCGTGGTCGCTGGGCGTGGACCCCGCGGTCCCCCGCTACTAACCCCCCCTCTCCCCCGCCCTTGGGAGTTAAGCGCGAACGACGGTTGTCCCCGCGGTTTCGGGGGAGTGCGGGGCTCGCGAGCGCGTCACACAAAAGCGTTTCACGTGGAACATTTCGACCAAAAACGCTGTTCTGGCGCAATGAGGGTCGTTTTTGGCCAAAGTGTTCCACGTGAAACGTCGCAGGATTTTGGGTATTTTTAGGGTCTGCGGCGGCTCCGGACGCCTGAATTTTGCTGCGGGTTTCGGTCGTGCGGCGCGTCGGGTTTACAATAAACTGAGCCGGAACCCCTGTTCGCCGGTATCTGTGGACCGACAATGACCCAAGCGCCAGTAGAAACCAAGCCCGCCGGGGCCTTCGAGCCGCCGCGGAATCGGCAGTTTTCGGTGTTCCTCGACAACCGCGTCGGGAAGCTGCTGGACCTGCTGGAGATCTTCGAGGGGCAGATGCTCGCGCTGGCGGGCCTCAGCGTGCTCGACTCGGCGAACCACGCGGTGGTGCGGGTGCTCACGTCCAACGCGGACCTGGCGCGGCGGCTGCTGGGCCGGCACGACCTGCCGTTCAGCGAGTGCGATGTGCTGGCGGTGGAGCTGGGCGAGGGGCGTGGCCTGGCGATGATGTCGCGGCTGCTGCTCGCCGCGGAGCTGAACATCCACTACGCCTACCCGCTGCTGGTGCGGCCGCGGGGCCTGCCGGCGATCGTGCTGGCGTGCGACGACCCGGTGCTGGCGGGTCAGATCCTGCGGCGTAAGCACTTCACGCTATTGGCGGAGAACGACATGGGGGACAACGCCTCGCGCTCGACGCCGGGCGGGCCGACGGAGCCCACGTCGAACTAAACTTAATTTTGTCCGTTGCTGTGGGGAGAGCCTTCGCGATACCCCGCCGAAACTCCGCTGCGCTGCGCATCGGCGGTCTTAGGATATGCGTAAATCTATAGGGACTATCTGGCGGTTTTGAGGGAGTCACCCAAACGTTCGATTTTCTGGGGTTCGTGCATTTTATAGGTTATCCCGCGCCAGGTAATGGTGCGGCCGACGGCGGCGCTGAGCATCAGCAGGCCGTTGACCGTCATCCACAGCGGGGTGAGCAGTCGGTCAATGCCTTGCGTCGTGCGTAACTTCCGGGCCGTGTCTGCGCCAAACGCCCGGCGGATCACCATGCCGCGGATCGTGGCGCGGGCCTGATCGCTGCCCGTCACCACCAACAGCGCCAGCATCGGGAGCAGGAACCACGGCTCGCCCCACCACCGTTCATGCGTGAGCACGGTGCAGATCACCGCCGCCAGCGCCGACCACAAGCCGAGTTGGTAATGCCACAACAGCACCAGCCCGCCGAAGAACACGCCCCGCGCGTGGACACGGGTGATGAGGTATTGCCGGCGGACAAACTCCGTGAAGCCCGGAGCATCGAACGCCACGGGCGAGGCGACGAGGCAGCGCACCACGAAGTACACGCGCAGCCCCGCGCCGCGCACCATACGCGTGACCTGATAATCGTCGCTGAGCGCGCCGCGGAGCCAGTCGCGCAGCCCCAGCTCGCGCGCGGTGCGGGTGCGCAGCGCCATCGACCCGCCCCACGCGTGATTCAACTGCTCGCGCCCGGCGAAGCTCGCGGCGCTGGCGTTGAGGATGCTGGCGAGGTGCGCCCAGAAGCGCGGCCGCGCTTCCCCCGGCAGCGCCACCGGGATCAGCCAGCGATACCCGGTGCTCACGCCGGTCTTCTCCTGCACCAGCGGGCCGACCAGGTCGCCCAGCCACGCCGGGCCCGGCACCGCGTCGCTGTCGGCAAAGGCCCAGACTTCTTCACCCCTTGCCGCGTGCTCCAGGTGATCGATCGCCGCGATGAGGTTATGGACTTTTTGCCCTTCGTTCGGCTCGGCCGGACCGACACACAGCACCTCGGCGCGCTGCGGCTGGGCCTCGGCCGCGTCGCGCAAGACAGCATACGCCGGGTCATCTTCCGACTCCACCACTAACAAGACACGATAATCCGGATAGTCCTGCGTCAACAGGGCCCGCACATTCGCCGCCAGGGTGGCCTCGGCGCCCTTGAAGGGCACGACGACCACGGCCTTGGGGCGGTAGGCCTCAAACCCCGCCCGCCGCGGGTGTCGCAGCCGGCTGTAGAACCGCCCGATCAGAAACGCCGCGAGCACGCCCTGCGTGGCCCACGAGACCCACAACACGATCAGCAGATACCAGAGACCGTCGTGCATGGGGATTATGTTATCCCGTCTGATCCCGCGATGATCACGCGCGTTGATCCCGCCCTTCGCCCCCGCAAAGTGCTGCGGGACGGGCGTGGGGGTGGGTGGTGGTGGTTCAGGCGGTGACGGGTTGCAGCAGCGACGTGCCGGTCATCGCTTCGGGTTGGTCGAGACCCAGCAGCGTGAGCAGCGTGGGGAACACATCCGCCAGCCGCCCGCCGTCGCGCAGCTTCGTCTCGGCGGGCAGGTCGGGATCGACGATGATGCACTCGACCGGATAGAGCGTGTGCGCGGTGTGCGGGCTGCCGGTCTGCGGGTCGAACATCTGCTCGGCGTTGCCGTGGTCCGCGGTGACGATCAGCTTGCCGCCATTCTCAAGCACGGCGTCCACGATCTTGCCGACACATTCATCGACCGTCTCGACCGCCTTGATCGCCGCGTCGAGTTTGCCGGTGTGCCCGACCATGTCTCCGTTGGCGAAGTTGACG
>CAZTLX010000262.1:0-4760 GCA_964614575.1 uncultured Phycisphaeraceae bacterium | reverse complement strand
GCGGGCCTATGCGCAACTCGGTGCGCAGCCCGGCTTCGCGAAGCTGCGGCAGACGGTGCCGGTGCTCGCGACGTGGGACGACCACGACTACGGCGCCAACGACGCCGGGGCCGACTACCCGCAGCGCGCGATGAGCCAGCGCGTGTTCTGTGATTTCTTCGAGCTGCCCGAAGACGATCCGCGGCGAGCGCAGGAAGGCATCTACCACGCGCAGACCTTTGGGCCGGAAGGCAAACGGGTACAGGTCATCCTGCTCGACACACGCTACCACCGCTCGCCGCTCAAGCCCGGCACGCGGGACGGGCGCAAGGCCTGGGTGCCCGATGACGACCCGGCCAAGACGATGCTCGGCGAAGCGCAGTGGGCGTGGCTGGAGGCGCAGCTCAAGCAGCCCGCGGAGGTGCGCATCATCGCGTCGAGCATCCAGGTCGTCGCCGAGCAGCACCGCTTCGAGAAGTGGGCGAACCTGCCCCGCGAGCGCCGGAGGCTGTTCGATCTGATCGAGCAGACCGGCGCACAAGGGGTGGTGTTTATCAGCGGCGACCGGCACTTGGCCGAGTGCTCGGTCGATGCCCAGGCCGGGCCTTACCCGATGGTCGACCTGACCTCGTCGGGCATGAACGAGGGCGGCGACCGCGTGATCGACGAAGCCAACCGCCACCGCGTCGGCGGGCCGGCGGTGCGGACGACGAACTTCGGCCTGATCCGCATCGACTGGGAAGCAGAGAGCCCGACGCTGACGCTCGAAGCGCGGGACGGAGACGACCGTGTCCGCATCAGTCACGGCGTGAGCCTCGACGCCCTGCAATAACGCAGGCTGAACTCAAGGTATCATCGGGCCGTACCGATGGGGCGGATATCGATGCGGTGCCCCGCCGCGTGACCCGACGAAAGGCCGATGATGAGCGACGCCGAGCCGATGACCCCGCAGACCGAGGAGCCCGCGCCGCCGCAGGGCGTCAAGGGCCACCTGCTTGCGTTCTGGCGCGGGTGGGTCAAGCCGATCCTCATCGTCCTGCTGGTGCTGAGCACGATCCGCTCGTCGCTGGCGGATTGGAATGACGTGCCCTCCGGGTCGATGCTGCCGACCATCCAGATCGGCGACCGCATCGTCGTCAACAAGCTGGCCTACGGCACGCACTTCCCGTTCTCCGGCCCCAAGTTCGCCATCCCCTTCACCCAGATCGCCTTCAGCAACCCGCTGCGACACATCCCGCCTTATCAGTACGGCAGCCCGGAGCGTGGCGATATCATCACCTTCTGGTCGCCCCAGCCCGACGACAGCCCCGCGGGAGTCGTCGGCACGCGGCTGGTCAAGCGCTGCGTCGCTCTCGCCGGCGATCAGATCCAGTGGACCCGCGAGGGTGGGCTGATCATCATCACGCGCGAGGGCACGCGTATGGAGGCGGCCTACGACAACCAGGCCTTCGTCGCCATCAGCGGCATCACCGAGGAGGGCGTCAAGTACCGCTTCGATGGCATCCGCTACGACGAAACGATCCACGACCAGACCCGGTCGGTCCAAGTTATCCCGTCCAACCCGCGCCTGCGGCCGTTCCCCGGCTCCATGGAAACCTACCGCTGGCAGGACATGAAGCCCGGCACGTTCTACACCATCCCCGACGGCCACATCTGGGCCATGGGCGACAACCGCGATCAGTCCGGCGACTCGCGCGTCTTCGGGCCCGTGCCGCACGAGTTCGTCACGGGCAAAGTCTTCGGCGTCGCCTTCAGCCTCGACGGCTGGATGCCCCGCGTCAGCCGCACCTTCCAGGGGCTGGAGTAGAACGAGAAGCGGAAAAGCGAAAAAACGGAAAAGCGAAAAATCAAACCCAGTAACTGGCTCGAATTTTCCGCTTTTCCGCTTTTCGCTTTTCTTTGTTTCGCCTTCACCCCTCGAGCCACAGCGTCACCGGGCCGTCGTTGTGGATCGTCACGGCCATTGAAGCGCCGAACCGCCCGGTCTCGACGCGGGACACGCCGAGTTGCCGCAGCTTCGCCGCGAAGTATTCGTACAACGGCTGGGCGCGTTCCGGGGGGGCGGCCTGGTCGAAGCTGGGGCGGCGGCCCTTGGCGGTGTTGCCGAAGAGCGTGAACTGCGAGACGACCAGCGCCCCGCCGCCGACGTCGAGCAGCGAGCGGTCGAACTTGCCCGCGTCGTTGGGAAACAGCCGCAGGTTCACGATCTTCTCGGTCAGCTTATCCGCGGCCGCCTCTGTGTCGCCGTGCCCCACGCCGAGCAGCAGCACGTAACCCCGCTCGATCGCCCCGACGACATGGCCGTCCACCGAGACGGCCGCCGACGTCACCCGTTGCAGCAACACCCGCATTGGCGCGATTATAACTCTTTCGCACGGCGCTCTTTCCGTCATGCCTCGGGTGCGGTACGCTATAGCGGTGTGAACGGTCTGGCGCTAGGGTTGCTTCAAGGAGCCGAACGATGAAATGTGTGGCATTTACTGTGTTGACGGCGGGGTTGATGATCGGTCTGGGCGGTTGCAGCAGCACGCCCGAGCCGATCGAATCGTCACTGAACCTGCCCGAGCGGCCGGAATCGACCATCCCCGCGATCGCGTCGATCGGCACGGCCGGCGGCACGCCCTCGACCATCGGCAGCGGCCGCTTCACCCCCGCCATGTTCCCCGAGAACCCCGACCGCGCAACCCGCCGCGCTAACCAGCAGGCCATGCAGGCCCTGCGCTCGTCCAATATCTACGTTGGCGGCAACAACGTCCCGCTCCCGACCCCCGTCGAGCCGTGAGTCAACCTCGCGAAGCAAAAGGCATTGCCGGCGGGATGCTTCTGCCTGGTGAGGTCAATATCGCACGACCCGCGGGGCGATCATTCGGCAACGTCGCGGAATCCCTCGGCATGCTCCGCGGCGTAAAGCATCATCAGCAAATAGATGTCTTCGTCTCCGCCAGGACCATCAACCGGGTGATCGAAAAATGGGGCCACGCGTTCACGCACGGCGACACGGCAGGCCGGTTCGTCTGCTGCCTCGCGTTCGAAGATGCGTAAACGAAACTCGAAACGGTTGCGGTGCCACTCGCCGTCGGCGTTCTGGACCAGTCGATGTTTCGTGGCTCGGCGAGGGGGCATTAGCGGCCGCACCGGACCAGACCGCCGCCTGAGTCCGGGCCAGCCAAGACGACACGAAAGAACCGCAAAACATTCACGGGCAACGCCGGAAGGGTTGGCCACAACTTAGCCGAACGGTGAACCGCACGCTAGACTTGAGGGCTTGCGCCGTCGAGGGGGTATGCATCGGCGCGGGCAGGTGAATCGATATGGAAACCGGCAAACGCGAACAACTCAGCGTCTCGAAGGAAAAGGCGGTCCTCACGGGTCTGCTGCTGCCCGGCGACGGGCTGGACCCGCACGACCCGCTGGGCGAGCTGCGCTCGCTGGCCGACACCGCCGGCGCGGTCGTGGTCGATGAGCTGATGCAGAAGCGCCACAAGCCGGTGGCCAGCACGTTCATGGGCAAGGGCAAGATCGACGAGCTGGCGTCGATGGTCAAGCTGCACGGCGCGGATGTGGTCGTCTTTGAAAACGACCTCTCGCCGTCGCAGATCAAGAACATCGAAGAAATCGTCGAGGTGAAAGTGCTCGACCGCAGCGAGTTGATCCTCGACATCTTCGCCGCGCGGGCCCGCACGCACGAGGCCCGGCTGCAGGTCGAACTCGCGCAACTCGAATACACCTACCCGCGGCTGCGGGCGATGTGGTCGCACCTGGAACGCATCGCCGGCGGTGCGCCCGCGGGCATCGGCACGCGCGGCCCCGGCGAGCAGCAGCTCGAGATCGACCGCCGCATCGTGCAGCGCAAGAAGGCGCAGCTCAAGCACGAGATCAAGGAGGTCCAGGCCCGCAAGAGCCGCGAGGTCTCCGCCCGCAACCTCGACTTCTTCACCGTCGGGCTGGTCGGCTACACCAACGCGGGTAAATCCACCCTGTTCAACACGCTGACCGAAGGCTCCGGCGGCGGTCGGGCGTATGCGGATGACAAGCTCTTCGCGACGCTCTCAACCCGCACGCGCAAGTGGCCGCTGGGCGAGGGCGACGCGGTGATGCTCTCCGACACCGTCGGCTTCGTGCGCAACCTGCCGCACCACCTGGTCGCGTCGTTCAAGGCCACGCTCGAAGAAGCGGTCCACAGCGACCTGCTGCTGGTGGTGCTCGACGTGGCGGACGCGAACGCCGACCGCTGCATCGATACCGTGCTCAGCGTGCTCGACGAGATCGGCGCCGACCAGCAGCCCCGGCTGATCTGCCTCAACAAGACCGACAAGCTCGAACACAACGCCGACCTGCTGCTGTTCCAGGAGCGCTTCCCCGACAGCGTGGCGATCAGCGCCAAGGCCGGGCGCGGGATCGACAAGCTCATCGAGCGCGTCCGCGCCTACGCCCGCGGCGGCGAGAAGGAGATGACGCTGGACATCCACATCGCCGACGGCAAGGCGCTGCATTTCCTTGAGAACCGCACCCAGGTGCTCGATCGGCAGTACGCGGGTGACCGCGTCGCGATGACCGTCCGCATCGGCGGCCGCGTGCTCGACCAGCTCAAGGCGATGGGCACCACCACCCGCATCCCCGGCCACGAGAACGCCGCGACCAAGGGCTGGGGCCGGTAGCGCAACTCGCCTGATTTGCTCCACGCAGGGTTTGGATCAAACGATAGCCGGCGAGCTACGCCTCGCCGGGTAGTGGTTCACTTTGATTCTGACGATTTTTCAGGGCTGGGCAGGTAGCGGGTG
>CAZTLX010000261.1:1422-4760 GCA_964614575.1 uncultured Phycisphaeraceae bacterium | reverse complement strand
CCCTTGACCGTGAACTGGTCCTCGTTGATGGTGTCCACATACGCGAGCCATGCGTTGGCGTCAAACGCCGCGACGTTCTCCGTATACTCAAACACCAGCACGCTAAACTCACCCTGCGGCGACGGGTCCATCGGTTCGCCAGCGCTGTTGGCGATCATAAGGTCGGGCGAAGCTCCACCGCTCGGGCCGGTGCGCCCGACACCGGCAAACTCGGCGTCGTAGCACTTTGTAACCTCTCCGCTAACCGATCTGGTGTACCAGCGCCACGATGGTCCGTCTTCAAGCGGGTCTTCGTTTTCGTCGTCTGGTTCCGACCCGCTGCCCGATGGTGTTTCATACGTGACAATGACGCGCCAGTTAAGCCGGTCCGCATCGTCAATGAGTCGCGGGTCAATGTTGTTTGCCACTGCGGACGAATCCACGTAACCGCTCGGCTCAACATACGCAGCGCCTATCGACGGTATCCCGCTCGCGGTGCTGACCACCCCCGGGCCGTCGTTGGCGCTGCTGGTTCGCACGAGAAACGCGCGCGAATAACGCCTGCCGCTGTTGGTCAGTGACGCGGTGCGCTCTCGATAGTCTTCGTTTACGCTGACAATAGCCATCAGAAGTTCACCACGTTAATGCGTCCGCCCCTGGACAGTTCCGAAAGCAGATCACGCAATATGCTTTGTCCACGCGACATTGACGCCTCTTGCCTCTTGTTGCTGTCTAGCTGCTCCCTCTCCAGCCGCTCCATGCGGGAAAGCTGCGGATTCGATGACGCGCCGCCTACGCCGAACGCGCGGACCTGCGCGGCCTGATCGGGGCGCCTTTCAATCTGCGCCATCTCAAGCTCTATTTCGTCAAACTCTCCGCCGAACGCGTTGCCTATCGAAGCCGCGCGCTCAATCGCCTCTTTCTCAAGGTCTGCAAACCAGCGGCGAACCCTCTCACCCGCAGCGCCGGTCTTAAAGTTGTCAAACGCGGTAGTCATCGCGTCCGCCGCATCAAAGCCAGATTGACGCAGGTTGTCGGACAGTAGGTCTACACCTTCGCTGAATCCCGTGAACCAATCGGGCGCGATGTTCTTGAGCTGCCCCGCCGCCCATGCGGTCACATCTACGATAGCCGTGATTGACCCCGTGGCCGCAACCTGCAAGCCGTAGAATGCGGACTTGACAAGCTCTAGCGTGTCCGCCAAAAAAGCCGCCGCGCTGGAAGCCATGCTGAACACACGCAATATGCTCTGTCCCGATTCGCGGGCGTTCATGCTCATGTTTACCAGCGTGTCGCCCAGCCTCATCACCAGCGGGGCAAGCTGCACGGCAATCGTCCGTGCCACACCAGTCATCGCAAACCGAAGCCGCGTCATCGCGTCGTTGGCGACCTCGACCTTGCGCGCGTCGATGTCATCGAGCGCATACCCAAACCGCTCCGCATCCTCGCGCGCCTGCCTCATTGATTCCGATCCGCCCTCAAAGACGTTGAGCATCGACAGGCCGGACCTGCCGAACAGCTCTTGCGCGATCGCGGCACGGTCCACCTGATTTGTCAGCTTGCCAAACGCATCGGCCAGCGTTTCCATCTGTTGCTGCGTTGACATATTGCGCAGGTCTTCGGCATTAAGCCCCAGCGTCTCGAAAGCGTCCGACGCGGTTTTCAGGCCGCGCCCGGCATCAGCAATGCGGCGCTGCACGGTGCGCATTGCCACGCCCAACTGCTGAACGTTCGCACCGCCTAGGCTTGACAGAAGCTCTAAGCCCGCAAACTCCTTGGTTGTCAGCCCCAGCGAACGGGCCAGCTTGCTTGAAGCGTCTATCGCCGCCATCTGACGACGCACCAGAACGCTTAGCGCCGCTCCTGCCGCAATCCCCAGCGCAGCGAACGCCATCGCCATGCGCTTAATCGCCCCGCCGATGGCACGAGTCGTCGTCATCACCGACACCTGCGCGCGCTTCATCCCCGACTCAAGCGCCTTCGTGTTCGCTGTCAGGATGACTTTCAGACTGCCTATCGTCGCTCTGGCCACTGCGTTTCCTCGATTCGTTATAGCGGGCTACAAACGCCAGCCATTGGTTATGCAACTGCTCCGGCGTCAGTCCAGCCTTGTCGCCAAACTCGGGCATGAAGTCGCTGATCTTCGTGCCCTTCGCGCCGTGCGCCCTGGCGGTCAGTGCGCACAATATCGCGTTGCGCAGGTCGGCACGCTCTTCGCCGAACGGCTCTATCTGGTAATACGCCTGCCATTGAACAAACTCCGCATAAGTACACCGCGCCTTAGCCTCTTCAACCGTACACGACCACGCAAGGGCTAATCGGTGCCAGAACCGCTCTGCGTGGTCGTTTCGGAGTTTCCCGCTACGGTGTCCGCCTTGACGCCGATGCGGTTGTAGACCAACACCTTTTCAGCCGCCTCGCTCAAGTAGTCAAACGGCAGTTCGGCCATAGCCTCGTCGGTTTCACTGACGTATAGCGCGTTGCCCGCCTCGTCGCTTAGCCCGTATCGGCAGATACGCGCGTAGTGCAGTCGCTCCGGCAACTCGTCAAGTTGCTGCCGCATCTCCGATACGTCGCCTGGCGTAAGCTTGCGGACGAATATCGGCGCGTCGTCACTGGCGATCTTGAACGCCTGCACGCGGGGTAGCCTGGCCTTCAGTTCATTCAGCGTCATCGTCATCAGCCTTCCGTTTGGGGTTTTCGGTCTTTTCCATCTTCGCCGCCGGTCCGGTCTTGGCCTCGTGCGACACGACACGCACCACGCCGATGCTGGCGTAGTAGTTGCCCATCGCGGGGTCAATCTTGACGTGCGCGCCAATCTTGCCGGGCACGCCGCCGTTAGGCTGTAGTACCTCAACGATCATCGGTCTGCTCCTTATGTCTGCGCGGTGGTGGTGATATCGCCGGTGATCTTGATCGTAAGCGTGCCGGTCTGAAGCTCTTCCAGCGGGATGTTCGCGTCGTAGTTCGTGGCGAAGCCGCTGAATGAGTAGCTGCCAGCCGTGGTGCCGCCTGTCGATAGCGGGTGTGTCACCGTGATGGTTTCGGGCGCGCCCTTGATCGGCGGGTACTTGTTCACGTCGTGCTGGATTTCAAGCTCAAGCTCGCCCGCGTCGATCAAGTCGGTCGGGATGAACGTGCGTGCGGTGGCTGTGCCGAGGTGCGTCGTATCGACGGACCCACGGCTGATACCGTTGATGTTGATGCCGGTGATGTTCGCGCTGAATGAGGACGCGGCGAACACAATGGCGGCTCCGGTTCCAAGGTCAATAGGCATGATAAGGCTCCTTAAAATGTCGGCACGGATACAGTCCAGCCGATCTGAAAGTCCAACTGCACCGCGTAACGCCCGCGATGCG
>CAZTLX010000261.1:0-1322 GCA_964614575.1 uncultured Phycisphaeraceae bacterium | reverse complement strand
TCATTGCGGGATGTCCTCATTGCAATGGATGACCTGCCCCTCGCGCGGGCCGCGATCCGATCCGCCAGCGACCGACCGGATATCAAACACGCGCGAGTCAATCAGCAGCCTGTGCTGCGGACCCAGGCCCGTATATCGCTGTCGCAGGATCACTACCGCGCCTATCGTCGGGTCAACCTGCCGCGCCCGAAACAACTCGCGCCCGTTGCTGTCCTGCAAGCTGCCCCACACCGTTGCCAGCGTTGTCCACACGGGCACGACATTACCCATCGCGTCGGCTGTTCCGCCGCGTTGCTGTATCTCTACGCGCTTATCGTGGAGTCCTGTAGGCATTAGGCCACCGGGGTTACTCGGTAAAGGTTCAACAGCTTGTCGGCGGTTCGATGCTCTTTAACGCTGGCAATCGAAGCGCTTTCGCGGTTCTCGAACAAGTCTCCGACAATCAGCCGTATCGCGGCGTTAATCGTCGGCGGGACGACGCTACCAGCGCCATAGCCCGCGACATAAACAACCGTCACGATCTCGCCGCCGTCCAGCATCATCGCGTCCGTCGGCCATGACGTTCCGCTCGCGGGGACCAGGTATCCGCCAACCTGCCCGCGAACTACCTCGTAGTCCGACGTGCTCACCGTCTGCGTCACGCCCTCGCTGTCGATGTAGGCCAGCGAAGTAACCGAAGCAAGCGGGGGCTTTGGCAGGTACAACCGGCAACCGTTCGGCGGGAACCCGTCAAGCTTCGCCGTGTAGGTCGCCGTGACAAGCTGCCGGTTGGTGTACCCCTCGACGTAATCACGCGCCGCCGCAAGGTACGCCGTGATATCGTTGTCCGACGCCGTGCCGATAATGCGCAGGTGCTCTTTCAAATCGGCAAGCGATACCGGCTCGGACGTTGGCGCAACAGTTTGTGTAAGGCTCACAAGTTTCATCCGTCTTTCCTCGGTCGCCCGCGCTTGGGCGATTGCATGACCGGCTCGACAATGCCCATCATCCGCAGCGTATTGCCCACCCCCGGCGTCGTATCAAGCTCATCACCCACGGCAAAGTGACGCCACGGCTTGACGAAGCGATACATCAGGCCAACACGCCCGCAGGCTTGCCCGCCTTCGTCCACTCGGGCACATACTGGTGCAACGGTTGTAGCTGTTTGCTCGGCCATGTAATCACCTCTTGAATGTGTCCGACGACAACACTGTTAGCCATGTAGATGCCCTCGGCCCTAAGCCAAAAGCTCACGTCCGCGTCAACCCTTCCCTCGCCCCACGGGTCGGCAGCGTTCGGCCCGGGCTGCGCGACAAACCACGGCTTGCCGATCTTGCGGAACA
>CAZTLX010000260.1:0-4801 GCA_964614575.1 uncultured Phycisphaeraceae bacterium | reverse complement strand
CCGAGGTCCTCAACGCTTTACCCGGTGTTGCGCTTCGGAATTGAATCTGCCCCTTCATTTGTTGTGGTACAGGCCACGTTGCCAGCGGGAGAACGGCCACAGCGCGGTATGCTTGGCTCATGCGGCGGGTGATGCGACACACGATCGGGGTTCTGGGCGTGCTGGGGTTGCTCGCGGTCGCGGGGAGTTGGGGGGCGAGTCGGTCGCATGAACACATGGTCGAGGTTCGGCTGACCCCTTTGCCGTGCGTTGTTGGCATTTTGACGACCGATCGTCAGGCCTATCTTGTCATGGGTTCGATCACTCAGTACACGCTGCCCGGCCGCTGGTATCTATGGTCGTGGCGGCAGCACAGCACTTCTTCTATGTTTGATCACAGCCTGGATTGGGCCGTCCCCGGCTTCGGGTTCGGTGCCCGGCCTGGCGCTTGGAATTTCACCCTGCGCGTCTCGCACTGGCTGTCGCTATCGATCTTCGCAGGCCTCGTTGCTTTCTGGGCCTGGGGGTTGCGCAAGCGCCGGTATCCGCCGGGCCATTGCCGTGCCTGCGATTACGACCTGCGCGGCAACGCGGCCGCGGTAGCGTGCCCGGAGTGCGGCGGCGAGGTGGTGATCCACGCGGATGGCGATGGCGCTGCTAGACTTGCCGGTGATGAGTAACGCAATCACGAACACCGCCACCCCCACCGACCGCTACGCCAAATCCACCGCGGCGCACGCGGCCGCACGCAAGCTGATGCCCGGGGGGGTGTCGTCGCCGGTGCGGGCGTACAAAGCGGTGGGCCGCGAGCCGGTGACCATCGCTTCCGGGGCCGGCTGCCGGGTGACCGACCTCGACGGCCACGAATACATCGATTACGTCGGCAGCTACGGCCCGCTGATCCTCGGCCACGCCCCCCCGGAAGTCTTTGCCGCGCTGACCAAGACCGCCAAGCGGGGCACCAGCTTCGGCATGCCCACGCTGCTGGAGAACGAGCTGGCTAAACGCGTGATCGACGCGGTGCCATCGATCGAGCTGGTGCGTTTCGTCAACAGCGGGACCGAGGCGGCGATGAGCGCGATCCGCCTCGCCCGTGCCGCGACGGGGCGATCGAAGGTCGTCAAGTGCGTCGGCTGCTACCACGGCCACGCCGATGCCCTGCTGGTCGAAGCCGGCAGCGGCGCGACGACGCTGGGCACGCCCTCGTCGCCCGGGGTGCCGGCGTCGATCACCCAACACACGCTGCTGGTGCCTTACAACGATCAGGACGCGGTGCGGCGCGTGTTTGCCGTGCACGGCAAGGACATCGCATGCATGGCGGTCGAGCCGATCGCGGGGAACATGGGCGTCGTGCCCCCGGAAGATGGTTACCTACGAGGCTTGCGCGAGCTGTGCGATGAGCACGGCGCGCTGCTGCTGTTCGATGAGGTGATGACCGGCTTCCGCGTGGCCTACGGCGGGGCGCAGGCCCGCTTCGGCGTGACGCCCGACCTGACATGCCTCGGCAAAGTGGTCGGCGGTGGGCTGCCTTGCGCGGCCTATGGCGGGCGGGAGGATTTGATGCGACGGGTCGCGCCCGATGGGCCGGTCTATCAGGCCGGAACGCTCAGCGGCAACCCGCTGGCGATGGCGGCGGGGATCGCGACGCTCGATGCGCTGATGGCCGAGGACGGCGCGGCTTACACCAAGCTGGAAATCACCAGCGCCGCGCTCGCGGCCGGGCTGGCTGAGGCCGCGGAGAAGGCCGGCTGCCCGGTACACCTCACCCGCGTCGGCTCGATGTTGTGCGTGTTCTTCGTCGCGGAGGCGGGGCGGGTGGTGACCGACTACGCCAGCGCCACGGCCTGCCGGACCGACCGTTTCGCGGCGTTCTTTAACACGATGCTAGATGCGGGTATCATGCTCGCCCCGTCGGCGTACGAGGCGTGGTTCGTCTCAACCGCCCACGACGACGAGGCGATCGCCCAGACCCTGGCCGCCGCGAAGCCCGCCTTCGAGGCGGCGGCGGGGCTTTGATCGCTAATCCACTGAAACGAAAGGCAGTTTGCCACCGATTATCACAGATAAACACAGATTAAAGGGCGTTGGCTGGCCAAAACAGTCCTTCGGTGTCTTTTCAAATCTGTGACTATCTGTGAAAATCAGTGGACTGCCTTATTGCCGAGAAAGTGATGCTATGACCACCGCCACCATGACCGCCCCCAAAACCAACACCTTCGGCATCCTCGCCGCGGACAAGATCGCCCAGGAGGGCCTGGACTGGATCGCCTCGCAGGATGACTGCACGCTGATCAACAAGCCGGGCCTCAGCGAAGCAGAATACGCGCAGTTGCTTGCCGCCGGGGGCATCCACGCGATGATCGTCCGCTCGGGCATCAAGGTCACCGCGCCGATGCTCGAGAACCCCGGCGACCTGCGCGTGATCGCCCGCGCCGGCGTCGGCGTGGACAACATCGACCTCGACGCCGCGACCGCCCAGGGCATCCTCGTGGTCAACACCGCCGAGGCCAACACCATCACCACCGCCGAGCACGCCCTGGCGTTGATGGGGGCGCTGGCCCGCAACATCGGCCCGGCATACAAGACCATGAGCGGCGGCGGGTGGGATCGCAACAAGTTCGCCGGCATGCAACTGTCAGGCAAAACCGTCGGCGTCGTCGGCTTCGGGCGCATCGGCCAGACCTTCGCCAAACGCGCGCTCGCCTACGACATGGAAGTGGTCGCCTACGACCCGTTCATCAACGCCCCGACCATGCTCGATGGGCAGGTCAAGATGTACCGCGACTTCAAGCAGATGCTACCGGAATGTGACCTGCTCACCTTCCACGTCCCGCTCAACGACGAGACCCGCGGCATGCTCAACGCCGAGACCTTCAAGCTCTGCCGCAAGGGTGTGCTGGTGATCAACGCGGCCCGCGGCGGGGTGGTCGATGAGGATGCCGTCATCCCCGCGATCGAAGCCGGGCAGTGCGGCGGCGCGGCGCTGGATGTGTTCACTTCTGAACCGCCCGCCGAAGACTCGCCGCTGCGCACCCACCCGAAGGTGCTCTGCACGCCGCACCTGGGGGCCTCGACCGTCGAAGCGCAGACCGCGGTCAGCACCGATGCCGCGCTGCAGTGCCTGGAATACCTGCGCGGGCAGGGCATCAAGGGCGCGGTGAACGCCGGCGGGGTACGCGTGGACCTGGATCAGATGCAGACCGCGTTCGTCGATCTGGCCGACCGCATGAGCCACCTCATCGCGCCGATGATCACCCGCGGCATCGCGCAGGTGACGATCGAACTCGGCTCGAAGAAACTCGGCCCCGCGTCGGGCACGATCGAACGCACCGTGCTCATCGGCCTGCTCCAGCCGCACACCGAGCATCGGCTCAACGTCATCAATGTCGGGCCCTACGCCGACCAACGCGGCATCAAGACCCGCACCGTCGTCGTCGAGGAGGGCGACGGCACCGGTGCCCCTTCGCTGCCCCAACTCACGCTGGAGATCAAGGCCCCCGAGGAGAAGCTCGACCGCGACACCCCCGCCGCGGATCAGACCCGCCGCATCGTCGGCCGCGTGTACGACGACGGCCGACCGCGCGTCGTCGAGATCAACGGCTACCACATGGACATGGTCCCCGCCGGGCACATGGCGGTGATCCAGAACGACGACAAGCCCGGCATCATCGGGCTGGTCGGCACGGAGTTCGGCGAGGCCGGGGTCAACATCGCCGACATGACCATCTCCCGCCGCGCATGCGACGGCAAGGTCACGGCATTGATGGTCCTCAAACTCGACGGCGAAGCCCCGGAAGACCTCCTCAGCCGTATGCTCGCCCGCCCCGGCATCCTCAAGGTCGCGGCGGTGAAGCTGCCGGAAGAGAAGGGTTGAGGAAAGGAATTAAAGAGGGGCACTCCGTGCCACCCGCTAAACATCGATCACCGTTTAGCCGGTGGCACGAAGTGCCCCGCCTTTCGACTCGAGTAGCCATAACTACGACAGCAGCCGCTCCAGGTCGTCGCGCGTGAGGTTGCGCCGCAGGCCTTGGTTGCCGCCTAATCCATGAGATCGGCCAGGTGACGATCCGACGCCAGCAACTCGTTGACGACGGTGGTCACATCCTTGTTCTTCTTCGCGGCGATTTTTTCAACGAACGCGCGGTTGGCGTCGTCGAGGTGGATCGGGATATCAAATACCGCGTCTGGTCGGTAGAACTTGCCCCGCTCGGCTTTTGAGAAGTCGTATTGGTCTTTCATGGTGACCGCTTTGTGTATTGATCCTGCTCGGGGCGGGTCGCTTTTCGTGCTGAGATCATGCGGATGCGAACGGTTTGATTATCGACCAGATCATAGGTGTGGTGAATGACGACGATCGCGCCCGATTCGGCAATCCCCAACGTGACCCACCGATCTTCATCATCGCTGTGTTCATCATCGTACAGTGACAAAGCGTTGGGGTCACGAAAAACCGTCGCGGTCTGATCGAATCGGATGCCATGCTTTGCCTGGTTCGCGTGTGCCTTACGGGTGTCCCACTCGAATTGGTAACGCACGGCGATAGCCCCATAAGATGATCGATGTCGACGGATCATACGGGGATCACTGGTACTACGACAGCAACCGCTCCAGGTCGTCGCGCGTGAGGTTGCGCAGCAGGTCGTGGTCGCCGCCGACGATGGCGTCGGCCAGGTCGCGTTTTTTCTGTTGCAGTTCGAGGATGCGCTGCTCGACCGTGTCCTCGCAGATCAGGCGGTAGGCGAAGACCGGCTTGGTCTGGCCGATGCGGTGGGTGCGGTCGATGGCCTGGGCTTCCACCGCCGGGTTCCACCACGGGTCGAGG
>CAZTLX010000259.1:4613-4830 GCA_964614575.1 uncultured Phycisphaeraceae bacterium | reverse complement strand
CTGCCCCGCAGCCACGCACCAATCGACGATCTTCTGCCGGGCTGCGCGAATCCCACGCTCATTCTGCTTGCGCCAGGGGGGTGCGCAGACCGCCATTTCTTCCGCGACTTCGTTGCTCCGGAAGTCAACGCTTTGCGGCCTTGCCTACCTCCAATGGGCCAAGCCAATACCAACTTCTTGCGTATCCAACAATACCACCTTCAAAGGGCTGGCTTCA
>CAZTLX010000259.1:0-4603 GCA_964614575.1 uncultured Phycisphaeraceae bacterium | reverse complement strand
GTCTCGCTCACACGCCGATCCCGCGCGTCGAACGCCGAACTTGGCGACGGGCTTGAAACGGGCATCATTTTCGGGCGGCGGGAGGGCATCAATAGCGATCGACTGTGCCGTACGGTTGGATGGGTACGCAGAAGGGCCCTGCTCGGCACGTGGCAGAATACGCGGAGTGGGGGAAGTTGGCAGGGATCGTTGGCTCGCGGATCGTCGAGCGGCGTACGCGGTGGCGTCGTTTGGGCCGTTGGGTGCGGAGGCGGGGACCGCCGCCGGCCTTTCACTCGCGGGCCGCGGTGCTCGCCGCGACCCGGAACAAGGAAGCGAGAGCGGACGCCGCCGATCAGGGCGACGAGCCGAATCGCCGTCTTTCAGAACGAGGGGCGAGGGATGGGCCGTGGAGCGAAGGGTCGGCAGCCCGGAACGAACCGGGGGCGGGCTGGGCTCTCTCAGCCGTCCGACCGTGGGCCGGTGATGCCACCGCGAAGAACCGCCTAACGAAGTCGGAGCCGGGGCAGGTTACTCGGTGTCTTTGCCTTTCGTGCGATAGCTGTCTCCTCGGATGACGATCGCCTCCCCGTGATGCATCAGCCGATCGATCATGGCGGTGGCCAGGGTGTTGTCCACGTCGAGGATCGTGCCCCAGTCCCGGAAGGCTCGGTTCGTGGAGACCACGATCGAGCCGCATTCGTACCGGGCGGCGACGACCTGGAACAACAGGTCCGCACCGCGTTTGTCGATGGGCAGATAGCCCAGCTCATCGAGGAGGAGAAGTTGCGGGGTGGTGTACTGCCGGAGCGTCTTCTCCAACGTGCCGGCCATTTGCGCCGTGGTGAGGCCGTTGATCATGTCCACCACGCGGGTGTAGCGGACCGAGATGCCCTTCTCGCAGGCCGTGTAACCGAGGGCGTCCAGCAGATGGGTCTTGCCCACGCCTGTCGGGCCGATGAACACGGCACAACCGTGCCGGGCCACGAAGTCGCAGTCGAATAGCCGCAGGACGGCCTGCTGGGGAATCCGCTTGGGGAAGGTGAAATCGTAGTCTTGCAGGATCTTGCGTCGCGGGAGGCGGGCGCGCTGGATGCGTCGTTCGATCCCCCGCTGCCGCCGGACGGCGACCTCCTCGCCAATCAGGGCGGCCAGCACGTCGAGCGTGGAACTCTGCTTGCGGGCCGCTTCGTCGAGTACCTCCTGATACAGTTCGGCGATGCGGTGGAGTTTCAACTCGGCCAAGTCGGCCAGCAGCTTCTTCTGATGCGGTGAAGTCACGATGGGTTCTCCTCGTTACCGGAATCGTCGCAAAGCCGGTCGTACTTGGCCGGATCGGGCTCTTCCAGGTAGATGTCTTCGATCAGTTCGCGGCGTTTCGGCTGCAAGGGCGTGGGCGAGGGAAGCTCCCGCCGGCGGCGCTGTTGCAGCACAAGGGTTTCCACATACGCCGCATCGTAGGTCTGATACGCCAGGGCCTGGCCGATGGCCGCCAGCACGTCCCGTCGGCCGTACAGCCGCACCAGCGTCAGAAGGCGCCGCAGATGAACGGTCGGCTTTACCGGCATCGTGAGCAGTTTCAGGTGAAACTCCCGGGCCTCCGGCCCCAGGGCGTCGAACTCCTCGGCGCGCCCGTCGGCTTGGTGCCGCCGGCGCATCTTCAGCGCGGCCAGCCGGTCGTCGGGATGGACGATCCACTGCCCCTTCTGGTAACAGCGGTCGTGCCGTGTCACCTCCCGACCCTCGTAAAACACCTGCACCTCGGTCGGATTGGCCCGCAAGAGGACCGTCTTGCGCGCCAAAGCCGGAGGTACCGAGTAGCGGTTGCCGTCGTAATGGACCCGGGCATGCGAAGTCACGACGGCGGAAAGCACCTCGTCGGTGTCGAATGGAACGGGAGGCAGGGGGCGCAGACGCGTCCGCTCCTGCGCGAAGCGGTCGATCGGACGCTGCTTGGTCGTGGCGTGCAAGCGGACATTGGCCACCTCGTCACGCCACCATCCGGCCAAACGGCCGTAATCCTCCCAGGTCCGCAGTTCCTCGTCCCGGCCGACCAAGGCGTTCTGCTTGACATACTTCACTTTGGCTTCGACCGTCCCCTTCGACTCGGGATCTCGCCGTGCGCAGGCGATCGGCTCCAGGCAGAAGTGGCCGCAGAGCGCCAGGAACTCGGGATGCAGGCAGGCGTGCCGCCCCGAACCGGTCAGCACGGCCGCCTTGAGGTTGTCGAAGATGATTTTGAGAGGACTGCCCTGAAAAAACTCCAGGGCATGGACCAGCCCGCGATAGAAGTCGACCTTCCGCTGCGACAGGCTGAACTCGATATAGGCCAACCGGCTGTGGCAGAGCACCGCGACGAACACCGAAACGCGACGCACGGTCTGCCCGATTTGCAGACGTCCACAATCGCCCCAGTCGACCTGCATGGCTTCGCCCGGCTCGTAGTGCACCTCCTGGTACACCCGCCCCCGCGCCGGTCGAATCCGATGCAGATACCGGCGCACCGCGTAGATGCTTCCACGATATCCGTCCTCGCCGCGCGAAATCTCCTCCATGACCCGCACGGCCGACAGCTCCGGGCACTTGGCCACCAGGACGTCGATCCGCGCCCGATACGGGTCGAGAACGCTTCCGTGCGGCCTCGGTGCCGACATGGGCGGCTCCGACATGGCCAGGGCCTTCGCAACGGTCCGGGGCGAACAGTGCAGGTGTCGGGCAATCGCGCGGACGGAAAGCCGCTCGATCTCCCGCAGACGGCGAATCTCGGCCCATAAGGCAACCTTCATGGCAATCTCCTCGTGCTGGTGGTTTCCATTTCCGGGGAACCGGCGAGTGAGCGGAGCAGCTCACCGAACTGCATCAGACCGCCGTCGCGACGCTGCACCGTCGCGTCCGACAAGGACAGCACCTGGGCCAGCGGGGCCCGGTGCGCCAACAGGTCGGCCGCGATCAACTCGTCGCGGGCGCGGACCACGGCCGCCTCGGTCATCCGCAGCCGGACGGCAATCGTCCCCTCGCGGTAGAACGACAGCCCGTCCTTGTCGCTGACGGCGGCCAGGAAGAAGTACAGCAAGATCGCCTCCTGCGACAATCGCGGAGCGTGCTCCCGCACAAAGCGTCGATCAATCCAGGACCAGCCCTCCTTCGGCGGGCGGCGCACGCGGCGGGGAACGAGAATCTGCTTTTGGATCATGCTGGGCGTCCTCCGGCGAACCTGAATGGATGGTCTTTCGGAAGGTTACGCTCGTCCCGTCGTCCCGCCTATAGTCGCGGACCGCGATTTCTGCCCAGCCTTCGGCGGCGCACTGGGCGTCGGTCGCGCGACTGCGGCTTGCCGCCGGCAACGGGTGCGCCCTCTTCGCCGCGGCCGCATACTCCACGCGGCGTTGCCGCCGGCCTTCTATCGTCTTGCGATGCAAATACTTGCGTTCGCGGTCCCGGACCTGCCGCAGGGCGTCGCGACACGGATCGCCGCAGTACCTCGCCGGCGTTCGACGCGAGAGACGCGGCGGCTCGTAACATCCCGGCCGGTTGCAGAGAACCTGCGAAAGAGGGGTTTCGCTGCGTGACCACGCGTCGGGAGCCGGCGCGACCGCCGTAGAATCATCGCTGGAGGGCGGCTTGCGCGGCCGTGGACTTCGCTGCCGCCGTGCCCGCTCCGCCTCGGCGTGCCGCCGTCGGACCTCGGCCGACGCCCGGCGTTCCCGTTGCCGCTTCGCCGCCTGCCACCGACGCACCAGTCGCAGGCAGTCGGGCTCCCGGCAGTAACGCTGGTTCCATTGAGCGGCGCGATACGGCCGACCACACCCCTTGCGAAGGCAAACTCGCCATCCCAGCCGCCTGCCCCTGGCGGCCTCGCTTCGTTCGGTGGTATCCTGGACAGGTCCCACGGGAGGTGTTTGCTCCCTGGGGCTGCCCGGGGAGGATCTGCCTAATCCTCCTCGGGCCCCCTTCGTGTTGCGTCTTCTCTGCCCTTGCCCCAGCCTTCTTTCTGCCTCGGTCCCCGCGCCGAAACAGCCAAGGGCGCAGACTCAATACTGGCTGCCAGCGATGCCGGCTGTCAAGCCATCCGAAGGAAACCGGGAAGGACACGTACCAGAGATGCTCTGGGAGTAGAAGAGACACCCCGGAAGTAGACCAACCTCCGGAAGGAAGCTCGCCAAGGACACACGCCGAAGGAGAACGTCACCCCCAATCCCCTGATGCCCACCCGCCGCCCGAAAATGATGCCCGTTTCAAGCCCGTCGCCAAGCTACTTCAATCGGCGGCACCGTCGTTGCGGTCACCTGTTCCAGGGGCGATATAAGGGTCATCTGATCGAAGAGCAGGGCTACTTCCTGGAAGTGAGCCGCTATATCCACCTGAACCCCGTGCGTGCGAACATGGTGGCTCGGCCGGAGCAGTACCCCTGGTCCAGCTATGGCGGCTATCGGCGCGAGAATGGAACGCTGCCATGGGGCACCTACGATCGGGTCTTGGGCGAGTTTGGCTCACCGGCGAGTACCAGACGGCGAAGGTACGCGGCATTTGTTCGTGCCGGCGTGCAGGAGCCGCCGCGATGCCCGTTCACCGGGGCCGTCGAGGGGCTTCTGCTCGGGTCCGACGCGTTCGTCGCCCGCATTCG
>CAZTLX010000258.1:0-4869 GCA_964614575.1 uncultured Phycisphaeraceae bacterium | reverse complement strand
CCCCGGCCGCGTGGACCTGACCTTCCGCGTCGGCGCGTTCGCGAAGCGGCAGGGTACAGACGTGCGGGTCTTTAATGCATACCGCGTCGCCCCCGGCAGCCTGTCGCGCACGCGGCGGTACAAGGTCGCGAAGTGGTCTTACGACATCACCGGGCTCGACGGCACCCGCTGGATGATCCACCTCCACGGCAACGCCGCGGCCCACGCGATGATGCACCACCTGACCATGACGCCGTGGCTGCAGCTCGCGCTGTCTGTCCGCGGCTATATCCCCGTCCACGCGGCCGCGGCGGCGCACCCCGACGACCCGACCCGCACCGTCCTGCTCGCCGGGCGCCGCGGCGTGGGCAAGACCACGCTCATGGGCCACCTGCTGCGGCAGGGCTTTCATGTCGTCAGCGAAGACCGCGTGTTCCTTAAGGACGGCACAATCCACGCGTGGCGCTTACCGGTGAACCTCAAGTTCGACCGTGCCGACCCGCAGTTGGCCAAGCTGCCGCGCGACACGCGACGACGCCTGCGCGCCAAGGCGCTGCTGAGCCGGGCGACGCGCGGCTACCTGTCGCTGCACGAGCCGATCGACCCCCGGACGTTATTGGGGCAACAGATGGTCGCGTCGTGCGCGCTGCGCCGCGCGGTGTATCTGCAGAGCGGGCCCGGGCTGATGATCGACCCGGCGCACGCGGGTTACACCGCCCGGCGGATCGTGCTGGGCAACCGCTTTGAAGACCCGGCCACCGCGGAAGACCTGCTGGCATATCGCTATGCCGCGGGCAGATTCGCCGGGCGGCTTGACGAGGTGCATGCCGCGGATGAAGAGGCTCTGCGTATGCAGCTCTCGCGTCAGGGTGTGCGTTTGCAGAAGCTCATGATGCCCGTTGCCCCGAGCCCAGCGCAGTGGGCCGAGATCGTGCGGGAGGTCTCGGCGTGAAGGAGCATCATTACAAGCTGCATGATCTGACGGTGCGGATCACGCGCCCGCACGCTTGGCCGCCGTGGGTGTTCCAGAAGCTGGACTATTTCGCGATCGCTCCGGCCGAGGCGCCGGGTCAAGTCAATATCGACATCACGATCGGCCCGTTTGCCTTGGATCGCTCGCCGCTGCTGAATGTGGATCATCGCTACTTCGGCCGAGAGGGCGAGCTGTTCTTCGTCGGGCGTTGGAACGGCGTGCGTTACGCGACGCATTGGACCGGGCTGCACACCGACCAGATCAAGGTTGCGCTCGATGTGTCGCCGGTCGGGTTGGCGCGGTTCCCCTGGCTGCAGCAGGCGGACTGGATCGCGCACCTGTTTGTCCTCAAGCCGATCAGCGAGTGGTGGTGGGCGCGGCGGGGGCGTTATGTGATGCACGCGGCCGCGGCCGAGCGCGACGGGCGGGCGGCGGTGTTCTGCGGCTTCGGGTCGAGCCTCAAGACCAGCTTCGTCATGCAACTGGTGCGCGACGGCTGGGCGCTGCTGGGCGACGACCAGGTCTTGCTCACCGAAGATGGTTTATGGCCTCTGCCGATCGGCCTGCGCACGTTCGACTTCCGCGTGAATCACCTGCCCGATGAATACCTCACGCGGTCGCGCACGCTGCGGCTGGGCTGGCACCTGCTGCGCCAGAAGCCGCCGCGGGTCCGCGTGGCGTCGGGTCCGTCGAAGCTCGCGGCGGTGAACCTGCTGACGCGCAGCGACAACGCGGCGGCGACGTGGCGTGCGCTGGACGCGGAGGAAGCCGCGACCCGGATCGTCGCGCAATGCCGGGCCGAGGCGGTGCAGTCGGTCCGCAACAGCCCCCCGCTCGGTGAGCCGCTGATGGCGCTGGCGATGATGGATCGGCGGATGGATATCGACACGCCCTGGCTCGCGCTGCGCGCGGCGCTGACGCGGCAGTTGGCATCGGTGGAAGTGAGGGATGTCGTGTTGACGCGGCGATGGGATCGGGCGTTGATCGATGCGGTGGCGCTGGGGTGAAACCCGGGTGATGGCCTCGGGCGTGACGGCCGCGCGAAGCCGCAAGCGGCAGGCACCGCAAACCCCGGGGTCTTTGGGAACTTGATTGTGAGTAACATGCAGGCACAACCCGGCAAGCACGCGAGCGTCGCGCGCAACAGCGTCGTGATGACGCTGGGCTTCGTGCTGACCAGCGGGTTCCTGTTTATCAACGACCTGGCGGTGATCGAGGTCTTCGGCCCGGTGGTCCACGGCCAGGTCACGCTCGCGCTGTCGGTCGCGATCTTCGGGGCGATGCTGTGCGACCTGGGGCTGGCGAGCAAGGCGGGGGTGCGCACGATCGCGGCGTTGCGTGGCCACGCAAACGACCAGGAACTGGGTGCCGCGGTCGGGCGGTTGATGGTGACGCTGATGGTGGTCGGGTTGCTTGCGGCGGTGTTGCTCAGCGTGGCGTCGCCCATGCTGGCGGGGTGGCTGGGGGCCGAGCCTTTCGCGCTGCGGCAGGCGGCGATCTGGCTGTTTGCCGGGGCGGGCGTGCGGGCCTGCGCGATGGTGTTCATCGGCTTTGAGCGGATGATGTATGTGGCGGTGCTCGGCGCGCTGGCGGAGGGGGCGCGGTTCGGTTGGACGCTGCTGTGCGGCCTGCTCGCGCTCGATGAGCGCTACCTCTACCTCGGCTGGTCGGCGACGTGGCTGGCGTCGATGCTCGGGTCGATGGCGTGCGTCGCGGTGATGCTGGCGGCAGGGGGCGTGCGCATCGCGTGGTGGCCTTACCGTATCGGCGCGGCGATCGGGGAGGTGAGGCGGGGCGTGTCTTATCTGCCGCCGATCCTCACGAACCAGGCCCTGCCGCCGGTGCTGTTCCTGCTGATGGGGTTGACGCTGCAGTGGCACGGGACGCCGGGCGACGAAGCGACCGCCCGCTTATCGGTGCTCAAGCTCTGTTTTTCTCTGGCGCTGGTGCTGCGCATCGTGTCGCAGGCGATGGCGACGAGCTTGTTCCCCGTGGTCGCCCGGCGATCCGCGGGAGGTGCGGCCGATCAACCGCTCGACCCGGCGCTGCGGCGGACGCTGGGCAGCACGGTGCGGGTGCTGGCGCTGTGCGCGGTGGTTGCGCTGGGCGGCTTTATCGCGCTGGGGCCGCTGGGCCTGGCGTGGTGGGATGCGCGGCAGGGCACGACGCTCTACCTCACCGGCCTGCCGACGCTGCTGCTGCTGACCGCCGCGGTCGCGATCGACAGCTACCGCGTGCAGGTCGATCAACTGCTCATGGGCACGCGGTTCATCGGCGTCGTGGTTGTGGGGGAGGGGGTGAAGATGCTGTTGCTGCTGGGGTTGATCCCGCTCGGCGTGCTGGTCGGGGTCGAAGCGTGGACGGCAGACCTTGGTGCGGCGGCGGCGGTGCTGGTGGTGGTCGCGGCGATCGCGCTGTGGCGGGGGATCGAGGCGAGCCGAAGGCTGGGTGCCGGGGCGGGCGCGGCCGCGGGGGCCGGGGTCGTGGCGATGGGCATCGTCGGCGCGCTGGCCGGGCTGCCGGGCGGGCGCTGGCTTGCGCTGCCGGTCGCCCTGACGCTGGCGGCGGTGTTATGGTGGCGGGCCCGCTACCGGCCCCAGGAGCGACGGCCATGAAACCGAACGTCGTGGTCATCGACGGCCACACCATGAACCCCGGCGACCTGGACTGGGCGCCGTTGGCCGCGCTCGGCGAGCTGACCGTGCATGATCGCACGCCGGCGGAGCAGGTTGAAGCGCGCTTGCGGGAGGCCGAGGCCGTGCTGACCAACAAGGTGCCGTTCGACGCCGCGCGCCTCGCCGCGCTGCCGAAGCTGCGCTACCTGGGCGTCACCGCGACCGGCTACAACATCATCGACACCGCCGCGGCCAAGGCGCGTGGGGTGAAGGTGACCAACGTCCCCGCTTACAGCACCGACAGCGTCGCCCAGCACACCGCCGCGCTCATGCTCGAGCTGGCCCGCCACACCGCGGACCACGCCCGGGCCGTGGCCGACGGCCGCTGGCCTGCGCACCCCGACTTCTGCCTGCCGGTCGCGCCGGTGATCGAACTCACCGGCAAGACGCTGGGCCTGATCGGCTGCGGCGCGATCGGCGGCGCGTTCGCGAAGATCGCCGCGGCCATGGGCATGCGCATCGTCGCGCACACGCGCTCGGGCCGGGCGCAGGGCGAGGGCTTCGAGGTCGAAGCGGTCTCGCTCGATCAGCTCTTCGATGAAGCGGATGTCATCTCGCTGCACTGCCCGCTGACGCCCGACACCCGGCACGTGATCAATCACGCCCGCCTGAGGCAGATGAAACGGTCGGCGTTCGTGATCAACACGGCCCGGGGCCCGCTGATCGACAACGCCGCGCTGGCCGCGGCACTGCGCGATGAACAGATCGCGGGCGCGGCGCTGGACGTGCTCGACACCGAGCCGCCCCCCGCCGACGACCCGCTGCTGGGTGCCCCGCGCTGTGTCATCACCGGCCACGTCGCGTGGTACGCGCGCGAGGCGCGGCAGCGGCTGCTGGATCAGGCGGCGGCGAACCTGCGGGCGTTTCTGGAGGGCGAGCCGATCAATGTCGTGAATTGATATCCCCGGCTGGTGCCTTTTGCACCGCAAGACGCCAGGCACGCCAACATGCAAAACCCAATCAGGTATTCACTTGGCGCACTGCGCGTCTTGGCGGCTCAACATGGTTTGGGTTATTAAGAAAACCCGAGTCTTTCGAGGCCGAATCCAAATCCGTGCGATCTGCGCAATCTGTGGTTAAGCATGCCTTGCTTTTTTCCGGTGTCTTGACGGTTCAGCCGGTTTCTCGGTTACTGCGCGCGGGTCGGGGCCGATTCGATGGACATGCGGCGGTTGGTGCTGACCAGGGCCGGGTTGGCGGCGCGGTATTGGAGGTCGGCGGCGACGGGGTGGTGGTCGAAGA
>CAZTLX010000257.1:0-4963 GCA_964614575.1 uncultured Phycisphaeraceae bacterium | reverse complement strand
GCCTTGTCGATGCCGCGCTTCACGAGGTTGGGGTTCGCGCCGGCGGTGATGTTCTTGAGGCCTTCCTTGAAGATGGCCTCGGCATAGACGGTGGCGGTGGTGGTGCCGTCGCCCGCGTCTTTCGACGCCTTCTGCGACACTTCCTTGACCATCTGGGCGCCGATGTTTTCGATCGGGTCTTCGACCTCGATCTCCTTGGCGACGGTGACGCCGTCCTTGGTGACGGTCGGGCTGCCGAAGGACTTTTCGAGGATCACGACGCGGCCGGAGGGCCCGAGCGTGGTGCGGACGGCCCGGGCGAGCTTGGTGACGCCGCGGAGGATCGCCTCGCGGGCTTCGTTGTCAAACGTGATGGTTTTAGCGGCCATAATTTCAATGTCTCCGTGTGAGTGTGTGTTTCTGGGTTTGATTTAGTCGCGTCACTTGTGACGCGATCACGCCGCGAGCGGCGTGGCTCAATGCGGCGTAGCTAAATAGGTTTGGGTCAGCGTTGTTTATCCAACCACCGCGAGGACTTCGTCTTCGCCGAGGACGACGTACTCTTCGCCGTCGATCTTGATCTCCGTGCCGCCCCACTTGCCGAGGATGATGGTGTCGCCTTCCTTGACCTGGAAATCGACCTTCTTGCCGTCGTCGGTGGTCTTGCCGGTGCCGACGCGGACGACCTTGGCGTGCTGGGGCTTCTCCTTGGCGGACTCGGGCAGGAAGATGCCGGAGGCGGTCTTCTCTTCGGCCTTGAGGCGCTGGACGAGGATCTTGTCTCCCAGGGGTCGAATTTTCATGGGGTTACTCCGTAAAGGGGTTAAAGGTGGTTGGAAAAAGGTGTGGGTGAATTACCCCGCCGGCCATTGCCCGCGGTGGTGACGTTCGAGGATGCGCTGGATCACGGCCAGTAACTGGTTGAGTTCGGACGGTTGATCGATGACGGAAAACGCGCCCAGCCGCAGCGCCTGACTGAGGTAGCGCTGCGTGCTGCCGGGGGTGAAGGTGCGGGTGTTGACCACGACCACGGGCGGCCGCTGCGGGCGACGGGCCAGCACTTCCAGCAGCCAGATCCCGCCGGGCGTGCCCAGGCCGGCGGCCGGGTCGGCGGGCGTGGCCAGGTCAATGAGCGCGGCGTGGATGGGGTGGGTCGAGGCCAGGTCGAGCGCTTCGCGGCCGTTGGTCGCGACGAACGCCTCGACGCCCAGCGGCTCCATCAGCCGGGGCAGTTGCCGCGTCCAGTGCTCGATGTTCTGCTCCCGGTCCTGCGTCAGCAGCACATTAAACCGGGCACGCCGATGGGCGTGGAGGTCGTCATGCTCGAAGCTGGGCGGGCGCACATTCACCATTGCTACGGAAGCTGATGCAAGAGGCGCGCCGAGCACGGCATACGCCCTCATGATTCATAAACCAATGCAAAATAACAACAAATAGATTAAATCCCACCATCGGTGTCCGGGGGTAGCGGCGTTTGTGCTGCCTTATGGGGCCTGCATGGTGGGCTGTGGGTGTCGAATTGGCAGGCATGCGGAATCCTACGCCACGGTCGGCATCCGACGATTAAGATGACCGCCCATGACCAGCCCATCCCTGCCGCCCCCCATCACCGGCCACTACAACCCACAACGGCGAATGGTCCAGACCGTGTCGAACGGCGTGGGTTACCACACCCAACTCGCGGCCGACATCCCGGTTCACCCGACCCGCGAATCGCTGGCCTACGCGTTGAAACTGCTTGAATCAGGCAACCCCACATGCCCGGAGCCACCCGGGGTATCCCCCCCGGACGCACCGCGGGAAGCGAACCCGGAAAAGGCTTGGGAAGCGGTCACGGAAGCAGGGCGGATCATCGACACGGTGATAGCGATGCAGGACACCGACCCGGTGAGCCGGACCTACGGCATCTGGCCCTGGTTTGCCGAGGAGCCGCTGGACCAGATGGCCCCGCCGGACTGGAATTGGGCCGACTTCTGCGGTGCGATTCTGTCAGAGGCGTTGATCGAACACTCGGTCGTTTTGGGCCCGGCGCGGGCGCAGGCGTGCGCCACGGCCTTGGCGCACGCGGGGCGCTCGATCTTCCGACGCAACGTCGGGCCGCACTACACCAACATCGCGATCATGGGGGCCGCGGTCACCCTCCTCGCGGGGCAGATCAATGAGGAGGCGTGGCTGGTGGCGTACGGCCGTCGGCGGCTGGCGGCGCTCGAAGCGCACACCACGCACCACGGCAACTTCACCGAATACAGCAGCCCGACCTACACCATCGTGGCCATCAAAGAGCTGGAGCGCATCCTGCGATGGGTGCATGATGCGCAGGCGTGGGCGATCGCCGAGCGCCTGCGCCGGCAGGCGTGGCGGTTGATCGCCGACGCTTACCATCCCGCGACCGGGCAGTGGTGCGGCCCGTGCAGCCGCGCCTACAGCGATCGGCTCAAGCCGGCCACCGTCCAGTTTCTGGCCGACCGTGTGGGTACCGCCCTGCGTCACGTCAAGGATTCGGGCGACATCGACCGGGTCGAGCCTAGGCCGATCGATCGCCGCTACGCGTGTCCGGAGCAATGGGTCGCCTGTTTTACGCACCCGGTGCGCGAGCCGAGGCAGACGCCGCTGGTCATCGACCGCGACCCGACAGGCGATGCGGAGCGCACCGGCATGATCTGGCAGTCTTCGCGGGTGTGCCTCGGTTCGGTCAGCCATGAGACGCTGTGGACGCAGCGTCGGCCGTTGCTGGGCTACTGGGCGACGGAGCAGGACGCGGCCGTGACCCTGCGGGCGCGGGTGTTCAAGGACGGCAAGGACTTTGCCAGCGCTTCGCTGTGCTGTGTCCAGGACGGGCCGCGGGTGCTGGCGTTCGCGGGCCTGCTGGTCGGGCAGGGCGATTGGCACATCCATCTGGACACGCCGGCCGACGGCATGTTCCGCATGTGCGACCTCCGTGTGGTGATAGAACTGGCGGGGCGTGGGGTGACAGGATCGACAACGGGTGCGGATCGCTTCTGCCTGAGCGCGGGGGCGATCGCGGCGGATGTGGTGATCGGCGGCGGCGCTTTCGATGGCCAGCCGATGACATGGTCCTTGACGATGGCAGACGGTGTCGCCCGTGTTGAAGGTGCCTGGTACACGGGGCCGCCACGCGACATCACGATCGCGGGCCTGGAGGCGACTTGGAGCGTGTTCGGCTTGAGCCTGCGCGAGGCCGAGGAAGCGCCCGCATCCGGGGCGTTTTCGGTGACGCTGGATCGAGGCGCGGTGTCGGCGGATTGGGCGGGGCTGGCATTGCGTAAGCCGGTGAAGCCCACGCGTTTGGCGGCGTTGAGGGTGGTGGGGTCTTCCCGTGAAGCCGGCACGCCGCTTTGAGGCCGGATCAGGATTGGCGCTGAGAAGCGGTGGGTTCGGGCACCATGACCTCGAAGAACGCGTGGTTGATCGCGTCGTCGATCTGGTTGAGCTTGGTCTGGAAGTGGTCGAGGTATTCGTGGAGGCCCGAGTCGATGATCTCCTGGGCCTCGCCGAATTCCAGTTCAGCGCGGAGGCGGCCGAGCAGGCGTTGGACGTCCTGCGTGGCGGGCGTGCCGTGAGGCCCGATGATGCGCAGCAGGGACGACTGAGCGCGGAGGAGGCAGAAGGCGAGGGCGCGGGGGAACTCGGTGTCGAGCATGAGGAAGCCGACCACGGCGGGGGGGTGGATCCCGCCGTGGAACTGTCGGTACATTTCGAGCGCCCCGGCCGAGCGGAGCAGGGCGGCCCATTGCACGACGTCCATCGGTCCGCCGACGTCGTCGAGGCGGGGCAGCAGCAGGAAATACTTGACGTCGAGGATGCGGCTGGTCTTATCGGCGCGTTCGATCATGCGGCCGAGGCGGGCGAAGTCCCACCCGACGCCGTGGCTCATCGTGCCGTCGGTCACCGCGTCAAAGAGCTGGCAGCCGCGCTTGACTTCGGTGTAGAACTCGTGAGGCCGCTCCTCGTGCCGACGGTTTTCCGAGGCGTGGCGGAGCATCAGGTGCAGCGTGTTGATCTGCTGCCACATCTCGGAGGTGATCGCATCTCGGATGGTGCGGGCGTTCTCGCGGGCGGCGGCGATGCAGTTGACGATCGAGTTGGGGTATTCCGGGTCCAGCGTGAGGAACTGCATCACGTTGGCACGGTCGGTCGAGGGGTAGCGTTCGGCGAAGGACTCGTCGTCACCGGTGATCGAGATCAGCGGGCTCCATTGCTCGTCGAGCCCGCCGGCGCGGTCGAGTGTGAGTTGGAGGTTGACATCGATGAGGCGCGCGGTGTTCTCGGCCCGTTCGATGTAACGGCTCATCCAGTAGATGGAATTAGCGACACGGCTGAGCATCAGGCCGACGTTCCGTTTTGCCCCGGCTCCTCGGCGAGCACCCAAGTGTCCTTGGTGCCGCCGCCCTGCGACGAGTTGACCACCAGCGACCCCTTACGCAGCGCGACGCGGGTCAGCCCGCCGGGCAGGACATAAACATCCTTGCCGTAGAGGATATACGGGCGCAGATCGACGTGTCGGCCCTCGAAGTGGTCTTCGACGATGGTCGGGGCGCGGGAGAGCGAGAGCGTGGGCTGGGCGATGTAGTCGTCGGGGTCGCCGTTGATTTTCTCGGCCATGGCCTCGCGTTCGGCCTTGGTGGCGTGCGGGCCGATGAGGATGCCCTTGCCCCCCGCCTCGTGCGCGGGTTTGACGACCAGCTTGTCGAGGTTGTTGAGCACGTGGTCGCGGTCGGCGGCGCGGGCGCAGAGGAACGTCTCGACGTTGGGCAGGATCGGGTCCTGCTGGAGGTAGTAGCGGATCATGTGGGGCACGAAGGCGTAGATCACCTTGTTGTCGGCAATGCCGCAGCCCGGCGCGTTCGCCAGCGCCACTCGGCCGGCGGCGTACACGTCCATGATGCCCTCGACGCCAAGCATCGACTCGGGGTTGAACCACGTCGGGTCCAGGTAGTCGTCGTCGATCCGCCGATAGATCACG
>CAZTLX010000256.1:0-4992 GCA_964614575.1 uncultured Phycisphaeraceae bacterium | reverse complement strand
TGCCTGATGCCTTCCCCTAACCCGGAGCCTGCGATGAAACCTGCAATCACTCTCGGCCTGATGTCACTTGCGTTGTTGCTGGGCGCGAGCATGGGCTGTTCGACCGCGCCCGAATCGGCCGCCGACCGCAGCACGCTCGAAGCCGAGGCCAAAGCGACCGTTGAGCAGTTCAAGACCTCCGACCCCTCCCTCTCCGAGGCGTTTTTCAAGAACGCCAAGGGGTACGCGGTGTTCCCGACCATCGGCAAGGGCGCGATCGGCATCGGCGGGGCCTACGGCAAGGGGGTGCTGTTTGAAAACGACACGATCGTCGGCTATTGCGACCTGACCCAGTGCTCGATCGGCTTCCAGCTCGGCGGGCAGGCGTACAGCGAGATCATCTTCTTTGAAAACGATCAGGTGCTCAACAACTTCAAGGCCGGCACCGTCGAGTTTGCCGCGCAGGCCTCCGCCGTCGCCGCCGCCGCGGGTGCCGGGGCCAACGCCAAGTACGATCAAGGCGTCGCCGTGTTCACCCTCAGCGAGAAAGGCCTGATGTACGAGGCCTCCATCGGTGGGCAGAGCTTTGATTACGTGGCGAAGTGATGGTGTGCGAAGTGAAAGAGGCGCGAGGGGAGTTTCACGGATACCCCGCCGCAACTCCGCGGCGCTGCGCAGCGGCGGGCTTGGGGGGATGAGGATTGAGGGTGAGGGTTTAATTTGCGCGCTGGCGGGCGGCTTCAAAGGCGAGGACGGCGGTGGCCGCGACGGTGCCCAGCGACATGTCGAACGGCCGGGCATAAGGCACGCGGACCACGACATCGGCTTGGCGCAGCGCGGGCTTCTGGATGCCGCGGTGCTCGCCGCCGAGCATCAGAAACACGTTGCCGGTCAGGTCCGCGTCGTGCATGACTTGGGCGTCGCGGGTGTCGGAAGTCGCGATGCCGCGGAACCCGTTGGCCTGGAAAAAGGTCAGCGCGTCGAGCGGGGTCTCGGCGATGGCGGTGGGGATCAGTTCCGTCGCCCCGGCCGAGGCCCGGCCGATCAGCGCCGCCGCGTCGTACCAGTTGCGCGGGCGCACCACCAGCCCCGTCGCGCCCGCCGCCCACAGCGCCCGCACCGCGTGCGCGAAGTTGTACGGGTCTTCGATGCCATCGAGCATCACCACCAGCGGCGGCTCACCGTCATCCGCCTCCAACATCTCATCCAGCCCCACCACCGGCCGCGGCCCGAACCGCCCCAGCACCCCGCCGTGCTTCGTGTCCCCGGCCTGCTCATCCAACGCTTCACGGCTCAGCGCCTCCAAAGACACCCCCATCGACTTGGCCAGGCGACGCAACGGCTCGGTCTTGCGGTGATCCATCTCCGCATCCACGCACAGCGCTCTAACCTCGCGCAGGCCGGCGTAAAGCGCCGCCTCCACCGCGATCTGGCCGACCAGCAGGACATCTTGAGTTGGATCAGACATGGTTCTCCAATTCCCGCCGCAGCACCTCGCGGAACACCCCGAGCGGCGCGGGGCGGCCGGTCCACCGCTCGAACTGGGCCGCGCCCTGACGCACAAACATCTCGGTGCCGGGGATGGTCACGCACCCCGCCGCGGCCGTGTCGCGCAACAGGCGCGTCTCGATCGGGTTGTAGATCGTATCGAAGACCACCGGCGGGCGTTCAAACTTCGACAGGTCCACCTGCGCAAAATCCAGCGGCGTCGCTTCGATGTTGGGGAACATGCCGATCGGCGTGCAGTTGATGATCACCTGCGCACACGTCGCGCAAAGCTTCTCCCACGGGGCCGCGACCACCTTCGCGTCGCCCCCGCCAAACTCCTGCGCCAGGGCCTGCGACTTTTCCGGCGTGCGGTTGTAGATGACCACGGTCGCGCCGGCGTCGGCGAAGCCGGCGACGATCGCGCGGGCCGCACCCCCCGCACCGATCACCGCGACGCGACACCCGGCCAGGCCGTCGCGCGTGACCCCCAAGCCCTCGCACACCGAATCGAGCGCCGCGGCGTAGTCGGTGTTGCCGGCATACAACGAGTCGTCGCCGCGCACCGTGAGCGTGTTGGCGGCGCCGATCGCCGCGGCCAGCGGCTCGATCTGCCCGCCCCGCTCTTCCACAAAACGCAGCAGGTTCTGCTTGTGCGGGATCGTCACCGACGCCCCCCGGAAGTTCAGTGACGGTTCGTCGAGCCAGCAACCCACCGTCGCTTTGAAGTGCTCGTACTCCGGCGGGATGGGCATGAGCAGGTAGCTGCCGTCGAACCCGGTCGCGTCGAACGCGGCGTTGTGGATGTGCGGCGAGAGCGAATGGCCGACCGGGTGACCGATCACGCCGTACACCGCGGTGTCGGGGGTGATCGCGTCCCAGCGGTAGAGCCGCTTGAGCTGCGCGACGGTCGGCTGCCCGGGCGCGGTGCCTGACCCCGCGTCCAGCGCCGCGAAGGTCAGCAACGCGCCGAACTTTTTCGCAAGCACGCGCGACGGCACGCCGGCCTCGCCCATGCACAGCGCGATCGTCGGCTTGAGCTTGCGGTGCAAAATCTCGAACGCTTCGAGGTTGTCACGCAGAGAACGCGCCCGCCAGACGACCTTGATCACCCGGCAGGCGGGCGCTTCGGCCATCGCCATGATCGCGCGTTCCAGGTCGGCGGGTCGGGTCTCGAAGTCGTGGTACGAGAGGATCAGGCGGGTGTTGGTGGGCCGGCGGTCGTGGCCGCGGACGGCGGTGTCTTGGCCGTGATCGACGATGAGGCCGATCTTCTGGCGGAGGTTGGCCGAGCTCTGGTAGGCGCGCAGCTCGACGTCGAGGTACGCGGGGGGATGCTTGGCGAGGCAGGCGTGCTCGAAGAGGCTGATGCGCGTCTGCTCGTCGCCGTCGTACTCCCCGCCCTCCCACGTCGGCCGACACGTCACGATACAGGGCAGGGGGGAGCGATCGACCAGGTCCTGCGCGGCGTGCGGCCCGCCATCGGGCGCTTCGGCGAAGCGATCCAGACGCCATTCCACCAGGTCCGCCCCTTGTTCTGCGGCCTGCGCAGCTTGCGCGAGGGCCTGCGCGGGGTGATCCACCATGATGGGCACGGTCAACATCGTCATGCGGGGGAGTGTAACCGGCGGTGGCGGAGATTCACTTGCCGCAAGAACAAACGTGCCCACGCCGATACCATCGGGCGTTATAGTATCGGTTCGGCCCACCACAGTCTCACCGTATTGGAGCCCCCGCGTTTGCGCCGCAGCACCCGACCCATCGTGATCGCCTCGCGACGCAGCGCCTTGGCGCGGGCGCAGGCGGAGCTGGTCGGACAAGCGCTCGGCAAACTCCACCCGCACCTCGAAGTGCAGTTCCGCTGGATCGAATCCGAAGCCGACCGCCTGCCCGGGTCACTGGCGAACCACGGCGGCAAGGGGCTGTTCACCCGCGCGATCGAAGAGGCGCTGCTCAAGAACCAGGCGGACGTCGCGGTTCATTCGCTTAAGGACCTGCCCGCCGCGGACAGCGAGCAGACGCCCCGCCTCACGCTCGCGGCGATCCCGAAGCGCGGCGACCGGCGCGACTGCCTGATCGCCCGCAACGGCTGGCGCAGCCTCGACCAGTTGCCGCAGGCCGCGGTCGTCGGCACCAGCAGCCCGCGACGCGCGGCGCAATTGCTTCGGCTGCGGTCGGACCTGCGCATCGCCTTGATGCGGGGCAACGTCGATACGCGTCTGCGTCATGTGCTCGAACCGGCGGGCGAGCCGCAATACGACGCGGCGCTGCTCGCGGCCGCGGGGCTCAAGCGGCTGGGTCGAAAAGACCTGGCGGCGCAGGTGATCGAGGTCCAGGACATGCTGCCCGCGGCGTGCCAGGGCGCGCTGGCGATCCAGTGCCGGGCCGATGACCATGTCTCGCTCACCCGCTGCCTGCCGCTGAACCACGCGCCTACGGCGACCGCGGCCCATGCCGAGCGTCAACTGGTCGCCGCGCTGGGGGCGGATTGCCACTCAGCCGTGGCCGTGCTCGCCGAGCCGGTCTCGCCGCAGAAGACCCAGGCCAAGCGCAACGCCGACTCGCACTGGTTCAGCCTGCGGGCGCGGGTGCTGTCGCCGGATGGCATGACGCTGCTCGAATCGGCCGAGCGCGTCAAGACGCAGGATCTGCGTCGGCTGGTCAAGCGGATGGCCGAGGACCTGCTCGCCCGCGGCGCCGCGGAGCTGATCGAAGCCGCCGGCCACGTCGAGCGCTGGGCCGCCCCCGTGCCGCCCATCCGCCCTAACGTCACCTCCGCGGCGGGGTGAGCGGAAGTAAAGCGGAAAATCAAGAAAGCGGAAAAGTCCACCGACCGGCGTGGCCCGGTTCTGATTTTCCGCTTATTCGATTTTCCGCTTTTCCGTTTTCTCGCTTCCGCCTCCTCACGGCGTGATTCGGCGGTTTCTGCTATGCTCCGCGGTCCACCCGAGGGCGCTCGACTAACCTTTTAGAACCGGAGTTTGCACTGTGGCTGACCGCAAGCCGTACGTCGGCGGCAACTGGAAGATGAACCTGCACCGTGCTGAGGCCAAGGCCCTGGCGACTGAACTGGCGGGCCGGATCACGGACGACCGGGTCGAGGTGGCGGTGTTCCCGGCGTTGCCTTACCTCGGCGTTGTGGCCGATGCCCTGTGCGAGGCCGGGTGCAAGACGATCAAGGTCGGGGCGCAGGACGCCTATTTCGAACCCAACGGCGCGTTCACCGGCGAGGTGTCGCTGTCGATGGTCAAGGACCTGGGGGCCAAGGTCGTGCTGATCGGTCACTCCGAGCGGCGTCACGTCATCGGCGAAACCGACATCCTCATCAACCAGAAGGTGCTCGCCGCGCTCGACGCCGGGCTCGAGGTGATCCTCGCGGTGGGTGAGAAGATCGAGCAGCGCGAGGCCGAGCAAACCGACGCGATCAACGCGGCGCAGCTCAGCTACGGGCTGGCGGGCGTCAAGCCCGAGCAGATGAGCCGGGTCACGATCGCTTACGAGCCGGTCTGGGCGATCGGCACGGGCAAG
>CAZTLX010000255.1:0-5022 GCA_964614575.1 uncultured Phycisphaeraceae bacterium | reverse complement strand
ATTGCCGCTGTTGGCGTGGCTCCTGATGATGGTTTTGCACGAAGCCGGGCATGTGCTTGGTGCGTGGCTGACCGGCGGCAAAGTGCAACGCGTGGTGCTTGATCCGCTGGCGTTCTCCCGCACCGATGTGGACCCGAACCCGATGCCGGGCGTCGTGGTCTGGGCCGGGCCGATCATCGGCGTGGCGCTGCCGATCTGCCTGTGGCTGGCCGCCGCCGCGCTGCGCAGCGGTGTCGCGCCGGTCCTCCGCTTCATCGCGGGTTTCTGCCTGCTGGCCAACGGCGCGTACCTCGCCGTGGGCAGCTTCGATCGGATCGGCGATGCGGGAGACATGCTCCGCACCGGCACCCCGATCTACATGCTCTGGATCATCGGCGGGCTCGCGGCCGTGCTGGGCACGGCGCTTTGGCACGGGCAAGGCAAACACTTCGGGCTAGGGCGCGCAGCGGCTCCCGTTTCGCCTCGAATCGCCTATGGCTGTTTGCTCTCATTCGTCGCGCTCGTCGTCATCATGTCGCTCTGGACCGCCCACCAGACATAAGGGGTGCGCGAGTATCGTGACGAGTCATTGCGAAATAAAAAACCCGGGCGGAGCCCGGGGCTAGAGCAGTTCCCCGCCGTTCGTAGCGGGGGCCACTGCCTTAAGGTGTGGCCCCCATAGACCCGCTACTGCGTCTTAATGACGTGTGGTTGGCAGAAGATCAATACGTCCGCACCACGCCGATGACGGCGCCCTGGATCTGGATTTTGTCGGCGGCGATGACCAGCGGTTCGTAGTCGGCGTTGGCGGGTTGGAGGCGGATGCGGCCGTCGCGTTCGCGGTAGAAGCGTTTGAGGGTGGCCTCGTCGTTATCGACCAGGGCGACGATCGTTTGGCCGTTGAGCACGCGGTTGCGTTTCTCGCAGACGACGTAGTCGCCGTCGAGGATGCCGTCGTCCTTCATCGAGTCGCCGCGGACGCGGAGGACGAAGATGTTGGCGGTGGTGCCGCCGCGGGGCGGGACGAAGAGGGATTCGAGGTCGAGGTGTTCGCGTTCTTCGACGGCTTCGATGGGCGAACCGGCGGCGATCGAGCCGACCAGCGGCAGTCGGGTGTGGCGCTGCTCGTCGGGCAGCTCAAGCTTGGGGGACACCTCCAAAGAGCGAGCCTTGTTCGCCTGCCGGATGAGGCAGCCCTTTTTGATCAGCGCCTCGACGTGCTCGAAGACGGTGACCTTGGAGACGCCGAGTTCGTCGGCCAGTTCCTGCATGGTCGGCGATAAACCGCGCGATAAGCGGGTGTCGCGGATGCGGGTGAGGATCTTCATCTGCTTGGGGGTGAGATTGGGTGTTTTCATCGGGGTGCTTTCCGGGGTAGGCGGGTTGCGGCTCATCGAGGAGCGGCGGGGCGTGGTAAGGGGAGCGGGCGGGTCCGAGGCGGATCGGCTTTAAGGCGCTACGCGGGCTGGTCCACGGGATCACGCGGACCTGCGCGGGGTCGATGTGGCTGGGGCCGGTCGCGTCGGCCAGGTCGGCCGTCAGCTCGTCGTGGTTGTAAGCCAGTTCGTCGAGCACCTGCTGCTGGGCGGTGAGCCAGGCGAGCAGCGCAGCCCAGAGCGAGCGGCGTGAAGGGGCGGCGGAGTGACGGATCGGGGTTTCGCAGAGGCCCGCATTGTTGCGGTGCGAGTCGTGTTCGGGGTGATCGGCCGCGGGCCGCCCAGAGGCGTGATTGCCGCGGCCCGGCCGACGCCGCTTGCCGGCGGTGCGGGCCCAGGAGGCCATCGCCCCGGCGGTCTGGGGATCGCCCGAGGCGGCATAGGCGGCCTTGGCGTTGCGGGTGAGGGATCGGCCGCGGACATCGAGGGTCGCGGTGTAGTCGCCGCCGGGGCCGAGCATCACGAGGGGGTTGGCCATGATGAGTTCCTTCTGCAAATCGAACCACTGGGGTCGCGGCGGCTTCTGAACCCCACCACTTGGGGTGCCGTCGTATCGTGCCGCGTTGTGGATCGACTTGGATCATCACGTGCCTTGAGGAAATATCGGCAAATCTGTTCGGTGTACGTTAACCAAACCATCTCCGAACGTCAAGCCCCGCCCCAAGATTTGCTTAATCAGGCACTTACAAACCTGTTCGGGTATCGGTTCGGTATAGAACACCGCCGATGCCTTATCGGACAGGCGCTACATATCGGGCGTCGATGCCCATATGTTGTGGTGAGAGGCCGACCAACTACCACGGGCGGGGCCGCGGATTGCCGCTTGCGGCTTCGCGAAACCGCGAGCGGCGGAAACGGGGTTACTTCACCTCGATCTTGCCTTCGAGGGGGTCGATCCGCGGGTCATTTTCGAAGTGATACATCGAGTCGGTGGCGGACCATTCCTGCACGACGATCTGCTTGCTGCCGAACTGCTTGGTGATCTTCTGGTGGAACTGCCGCGACATGTCGATGACGACCTGACGTTGGTTGGACAGCCGCGTCCCGGTGAGGCGCATGCGGTAGCGGGGTAGGGAGTCGGAGGCGACCGAGCCGGACTGGATCAGCCCGTCGGTGGTCCAGCGTGAGTCGCAGCGGTTGCAGTGCAGGCGGTCGGTCAGGCCGTTGTATTCCAGCGCGTGCTGGTCGTAGGTGCAGCGGAAGTCGAGGGCGACGAGCATCGGGCCCCGGGAGGTCGGTCGCGAGACCAGCAGCACATCGTGCTTCTTGGCAAAGTCGAAGTAAAGCCCCTCGGCCCGATAAGGCAGCGCGTCGCCCAGCGGCAACTGCGGGGCGCCGGGGTTCGAGGTGAACGGCTCACGCATCGGCCGATCGTCACACGCAGGCGGCGCGAGACACAGAAGCAGGAGCAGCAGGGGGGCGGTGCGAACGGTCATGACCTGACGTGTTATCGGTCATCGGCCGCTTGCGGCTTCGCGAAACCGTCACGCCCCCGCTCGTCTTGAAGCGATGCCGCGGCTAACCGTTCACGCGAAACCGCAAGCGGCGACCACCGCGCCTCAGACCGCCACCGCCTCGGCCGCGTGGGCGGTCAGGGCGTGGTCGTACACCGCTCGACACCGCTGCGCCGCCGAGTCCCAGGTCAGGTCCTGCACCTCCGAGAGCGCGTTGGTCCGCAGCTCCGCGCCAAGCGGCGGGTGGCGCAGCACGGCGATGATCTTGTCCGCCAGGTCGTCGGTGTTCCAGAAATCGACCTTCAACGCATGACGCAGCACCTCGCTGACGCCCGATTGCCGCGAGACGATCACCGGCACGTGGTGGTTGATCGCCTCCAGCGGCGCGATGCCGAACGGCTCGGAAACCGAGGGCATGACGTACACATCCGCCAGGTCATAGACGCGGTCGAGCTCGCGGCCGCGGAGGAACCCGGTGAAAGTGAAGTGTTGGCCGAGCCCACTGCGGGCGGCTTCTTCGATCACCTCGCGGGCCAGGTCGCCGGCCCCGGCCATGACGAACTTCACATCGTCCAGCTTCTCCAGCACCTTCCGGGCCGCCGCGACAAAATGCTCCGGCCCCTTCTGCGCGGTGATGCGCCCGAGGAACAGCACGATGCGCTCGTGCGAGGCGTGCTTCCGCGCGGGGGGTGACGCCGCCGCGGCGTGCCCGTCGGCCCCGTTGTACACCACCTCGATCTTCGCCGGGGTGATGCCGAAGCGCTCGACGCACACCGCCTTGGTGAACGCCGAGACGGTGATGACGCGGTCGGCTTCGTACATGCCGCGGCGTTCGAGGTCGTAGATGGCGTGGATCGGCCGCTCGCCGCTGCGATCAAATTCGGTCGAGTGCAGGTGCGCGACCCAGGGCTTGTCGGTGATGGCCGAGAGCGCGATCGCCGCGGGAAAGGTCATCCAGTCGTGCGCGTGGATCAGGTCGAAGCGCTCGCCCGCGACGCGTTCGACCACCAATCGGGCGTAGGACTGCGCATCGGTCAGCGGGTCGTTTTCGGTGGCGTAGGGGTCTTGGGCCGTGTCGCCGTCGATGAAGCTGATCATCGGCGAACCGGCGGCGGTGGGGTGCGCCGCCACGCCTTGCGCGGCATGGGGGTAGGTGCTGCGGCGGACGGCGGGCACCGCCACGGGGCGGAAGGTGCCGGGCATCGAAACCGTTCGCGGCGGCGTGCCGAGCGCGGGTTGGGCCGAGCCGTGGCCGCGGTTTAGCCCGAGCACGCGCAGGTGTTCGGCGTGGCGCTCATCGACCGCGCGGGGCAGGACGAAGGTGATGTCGATGCCTTGGGCCACCAACGCTTTGGTCAGCCCGAAACAGGCCGTGCCCAAGCCGCCGCTGATGAACGGCGGGAACTCCCAACCGAGCATGAGAATGCGCATGAACCGCTCCACGCCGACGGGAAAAGACAACGTACGTCGGCAGTAGGACCAGTGTAGCGATCCGGCACCGCGCTGCGCTTTCGGCTCGGGGTGCTTCGCGAACGCTCACGCCAGCTCATCATCCGGGGCCATGTCGCCCAGCTCGCGGAACGCCGCCTCATAGGCCAGCAACAGCTTCGTGACGCGATCGATCGTGAGTTCTTTGTCGATCACGCCCTGCGACTTGACCGGCAGGGCGGTGCGGAAGACGAAGACCTTGGCGTCGTCGCGGAAGTGCTCAACCCGGATCGCACCCTCCTCGCCGCCCAGGTCGACCAGTTCTTCCTCGATCAGTTCCTCGAACTTATCCCCGCGGTGCAGGGCGTCGGCCTCGATGGATTCGGAGAGCCAGCGGTCGGGCGTGTGCAGCCCGATGTAGATGCAGTCGTGCTCCGGCTGATTCACCTGGACGAGATACACCGCCTCGGACTCGACATGCTTCGCCCAGCACCGCAGGCCGTCGTCAGTGCGGCGGACCTTCTTGAACACATCGGCGGCGCGGGCGCGATCGGCCACCTCCTCGTACATCGCCTGGCATTCATCGCAGATCATGGGTCACTCTCGGTACCGGTGGTTTGCTTTACATTGTAGAAGGTGCGCGCGGTGAACGCAGAGTGCGCGGAGAACAGGGGCAGATTCAATTCCGAAGCGCAACACCGGGTAAGCAAAAGTGAGGCATCACG
>CAZTLX010000254.1:0-5025 GCA_964614575.1 uncultured Phycisphaeraceae bacterium | reverse complement strand
ACCGAGGTCCTCAACGCTTTACCCGGTGTTGCGCTTCGGAATTGAATCTGCCAGTGGAAACAAAACTGATTTGCTTGTGTGGCTGTCAGATACCGTAGATCTTTCAAGCGGCGAATGCGTGAAGAAAAACAAGTGCGGAACGCTATGGACTGACCTGTCGTGGAATGGGACCGCAAGTGAAGGCGGCGTTGATTTCTCAAACGGGAAAAAACCTCTTGCGTTTTTAGATCGTATGATTGAGATAGGCAGCTCTGAAAAGGATTCTCTAATTCTCGACTTCTTCGCCGGTTCCGGCACGACGGGTCACGCGGTGATGGCGCAGAACGCCGAGGACGGCGGCAACCGGCGGTACATCTGCGTGCAGTTGCCCGAGCCGTTGGACGAGCCGGTGACGCTGGATGACGGCGTGGTGTGCGAGACGATCTTTGACCTGACGCGCGAGCGGCTCAAGCGTGCGGGCAGGAAGATCAGGGACGAGGCCGGGCTGAATGCCGAGAAGCTGGACACGGGCGTTCGGGTGTTCAAGCTGGATTCGAGCAACTTCACCGCGTGGAACAGCGACCCGACCAAGAGTGAAGCGGACCTGCTGGATCGGCTGGATCAGTTGGCCGACCACACCGTGCCCGGGCGCAGCGAGATGGACATCCTCTGGGAGATTTTGTTGAAGATGGGCCTGCCGCTGGATTTGAAGCTGGAGCGGTTCGCGTTGAAAGGAGCCGAGTTCATCGGCGTGGCCGACCGGACGCGTGTGGTCAGCACGCAGCCGGCGATCCCGACCGCGGCGCTGGAGGCGCTCTTGGAGCAGGAGGTGCCGCCGGCGGAGCTGGTCGTGCTGGACAGCGCCTTCGAGAACGACACCGCCCGGGCGAACATCGCCACGCTCTACAAGCAGCGCAAGGACGAGGACGGCAAGCCGGTCTGCAACCTGAGGGTGGTCTAAAGCATGTCGGATGTAAAGTTTCAATTCGACCCCAAGCAGCAGTTCCAGCTTGATGCGATCGCGGCGACGGTGAGCCTGTTCTCCGGCCAGCCGCGAAGCGGGCAGGCGGGGGGCAATCTGTCGATCGAGGTCGGCGGCGGGACCGGTGCGGGGCTGTACCAGCACGCGCTGGGTCTGGGCAACCGGCTCTCGATCACGCGCGATCAGGTGCTCAAGAACCTGCGGGCGGCGCAGGACCGCCAGGGGCTGATGCCCGACAGCAGCCTGATCCCGGCGCTGCCGGACGATACGGATGCCCCGGCCCCGATGAACTTCACGATCAGCATGGAGACGGGGACGGGCAAGACCTATGTCTATCTGCGGACGATGCGTGAGATGCACACGGAGTACGGCTGGAGCAAGTTTCTGGTCGTCGTGCCGTCGGTGGCGATCCGTGAAGGGGTGTTGCAGAGCCTGCGGGATACTGACAAGCACCTGCGGGAGCTTTACCACGGCGAGCCCATGGACTTTTTCGTGTATGACGGCAAAAAGCCGACAGAGCTGGCCGCGTTTGCGCGCAACAGTTGTTTGTCGGTGTGCATCATCAACATCCAGGCCTTCATCAAGGACGCGGATGTGGATCACACGATGGAGGAGGCCAGGCGCAGCGGCAACGTGATTTACAAGCCGCAGGAGGACCTGCAAGGCAAGGCCCCGATCGAGTTTGTCAGGGCGTGCAACCCGATTGTGGTGATTGATGAGCCGCAGAGCGTTGACAGCACATCCAAGAGCAAGAAGGCGATCCGTCGGCTGAACCCGATGTTTTGTTTGCGTTATTCGGCGACGCACAAAGAGCCGTACAACATGATGTACGACCTAGGTCCGATCGAGGCGAGGCGGAAGGAATTGGTCAAGGGCATCGTGGTGACGTCGGTGCGCGAGGGTGGGATGCCGGCGGGGGTGGTCCTCAAGTGCGTCCGCGTCGGTTACAAGGGCAGGGCGAAGATGCCCAGCGCGGACCTCGAACTGCTGGTGCTGGACGCCAAGGGCTCGCCCAAGCTGAAAAAGGTAGCCTTCCAAGGCGGCGAGAACCTTGAGCTTAAGAGCAACAACAACAGCGCCTACGCGGACATGCGGGTGGACGGCATCTCGATGGACAGCGGCGTCGAGATCAACATCCACGGCCAGTCGCACTATTTTCTTGAAGGCGAGGGCATCGGGCAGGTCGACGAGCACGTCCTCAAGGCGATGGTGATCAAGACGGTCGAGAAGCACCTGCTCAAGGAAAAACAGCTGCAGGAGCGACTGGCCATCGGCAAAGACGATGGCGGCGATGACTCGGACCGGCGGATCAAGGTCTTGTCGCTGCTCTTCCTCGACAGGGTCGCGGACTATCGCCTCTATGATGATCAAGGCAACCCGCAGCCCGGGAAAGTGAGCCGATGGATTGAAGAAGCGTTGGATCGGTTCCGTAAGGACAATCGTTTCAGCGGACTACCTGCGCTGATGCACGACAACGCCAAGCTGCATGACGGCTATTTTGCGCAAGACAAGAAAGGCCGAGCGAAAGACACCGCGGGCAATACGAAGGACGATGAGACCGCCTACGAAAAGATCATGCAGAACAAGGGGAAGCTGCTCGACCCTGACGATCCGCTGCGAATCATCGTCAGCCACTCGGCCCTGCGGGAAGGGTGGGACAACCCCAACGTATTCCAGATCTGCAAGCTGGGCGGAGCGCAGACGGCGACGCGCCGTCGCCAGGAGTTGGGGCGGGGGCTGCGCCTGCCGGTGGATGCGAGCGGCGTCCGTATCCGTGACAAGGTGATTAACGAACTGACCGTGGTCGGTGCGGAGGACTACACCTCGTATGCCAAGGGATTGCAGAGCGAGTTCCAGGAAGAGTGCGGCGTGACGTTCGGCATTGTGCTCCCGCGTGCTTTCGCGGAGTTGGAGACCAGCGAAGGCCCGATCGGCTTTGAGCAGGCGAGCAAGCTGCACCGTGAACTGAAAGATGCCGGGCTGCTCGACGAGGAGAACAAGCTGGTCGAAGACCCGGACTTCAAGGCCATGCCGGAACAACTGTCGAGCGTCTTCAGGCCGTTTTGCACAGAGATCGAGAAGATCCTGCTTGAGCACAAGATCGAACACCACGTCCGTCCCGACAAACCGCGCACCGTGATCAAGCTCAACAAGTCGCTGCTCGATCATCCCGCGTTTCAGGCGATGTGGAAGAAGGTTTCGCGACGGACACGGTATCGGCTCGATCTGGACTCCGAAAGCCTAATCGATAAGGCTGCTCAATCACTCAAAGGTCATTTCAATGCTCATGATATCAGCCGCAAGGTTGAAATTACGACCAGCGACCTCAAGGTCTCGGCGAAAGGCGTGTCTTCTGGGAAAGTTCGAGATAACCGGGCCGAGCAGGTTGATTTTGCTGAGCGACTTCCCGACCCGTTGAGTTACCTCTCGGCTCGCATTGACCTGAGCCGCAAGAGCCTGTCGAGCATCCTCAAGAATTCCGGTACGTTTGCGAACTTCAGTAAGCACCCTGCGCGTTACCTCGAAGACTGCACCCGATTGATTCGCCACACGCTCTCGGCGGAACTTGTCGAAGGTGTGACTTATGAGCCTATCGATGGTTCCTGTTACGAGCAGCGAAAGCTGAACGAGCTTGATGGTCAAGAGATTGCCCACAGCCTCGATCGCATTGTCAACCTGCAGGTCGACGATGACGAAGCCCTGCGAAGCCTGACGCAGCCTGTTGCCGTGGACTCCGATGTGGAATACAGCTTCGCCGAGGACATGCAGAACCGTAGCGATATTCTTTGCTTCGCCAAGCTGCCCAGCGCATTCAAGGTTCCCACGCCTGTGGGCGACTACAACCCGGACTGGGTCATCATCAAGAAGGATGACCACGATGAGCCGATCCTCTACCTTGTGCGGGAGACCAAAGACACGCTTGCCGAGGAAACCTTGCGGGAAAGCGAGCGATACAAGATCCGTTGTGCACGTAAGCATTTTGAGGCACTAGGCATTGATTATGCTGTCTGCGTAACAGCGGATCAGGTTTAGTTTATGAATATGCGTTTACCTGCGTCATATCGGCGAAGTCTGACTCTCACAGTTTGAGCGTGTTGAAGAGCGATACGAATTGCTTAGCCCGGGCGTCGAAGGGAAGAACGTCGCGCCGACACGAGGCCAGCTCTGGCGCTTGTGACATGGGCTTGATGATTCTGCGAAACATGCTCACCTCATCAGTTGCTTCCAGATAGCCCGTTGAGATTCCCAGTTTGTCAAGAGCAATATCCTACGAACATGCCTCTCCCGGATGGAGTCACGCCATTTGACCGTACGGGGCAGACTCAGAATGGCCTGCTGTATGTCCGGTGCCAGCAGGTTAACATCCATAATCTGCGTGATTCGCGCCGGCCTGACATTCCCCAAGCGGGTGAGTTCGGCGTAGTCGGCGACCAGACCGTCGCGTAGGTATCCGTCGAACTTGATGGCGAGGGCCATGAGACGAGTGATCCGTGGGGCAGGGGTACCCCTGCGACGCGTGCGACTTTGCGACTACCGGGGCCCCCCGGCTGGAGAACGTATCTGGCGGGCTCTGGGGCTGCCTGGCTGGGGGCTTGGTCGGTCGCAGGGGGGCGGAGCGCCGTGCGAGCAATGGAGAAGGTCACCAGATCGGTACGACTCTACGACTGGGCGTTCGGCACCATTGCCGGGGACACGGATGGCAAGCTATGCGGTGCCTTGGCGGGCATCTGCTTCAGTTCCGGGAGACAAATAACTGGTCCAAGCAGTGGTCCAAGCCTTTATTCATGCTTCTGGATTTGCCTTATTTCCGTGGGTATAGCAACATCATAGATCGGCTTCCCAAGCTGAATGTCGTGAGTTCGAATCTCATCACCCGCTTTCGTTAGTCACGGAAAAGGTATTTTCGACGGCCCGCCGGCATCACCGCTCGGCGGGCTTTTTTGTGGCGGGCAACGGTGGGGTAACACTCGGCGGCGCGGGCACAGGGGACTTGCCGCACGAGGCGGCTTTAGAGCACTTCGCATATTTATCGGCAGTATCCGCAGCTCACAAAGTAGTTCCAG
>CAZTLX010000253.1:0-5042 GCA_964614575.1 uncultured Phycisphaeraceae bacterium | reverse complement strand
GCGACGAATAACCGACGTTACAGATGGACCAACGCTTGGAGGGATCGCTCGTGTCGCAGTTCCGATTGGTGTCGCACGCGGATGACGACCTGGCCCTGCCCCCCGCGGGGGACGGCGAGGGCGAGGCGCTGCGCGTCTGGCTCTCAGACCAGCAGTGGATGGCGATCCTCGAACGCATCGAACGTCAGGCCCAGACCGGCGAAGGGCGCTGGCTCGATGAGGAGGCGGAGGGGGATCGGCGCGATCGGCAGGACCCCCGCCGACCCCTCACCGCCCGCTGCATCATCCGTGTCGGGACGCACGGCCACGAGGCGGGCACCTACATCGTCCGTACCCGCAACATCTCCACCGGCGGACTGGGCTTCGTCCACCACCACGACCTGCGCACCGGCACCCGCTGCACCGTCGCGCTGCAGACCGACGCCGGCCAAGGCATGATCGTCGCCGGCCGCATCGCCTGGTGCCGCGAAGTGATGCAACTGGAAGTCGAAGACGCGACCTACGAGATCGGCGTCCAGTTCGACCGCCCGATCGGCCTGGGCGCATTCCACGACGAAGTGGCGTGAGAGCAAAGCGGTAAATCGGAAAAACGAAAAAGCGGAAAATAAAGGCAGGTCCGCTGGCTCGAATTTTCTGCTTTTCCGCTTTCCCGATTTTCCGCTTTCACTACCCCTTCACCGCCCCCGCGGTCAGGCCGGCGATGAACTCGCGCTGCAGGGCGAAGAAGAGCAGCACCACGGGCAGCACGCTGAGCAGTGTGCCCGCCATCAGCGCGCCGTAGTCCTCCTTGTACACGCCCACCATCTGGTTAATGCCCAGCGGCAGGGTGTACAGCTCCTGGCTGTGCAGGATGATCAGCGGCCAGAGAAAACTGTTCCACGTGCCCATGAACGCGATCAGGCAGAACGCGCCGATCATAGGCCGGCTCACCGGCATCGCGATCTTCCAGAACAGCCCCAGCTCCGTACACCCGTCGATCCGCGCCGCCTGCAACAACTCATCCGGCACCTGCAGCATCGATTGCCGGAACAGGAACATCCCGAACACGCTCACCGCCCCCGGAACAATCAGGCCCGCGTAGGTATCGACCATGCCCATCTTGTAGATCAGCTCGTAGAGCGGCGCCAGCAGCACCTCGCCGGGGATGATCATCGTGCTGAGCATCACGAGCATGATGATGGACTTGCCCTTGAACTGGTACTTGGCCAGCGCGAACCCGCCCAGGGCCGAGAGGAAGAGCTGGATCATCACCGTCGCGCAGGTGACGAAGAAGCTGTTGAGCATGAAGCGGGCGTAGGGGATCTGGTTGAAGATGCTGCGGAAGTTATCGAGCGACCAGCGGTCCGGCGGCAGGAGGAAGTCGTACTGATAAAAATCTTCCTGCCGCTTGAACGCCGCGACGACCAGCCACACCAGCGGCGCGAGCATCACCGCCGCGACGGCGAGGAGGAAGGCGTGGTTCAGGAGGGAGCGGAGGATCTTCATGGGCGTGTGTGTGTACCGTGATTTCGTATTGGTGATGCGTGGTTCAATGACGAATGACGAAGCCCGAATGACCAAACCAAGCCGACCGGGCAACCGAGCTTTCATTCGTCATTCTGGTTTCCTCATTCGTCATTCTTTCTTCAGCGTTCCGGAGAACTTGATCTGCAGCAGCGCGACGATGAGCACGGCGATGGTCAGCGTCCAGCCGATGGCCGAGGCGTAGCCCAGGTCGCCGGTCTCGAAGCCGGATTGATACAGGTAGGTCACGATGAACAGCCCGGCCTGATCGGGCCCGGTCCCGCCGCCCAGCAGCAGGAAGGCCAGCTCGAACATCTTGAAGCTGCCGATGGTGCTCATCACGACGACGAACACCGTCACCGGCTTGATGCCCGGCAGGGTGACGTGGAGGAACCGCTGCCACGGCGAGGCGCCATCGACGTGCGCCGCCTCGTAGAGGTCCTGATCGACCGACTGCAGCGCGGCGAGGAAGTAGATCATGTTGAAGCCGATGTACAGCCACAGGCTCACGAGGATGATCGCGGGCAGCACCAGCGCCGGTTCCTGGAGCCAGCGGGTTTCCAGCGTGATCTGCACGCCGAACAAGCTCTGCACCACCCACTGGATCGCATCGCCGAATGGCCCGGTGTGTTCGACCAGCGCGACCAGCCCCTTGTTGAGGAGGCCGAAGCGCGGCGCGAGCACCAGCGTGAACAAGATCGCGGCGAAGACCGTGCCCATCAGGTGCGGCGAGAAGAACGCGAAGCGGAAGAAGTTGCGCCCGCGCACCGCCTTGCTGTTAAGCAGCATCGCCGCGCCCAGGCTCAGCGGAAGCTGCACCAGCAACGACGCGAGCGTGAAGAGCAAGGTGTTCCACGCCGCCTTGTGGAAATCCGGGTCGCGCAGCAGGAACGCGAAGTTATCCAGCCCGACAAACACCTGCGCCCGCGGCCCGGCGGTGATGTAAAAACTCAGGATCACGCTCTTGACCAGCGGGTAGAGCATGAACACGCAGAACAGCACGATGAACGGGCTGACAAACAGGTACGGTGCGTAGCGTTGTTGAAACCGGTAGAACATAAGGCGCTGCGCTTTAATGACGAATGACGAAATCAGAATGACGAAGGGAAGGCGGTTTGCCTCGGCTGGTTGAGGTTCGTCATTCGGGCTTCGTCATTCGTCATTTCCTAAAACGGGTTTCTTTGCATCTGGAAGCGGACGTAGGCCGCGGCGTCGTCGAGGCGTTGTCGGGCGAACGCATCGAATCCCTTCTCGCCGTTGGTGCGGTAATACGCGGTACACGCGGCGATGACCTCGCCCATCTTGTTTTTGGCCAGTTGCAGGTACGGGCTGCCGTACTGCGGCGGGACGTCATCGGCCATCGACATGTAGAGCTGGCCGACCTTCTGCCCGCCGAAGTATTCTGAGGGCTCGTGGAACGCGGGCAGGCCCCAGAGGTCTTTGAACGGCGGGAGGATGAACGTCTCGCGGAAGTTTTCCTCGGCGGTGTCGGGGTCGAGGTACATATGCAACACGTAGCGCCAGGCGAGGTCGGGGTCGTCGGCGGTGCGGGTGATGCCGATCATCGTGCCGCCCCAGGTGGAGGTGCGTCGCCCGCCGGGCTCGAACGCGGGCAGGGGCATGAGCCCGAGCTTGCCGCCGAGGTTGGGCAGGTTGAACTTGGTCCCGCCCGCGCGCCAGTCGGGGCAGATGTAGGTGAGGAAGTAGCCCTCCTCGATGCCGCGGTAGAACGCCTGCCCGAACGAGCCGGGGTTGGTGCTGATCCGCTCGTCGCCCGAGACCAGCGGGATGAACCAGAGCAGCGTCTGGTACGCGACCTCGTCGTCCATGCGCAGCTCGCCCTGCGGCGTGAAGAAGTTGCCGCCGCGCTGGTAGAGCATCACCTCGTAGGACACGGCGCTGTTGTCTTCGAGCTGGATCAGGTAGCGTTGGCCGGGGATGGTGATGCGTCGGCCGATGGCGATGAAATCATCCCACGTCTTGATCTGGTCGGGGTCGATGCCCAGCTCTTCGAAGATGTCGCGGCGGTAGGCGAGGGCGACGGGGTGGACATCGTGCGGCAGGCCGACGATCAGCTCCTCGCCGGTCTGCGAATCCGGGACGGTGTAGGGCGAGAGGCGGGTCTGGACGACGCGGTCCATCAGGCCGGACTCGATCAGCCGGGGCTTGAGGTCGATGAAGGGGATCTCATCGGTCGGCCCACGGAAGAACGAGCCGACGGGCGTGATCTCGACCTCGACCAGGTCGGGCAGCTTGATGCCGGCGGAGTAGGCGGCGCGGAGGCGGCGGGTGACCGCGCTGCCGTGGACGTTGAAAGGCTGGGCGGTGACGCCCTCGGCCTGTTCGAAGGCGGGGGTGACGCGCAGGGCCGCGTTGTAGTGGGGCACGGCGAAGGTCCAGAAGACTAGGTCCGTCCGCTGGGTGCGCCCGTGCGACTGGGTCAATAGCAGCGCGGCGGCGACCACGCCGAGGATGAGGATGACCGACGGCGCGAGGCCGATGGGCACCCATTCGTTCCAGGTGTCGGCCAGGCGGGCACGGACGGATTGGCGGGTGGGCTCGGTCATCGGTGAAACGTGTTACCGGCCGCGGCATGGCATACCGCACGGCCAACGACGCCCGGCCCTGCGTCGTTGGCCGTGATCATATCCGGTGTTCGCCCCAAAGCAAAGGTCGGTCTGTGTCGATTGCGACAGTCGCGCGTCGTGGGCTAGACGGCGGAAGCTGCGGGTGAGCATGCGGCATCAACGACGGCTTATCCCACTCGGCGGAGGCGACGATAACTCCACCATCGGCCTTGCGCCGTAACACCCCCCACCCGACCGAGGCCCCGCATGGACCTGAACACCATCCTCAAGACCGCGATGGAGATGGACGCCTCCGACGTCCACCTGATCTCCGGCCACCCGCCGATGGCGCGCATCCACACCGCCGTCACCGCGCTGGACTACCCCGTCATCACGCCCGAGAGCGCGCTGCGGATGGTCCAGCAGATGGCCAATGAAGATCAGCTCAAGACCTTCCAGAAGATCAAGGACGCGGACTTCTCCTACGAGGTGCCCGGCCTGGGGCGCTACCGCGTCAACGCGCACATGCAGCGGCAGTCGGTCGGCATCGCCATGCGTGCGATCAAGACCCAGATCCCCCCGCTCAAGGACCTCAACCTCCCCGAAGTCATCAGCCGCCTGACCTACCTGCCCCGCGGGCTGGTGCTGGTCACCGGCGACACCGGCTCGGGCAAATCGACCACGCTCGCGGCGATGATCGATTCGATGAACAAGCGCTACCACAAGCACATCATCACCCTCGAAGACCCGATCGAATATTCGCTGGTCTCCGACAAGAGCGTGATCGAGCAGCGCGAGCTGGGCGCGGACACGCCCTCGTTCGCCTCGGGCCTGCGGCACGTGCTGCGTCAGGACCCCGACATCATCCTCGTCGGCGAGATGCGCGACCTGGAGACCACCGCCGCCGCCATCACCGCCGCGGAAACCGGCCACCTGGTCTTCTCCACGCTGCACACCGTCAACGCCTCGCAG
>CAZTLX010000252.1:0-5248 GCA_964614575.1 uncultured Phycisphaeraceae bacterium | reverse complement strand
GCGAGGACGGGCAGGAGAATGCCGATGAGCACCGCGATGATGCTGATCACCACGAGCAGCTCGATGAGTGAGAAACCGTGTTGCGCCTTTTTCATTGGGCAAGTATTCATCGAATCGTGTCTCCGGCATTGACGTTGCTGTCGCTGATGTGAAAGTTGCTCTGGGCCACCGATCCGCTGGGGAACCAGAAGTGGGCTGTCCGTGAGCGTTCGACGGTCAGGTTTTCTGCGTGGCCGTCCCAGAACACGCCGTTGATCGCACCGTCGTGGCGGTAGGTGACCTGCCGGGCCAGGTCGTTTGTCGTGGCGGGGTCGAAACCTGCGCCCTGGCGGTATGGTGTCTGCGCGCCGCTGAATGATGATGCGTTGAGTGTGGCTCCGCGCGATATGAAGATGCCGCCGTTGGGCAGCCCGCCCTCGCCGCGCGAGCCGTAAGTCGTATCAAGCACGAGTTGGTTGGTGGCGTAGTTGACGACGTTGGCACCGTCGGCGGCGAGGACCTTGTCGCTGGGCATACCCAGCGAATCGATCCGGAAGCGGTGCGAGGCTGGCGCGATGTTGATCGCGTTGCGGTCCTGGCTGCCGAGATGGAACCCGCCGGTCGCCGGCGTCACCGCCGCCGAGGCGTATGCGTGCAGGGCATACGGCATCGAGTAGCTGGCGAGCTGCACGGTAGCGATCGCGTTGAGGGCGCTGTACGCGGGGCCGGTGCGGTGGTCATATCGGAACTCATTGGCCGGGCAGAGCATTTCATCGCGGTTGAGGATTTGCTTGATCTTCTGACCGCGGTCGTTGCCACTGAGCCCCCACTGCTGGCCGAACACGGGCGAAACCCAGTCGTCTGGCGTGACGGGATTTGATGAGGCGGCGACCGCTTCACTGTCTGCGGGGGCCGGGATTTGCAGCAGGCGTAGGCCCGAGGTGTTGGGCCCGGGCGTGTAGTCCTTGTTCTCAGCGACGTAGGTGCTCACACCGATCGCGATCTGCCGCAGGTTCGAGCTGCACAGCACCTGGTTGGCCACCTGCTCGGCTTTAGTGATCACTGGCAGCAGGATGCTTATCAGCAGCACGACGATCGATATGACCACGAGCAGTTCGATCAGCGTGAACCCGACCGGCACACTGCATCCGGGGCGGGGCGTGGGTTTTGGTGAGCATCGCGTCGTGCGGATCACGGGTATTCTCCCTGCGGCTTATCAAACGCTCGCGATGCGCCCATCGGGCTACCATCGCCTCGGTTAAAAGACTAAGACCCCAGCTACACGGGACCGAAAGACGCCGGTTAGAATCCAGCTAAAACCAATGGGTTTTGGCGGGTCATCTGGGTACAGGTGAGCACAGGCGGGTCAGCGGATGCGATCACCGGTGCGCAGGTCACCGGTGATGCGTTGCGGGGCGAAGACCATTGAGCCGGTGGGCCAATACAGATTCGGATCGCGTGATTCGGCGTTGCTCATCGGTGCGGCATGGCCGTCGAAGAACAGTGCGTTGATGCGATGGCCGGGATGGCGGTAGGTGTACGTGGCTGCGGTGGGATCGAGGTCGGAGTTGCCCGGGCCGCGCATCTTGTAGGGGCTGCCATTGTCGAGGCCGAAGGGGTTCAGCGCTGGGCCGCGGGTAATCCAGTTATCACCTTTGACCTGTCCATCGTGGATGTTGAATGTGATATGCCCGGTGGTCATGACGTAGCGTGCCCCGTCGAGCGCGAAGACCTTGCGGGATGGCGGGCCGATCTGTGTCGCGCGGAAGCGATAGCGTGCCGCGTCGGTGCGAACCGCCAACTCGTCGGCGTGCATCGACCAGCCGTGCTGGTTGTGGCCGGGGCCGAACTTGCTGCGGGTGTCTTCGTCGTCGTAGGCGTGGAACCCGATCGGTGAGGCGTAGCTGTTGTAGCGGATGGTGGCGGGATCGGGCCAGCCGGGCAGCGAGGCGTACACGGTGTCGCCACGGTTACCGACGAAGATGCCGTTGTAGGTGAACTGGTTGGCGGGGCAACGGAACTGCTCGTCGAAGATCGACAGCAAACGGGTGTTACGATCGGCGGGGAGGTTCAGCAGGTTGCCGAGGATCGGCGACATCCAGTCGCCTTTGAGGACAGGGCGATCCGGTGCGTCCGAGGCGTGGCGGATGACATCTCCACGGGACAGCTCGTATCCACTGGTGTTGGGGCCTGGAATGACCTTGTCGTTATCGTGCAGGTAGATCGCCAGCGCCTTGCCCGACTGGGCGAGGTTGCTCAGGCACACCGCGGCGTGTGCGTGGTGGCGTGACGCGGCGAGCACCGGCAGCAAGACCGTGAGCATGACCGCAACGATCGCCAGGACGACAAGCAATTCGATCAGCGAAAACGCCAAACGGTGTGGTTGCCGCCTGTTCACTTGCCGTCCTTCCATGCACGGAGTCAAACCGCGTCCATCTTGAACCCGACACCCCGCACGGTGCGGATGTATCGGCTGGCCCTCCCGAGCTTGCGGCGGAGGGTATAGACCCGCGCGTCCACGGCTCGGTTCCCGGGCCCCTCGCCGATGTCACCGAGCGCCGTGATGATCTGCTCGCGGGTCAGCGTCTGCTTCGGTCGCGAGGCGAGCAGCGCCAGCAGCCGAAACTCGCCAAGCGAGAGCTGGACCCGTTCCCCACCGACCCGGACCTCATACTCGTTGAGCTTGATCGTCAGCACGCCGACTTGGATCATGTTCGACAACGGTTTGCCCATGTCGGCCAACTCGTCGCACGCCGCCCGTCGCCGGATCAGCGTTTTGATCCGCCCGACGACCAGGGCGTGCCGCATGTTCATGCTCACACAATCATCCGCGCCCGCACGGAGGTTCTCGATCACGCTTTCGTCATCCGGGTTGTCATCCACGATCAGGATCGGCACCAGGCTCGCGCGGACGTTGTTGCGTATCAAGCGGCACAGGGCCGTCGCCGTGCGTGTCGGGATCGTCCGGTCGATCAGCACCACATCGACCCATTCCGTCTCCAGCGTCAACGACAAATCCTCCGGCGAACGGTACAACACGTCGAAGCCTTCATCCCCCAGCTCGGCGGACACCTGCTCGAACACGGCATGGTTGTTCCCCACCACCAGGATCTGGCAAAGACGCGAGAGGAAGCTCGAATCCATCATCTTGGTCATGGCCGCTGCTCCTGGGGCGAAACCTCCAAGCCGACGTGCGACACCGACGGGTCGAGCAGGGCCGAAGTGAGCAGGACAATTTGGGTTGGAGCGGTGACCACGACCTGCGGCCGACCTTGATACCGCGTCACGTGACCTTTCACCATCACCGGCCGATCGATCAACCGATCCGCACCGGAACCGAACGCCTCCGACATCGCATCGAAGGTCTCTGGAAAAAACACGCACCGCAACTGATCCTCCGTGGCGCTCGCGACGAGGGTGAACCAACCAACCTTGCGGTTGTCGGCGAAGCTGACCATGCGGACCCGGCCGGCCACGCCGATCACCGGCCCCGCTTCCCGTCGGCTAAGCGCATCGATCATCTCGGTGTCGGCCGGGCTTACCACCTGCGTGACATCTTCCGCGAGCCAGTTCAGCCCCTGCAAACGATTGGTTTCCGTGAACTCGCGGAACACGGCCGCTTGCTCAGAGTTGCCGGTCAGGCTCAGGACTGCGGTGCGCCGTTGGCTCAGCTCGAGTTGATAGAGGCCGGTCACCGCTCCGGCACCAGTCAGTGCCGCCACTGCCAGCACCCCACCCGCGCCTAAGGCCAACCGTCGCCCGCTGGGGCGCGAGGTCTTCTGGGTGAGCACCGCAGCCAGCGCCCGCGCCAACCGTCGCCCCTCGGGCGAGCGGGCAGAGACCTCGTCCAGCGGCACCGAGTACAGCCTCAGGATCCTGGCCATGTCGTCGATTTCAGACCACCGCTGGGCAGGTTCCGCCGCTAAGCAACGCCCGATCACGTGCGCCAGGGGTGGGGGTATGTCCGGACGCAGTTCCGCGATGTCGGTCGGCACGCAACCCACGTGGCCCCGCCTTGCACCGAAGCTCTGGGTATCGCCACCGGCGTGAGGCGGAGCGCCAGCCAGCAGGTGCCACAGCGTCGCACCAAAGCTGTAGATGTCTGAAACCGGCTTGGCCGCACGCCCCAGCGTTACTTCGGGGGCCATGTAACTCGCCGTGCCCACCCGAACCCGCTCTTGACCCTCACCAGTTCTTGCGGCGTGAAAGGCAGCGAGTCCAAAATCGGTGATCTTGCATCGACCCGACCGCGTGAGGATCAGGTTCGCGGGCTTGATGTCGCGATGCACAACCCCCTCCCGGTGTGCGTAAGCGAGAGCGTCAGCCACGTCGGCCATGATCTGACAAGCGCGCACCGTGTCGAAAGCACCAGCCGAACCAATCAGCTGCTTCAGATTGTGCCCCTCCAGCAGTTCCATGGCCAGGAAGCACCACCCACCGTCGTCACCGAACTCATAGACCCGCACAATGTGTGCGTGATCCAGTGAAGCTGCGATGCGGGCTTCGGTCTGGAGCAGTGGGCTTACATCGGCCCACGACACGAGGTTGGTCTTGGGAACCAGCTTCAACGCCACACGCCGCTCCAGCGATTCGTCCCACGCGGCATACACCAGCCCGGTGCCACCCGCACCGATAAACCGCAGCAACCGATAGCGACCGATTCTCTGACCCAGGAGCGGATCCTGCGCACCGACCGCACTGGATTGTTCGTCGGTCTGATCTTGCAACATACCGTTAGTATGTCTTCACACCTACATCACCGCGCTAGAGTTTTGTGTGACCTCGATTAGCATGCACAACGCCGCGGGGAACGATTGATCGTGGCTGTTGCGGACACCAACCACAAAACCGTAGCCCCCGGAAACGTTGTGGTCATCAATGGTGTTTAGCTGCATGAGCCCGAAGTAACGTTGGCCTTCCCGGCTGAGGGCATGCGCCTGGTTGACGATCTGCATGCCCGTCGCCGTCAGGGTGGTGGTCACCAGATCGAGCAGGTCGGCGTGCGGGATGGGCTGCCAGGTGTCGGTGGGGGCGGGCGTTGAAGTACGCGGTGCCGCTGACCGCCAGCCCGGCGCGACGCAGCAGCTCGCGGCCCGAGACGCTTGCGCACAGCGCCTGCAGGACCATGAGGTGGACGGTCATCGCCCATGCGGTAGACGCCGCTACGGCGAAATGGTTCCGGGGGTGATCTCGGGCGACGGGGGGATGCTGTTGTCGGGTCATGGGTGGCCTCCGGTGGGCGGGGACGCCGCGGGGGTCTGGTCACCCT
>CAZTLX010000251.1:0-5287 GCA_964614575.1 uncultured Phycisphaeraceae bacterium | reverse complement strand
CGGTGGAATCGGGGTCTTCGACAAGCTGGATGATCTTCATCGTCACCTCGGGCAGCGTGGCGATGTGGCTGATCTCCTGGATCGCCGCGGCGACGATCTTGCTGGCGTCGCCCGGGGAGGCGGCGGGGGCGGCACCGGGTTTCTGCGTTTGCGGATTCATATCTGACATCGGGTGGCCTCCATCGCAGTGCCCCGGGGGTGTGATGCCGGTACCGCCGCGCGCGCGAAGGTCCGTCATGTGGGATACATCGGAGCACCACGCGGCCGACTTGATCCACGCCGCGCTAAGCCCCGCCGCTTATCGGGCGTGACGCGGCCGCCGCCCGCGGCTTCGCGGGCTGTGTGGTTGCCGCGCACTTGCAAGCTGTGTGGCGGCGTGACCGTTTCGCGAAGCCGCAAGCGGCGGAGGGGCTAAAATGCTCGCATGAGCTTTGACTTCGACTGGAAACAGCGCGTGCGGGACGACCCGCGGTTCGGCGGGTATTACCGCGTGGTGGCGGATCGGCCGTCGTGGGTGACGCGGGCGGCTGTGGCGGCGATCGTGCTGGTGATCGTCGTGCCGGTGGTGTTGTTGACGCTGGCGGCGGTGCTGGTGGGACTGGTGGTGTTCACCGTGCTGGGCGCGGTGGCGTGGGGGCTACAGCGCCTCCGCGAGCTGACCGGGGCGGTGCCGCGGCCGACACCCTCGCCGCCCTCAACGCGTGAGGCCCCGAGGGAGAACGTGCGCGTGATCCGCGATTGAGCCGAGGGCGTTGATTCGGCATGCGCGGCCGGGTGAGTTACATTCTTGGCCATGAATCGCGCGCGCTGGTTGAGTGGGATCGGGTTTGTCGGGCTGTTGATGTGCAGCGGCCTGATGAGCCAAGCGCAGGAGGCCGGGCCGCCGGTGCCCGCGGTCGTGGAAGCGGCCGAAGAATCACGGGAAACTGCCGAACAACCACGTGAAGCGCCCGAAGAGCCACGCGAAGCGCCCGCCGCCGTGCCGGGCAACCTCGAAGCGATCATCGACAGCGAGGCGGTCACGTTCGACCCCGACGACCCTGCGCTGCTAAGCCCGCGGGCGACGATGCGGGTGTTCCTCACCGCGATGAACGCGATCCGCGACGAGGGGCGCGAGGACCTTTGGCCCGCGGTGTTCGCGTGTTTTGAATTCGACGCGGCGGGGATCGTGCCCGGCTCGTTCGAGGCCAGGCGCCGCGCCGAGCAACTGCTGGGCGTGCTCGACCGCATCCGCCGGGTGGACTACGCCGAGCTGCCCGCCGGGGGTGAGTTAGCCGCGTCGCAGGTCAGCTTCACCTATTTCCCGCGCCCGTTCAGCGACGAGGACGATGAGTTGTACCGCGTCTTCGAGCTGACGGATCAGCACATCACGCTGGAGTCGGGTGAGGACGGGCGCTGGCGATTCACCGCGGAGACGGTGACGGGATTGCCGGTGATGTACGACGCGGCGATGCGCAAAGGCGCGTTGAAGGTGCGACAGGACTCGCAGGTCTCCGTGCTGCAGCGCTACATGCCGCGTTCGCTGGTGATCCGGCAGTGGCTGGGGGTGATGTACTGGCAGTGGATCGGTTTGTTTGGGCTGGTGCTGCTGGGGGTGTTGGTGGATTTTTTCTGCCGGGCGATTGTGCGGCACCTGCTGGCGGGTTACATCGGTCGCAAGCAGGGCCAGGCGCACGCCGAGTCGATCGCGCAGGCGGCCCGTCCGCTGGGGATGTTCGGCGGGGCGGTGGTGTACTTGCTGCTGCTGCCGATCCTGGGCATGCCGCTGCAGGCGCATGAATTGTTGCACGCCGCGGCCGCGGTGTATGCGGTGCTGGCCGGGACGTGGGCGGCGTGGCGGCTGACCGACCTGGGCGCCGAGGTGCTCGCGTCCTACGCCGCCCGCACCCGCTCGAAGATCGACGATGTGCTCATCCCGCTGCTGCGCAAGGGCCTGAAGATCTTTGTCGTCGCCATCGGCATCCTCTACGGCGCCGACGCGCTGAGCATCCCCATCGGGCCCATGCTCGCGTCGCTTGGCATCGGCGGGCTCGCGTTCGCGTTCGCGGCCAAGGACACCATTGAAAACTTCTTCGGCTCCGTCGCCGTCATCCTCGATCGGCCCTTCGAGGTCGGCGACTGGGTCGTCATCGGCGACACCGAGGGCACCGTCGAGGAACTGGGCTTCCGCTCCACCCGCATCCGCACCTTCTACAACTCTCAGGTCACCGTGCCCAACGCGTCGCTCGTGCGCGCGACCGTCGATAACTACGGCCGACGCAAGTACCGCCGCTGGAAGACCACCCTCGGCGTCCAGTACGACACCACCCCCGACAAGCTGCTCGCCTTCACCGAGGGCATCCGCGAGCTGGTCCGCACCCACCCCTACACCCGCAAAGACTACTACCAGGTCTGGGGCAACGACTACGGCTCGTCGTCGCTGAACGTCCTGCTGTATGTCTTCTTCGAGGTGCCCGACTGGAACACCGAGCTGCGCGAACGCGAACGGCTGTTCCTCGACATCGTCCGCCTCGCGGATCAGTTGGGGGTGCAGTTCGCGTTCCCGACCACGACGGTCCACCTGTTTACCGAAGAGAAGCCGCAGAAAGGTGCGAAGCATCAGCCCGGCTGCGACCCGCCGAAGCAGACCACCGATCGCCGCTCGCTGATCAAGGGCATCCGCGCGGCGCAGCAACTGATCGCGCATCAGCCGTGGCGCGAGCACAAGCCCGGCCCGCAGACCTACGGCCAGGTCGGCCCGACCTCGCTCGAAGGCGAAGAACCCGACCCCGCCGACACCACGGAAAACACCCAGGCCCCGCCGGAATCGCCTGGCAAACCCCCGCAACAATAGCCGGCGAGCTACGCCTCGCCGGGCGTTCTTCGCCCGGGCTGTCGCGGTGTGATGACCGATTCGTCGCTGCGCGACGCCCGGCGAGGCGTAGCTCGCCGGCCAGGGGAGCGCGAGCTTATCGCTGCGGTGGCGCGAACCAGATCGATACCGGGCGGCTGATCTCCTGCGCTTCGCCGATCGTGGTGATGGCGTAGATCGTGTGCAGGCCCGCGGGCAGCGCTTCGAGCGTGACGTGGTACGGCGAGCCGTGCGTCTCGATGACGTTGAGCTCGCGCTCGCCATCGTAGTATGCGACCGTCACATCATCCCCCGTCGGCCCGGACGCGAGCAGGCGGAAAGGTTGATCTGCCAACATCGTGCTGTTGTGCCAGCCGCGGGGCAGGGGGCCCATGTATTCGTTGCGGCCGTCGAAGGTCGGGAAGTGGATCACCGTCCGCGGGTTGTTCGAGACAAAAGCCGCCCAGACGCGGGCGCTTAACTCGCCGGGCAGCCACACCGCCCGGCTCGTGTCGCCGTCGTATTCACTGACCTTCACCACCCGCGGATGGTTGGTTTCCCACGTGTCGATCAGGCCCCACCAGCCGTCCGCCTCTTCGAGCGTGCGCAGCTTCGGCGGGCCGTCGGTCGGCCGCCAGTCTTCGGGCAGCCGCAGCCGCATCGCCTCGAAGAAGTAGGGGTAGATCAGCGCGTCGGCCTTGTGCTGGCGGTGATAGACGTGCCACATCGGCGCGTTGGCCCACCGCGCGTTTTTCTCACGCAGCTTCGGTGTCGCGTCCAGCGCATCCTTGAGGTGCGGGCCGTCCCGGCTGCCGTAGATATGCACCAGCGGCGTATCCAGCACCGCACGGTCCTGCGTGTTCGCCCCCGCCATGCCGATGATCACCGGCGCGGCCGCGATCGTCTTCTGCGGCATCGCGGCGGCGCCGGCATAGGAATATCCGCCCGCGAACGACGCACCGCTGAGCATGACCGGCAGGTCCGGCAGGTGCTCGATCCCCGTCGCTTCCGCAAGCCGCTCAATCGCCTGCGGATAATGCTTGGGGTGAAACGCCCCGCCGACCCGCACCACGCCGTGGTACGCGAGCATGTCGTAGAACGGCTCGAGCCCGTCCATCACGACGCTCCCCTCGGCACCGTCCAGGTCGGCCGGGATGCGGACCATGCCCTTGCCGTTGGTCCACCCGTAACGCTCGCCGTGCCGGTTCAGTTCCTTGGAACCCGAGGAGATCATCACCGCCCGCAGCGCGGCCGGGTCCAGGCCCTGCGGGATCATCACAAACGCGGTGAACGGGCCTTCCTCGCTGCCGATATCCACGGCGGTGAAATGCACGTCGTATGGCCGCGTGGGCCGCGTGTCCTCCTCGAACATCGCTCGGCCCGCGGCGTTGTCCAACGCTTCATCCGCCGCGCCATCGACCGTGAACCGCACCTGATCGAACGTCATCGACACCGGCTTCTTGCCATCGCCCCCGGCGGTCAGTTGCACGCCGACCTTCACGGCCTGATCGATCAGGCTGTGGTCGTAGTCGATGGATTGCCAGGTCTCGCCGTCGGCGCTGTAGGCGAGCCGGACGTGCGGGTAACGCCGCGTGATGCGCAGATGGAAGTCCTGCGTGGCGTTCATCCCGCGTTCGAGCCCGTCGATAAAGCAGCGGCCGCTGCCCTCGTGCGGGTCGGGCGCGCGGTGGTGGCGGAGGAACCACTGGAGGCAGCGGTTCTTCTCGTAGCCGTCGTAGCGCAGCGCGACGCAGCGGTCTTCGCCGGTGAGGTCGGTGCGCAGGGACAGGCCGTATTTGGGGTTGGGCGTGCCTTGCGGCGCGGCCTTGATGCGGGCGGAGAAGGTGAAGTTGGGGGCTTCGGTGTCGAGGTAGGCGAAGGTGCCCTCATCGCGGCCCATGTAGGCCTCGCGGCCGGCGGCGGTGAGGGTGAACGACCCGTCGCCGTGGTCGGTGAGCCGGCCGGCGGCCTCGGCGTCGGGCCGGCCGAGCACCGCGGCGTTGAGCGGCGGGGCGTCCGCGGCCAGGGGGGTGGTGGGGCCGAGCGCGGCCATAGCGCCGGCCAGAAGAAGCATCCGCAGGGGTGTATCGGGCATATCGGTGATTGCCCGACGCTCCTCGCCGGTTACGCGGTCAAATCCCGTCTTCCAACGCCTCAATTGCCGGCAGGACGTTGTTCCAGCTCGGGTAGTTGAGGATCGCGCTGTCGAAAGCCGTCTGGCTCACCGCCCAGCGTGAGCTGCCGTCGATCTTTAGGAGGTTCCACCCTTGGCCGAAGTCGCCGTGCGCCATGTCGGCCTGGTTGAGCATCAGGTCCATGCTGTAGATGGTGCCCAGCGGGAACTCCTCAATCAGCCGATAGCGTTGCGTGTTGTCACTCAGGCTCACGGGGTGGGGGTTGGTGAGGTAGGCGGTGCGGATCTTGTGGTCGCCGGTGGTGGGCAGCGCCTGGAGCCCG
>CAZTLX010000250.1:0-5305 GCA_964614575.1 uncultured Phycisphaeraceae bacterium | reverse complement strand
CACCGCCGTCCCCGCTTCCTGAGCGCCACCACTTCCAGGCACCCCACTTCCGGGTAGCCCACTTCCGGGCACCCCACTTCCGGGGGCGGGGGCGGGGGCTTGGGCGTGTTGCGTCTGCTGCTGGTTGCCGTAGGCGCTTTGCACCTGCACGTTGGGCGTGAGCCGGGCACGGAAGATCAGCTCGGTCACGCGGTCGCGCACGGTGGATTGCATGGAGCGGAAGTGGTTGGCGCCTTCGCGCTTGTACTCGATCTTCGGGTCTTTCTCCGCGTAGCCGCGCAGCCCGATCGAGTCTTTGAGCTGGTCCATCGCGTAGAGGTGGTCTTTCCACGCCTGGTCGAGGATCTGCAGCAGCACGAAGCGCTCGAGCCGGGTGAGTTCGCTGCGGAACGCCTCGTGTCCTTTATCGAGGATCAGGGCCTCCTTGTCCTTGGTCTGCTCGATCTGGTCGGGCGTCATCTCGACGCCGAAGCGGTTGCGCAGCCAGTTCGCCAGGCCCTTGGGATCACGCGCAAATTCGTTGGCCTTTTCTTTGGCCTGCGCTTCGAGCTTGCCGCCGCGGACCCACGCGACCTGCTCTTCGACCAGCGTGTCGAAGATCTGCTTGGGTGTCTTGCCGTCGATGTCCTGCGGGGTCCAGTCCAGCTCGTAGCGGTGCTTGACGAAGCCGAGCAACTGGTCGAGCGCCCACTGCTGGTTCTGCTGCGCGCCCTGCAAGACCACGTCCATCATGAACTCAACGGGGTAGTTCCGCTCGCGCTTCTCGTATGCGGCCCGCGCCTGGCCGACAATCTGCTCGGTCGCGTCCTCGGTGCTCATTTCTTCCAGCTCGGTCGGGTCCAGTTCGAGGTCGAACTTCTGCTTGACCCACTCGGCGAGCTGCTTGCCGGCGTAGTGCGGCTCCAGGAACTTGCTCACGCCGGAGAGGTCCTTCTTCTCGACCTGATCCAGCGCCGCCTCGACCAGCATCTGCTTGATCTCGACGATGTTCATCTGCCGGACGCGGTTCTGCTTGAGGTCCACATCAAAGCGGGTCATCGCCCACTGCTGCAGGCCACGCAGGTCCCACTCCTCCGGCGGCAGGTCGTCGGACATGTACTCGCCCAGCGTCACGTCCACCACCTGCCGCACCTCGGACGCGGCGTTCTTGCGGATCACCTCGGTCAGCTCCTCGAAGCTGTCCAGGTGCAGCCGGCCCGGCTCGATGCTCACATCCAGGGTGTGGCGCACCCACTCGGCGACCTGCGTCTGGGTGTAGTCCTTCGCCAGATACAGGTTCACCGCGTCGGCGACCGAATCTTCGATGTACTCGAAGATCAGGGGGGTGATGTTGCGGCCTTCGAGCACCTCCTGCCGCGTGCCGTAGAACGCGTTGCGCTGGTACTCCATGACCTCGTCGTATTCGAGCAGGTTCTTGCGGATCTCGTAGTTGCGTTCCTCGACCTTGCGCTGGGCCCGCTCGACGGACTTGGAGACCCAGCGGTGCTCGATGGCGTCGCCCTCCTTCATGCCCAGCTTCGACAGCGCGGTCATGGTCGCCTTGCCGGCGAACATCTTCATCAGGTCGTCGTCGAGCGCGAGGAAGAAGCGGGACGAGCCGTTATCGCCCTGCCGGCCCGCGCGGCCGCGGAGCTGGTTGTCGATGCGGCGCGACTCGTGCCGCTCGGTGCCCACGATGTGCAGCCCGCCCATCGCCTCGACGTGCGTCCACACCGCCAGCTTGTGGTTGAGGTAGTCCGGCAGCTTGTCGAGCGTGTCGATGCACTGCTGCATCGACATCGCCTGCGCCTTCTTCTCCTCGACCCACGCGTCGGTCTGCACCCAGTGGCGGAACAGCCGCAGCTTCAGCTCGTCGTCCGACAGGCTCTGCGCTTCCTTCTTGTTGATATTGAGCGTGTGGATCGCCTGGTGGCGGTAGGAGAGGCCGATCAATTCGTCGTCGTTCATCTCCGGCTTCGCCTCGGCGGGGAGGATGTTGCGGCGCTTCCAGTGATCGACCAGCGCGGCCCGATCCAGCGGCTGGAGCTTGATGTCCGTGCCGCGGCCGGCCATGTTCGTCGCGATCATCACCGCGCCCATCACGCCCGCGTTCTCCACGAGGTTGCCCTCGCGCTCGGCGTTCTCGGCCTTGGCGTTGAGCACCGCGTGCTTGATGCCGTGCTTCCTGGTCAGCATCGCCGAGAGCATCTCGCTGCGCTCGACGCTCGTCGTGCCGACCAGCACCGGCCGGCCCAGGTCGTGGACCCGCTTGATCTCATCGACGATCGCGTCCCACTTGTCACGCTCGGCCAGGAAGATCAGGTCCTCGCGGTCGATGCGGGCGATGGGCAGGTTCGTCGGAATGGCCACCACTTCGAGGTCGTAGATCTCGTTGAACTCCGTCGCCTCGGTGATGGCCGTGCCCGTCATCCCCGCCAGGCGCTTGTAGAGCTTGAAGAAGTTCTGGATAGTCACGGTGGCGAGGGTCTGCGTCTCTTCCTTGATCTTGACGCTCTCCTTGCACTCGACCGCCTGGTGCAGCCCGTCCGACCACTGCCGGCCGACCATCAGGCGCCCGGTGAACTCATCGACGATGACCACCTCGCCCTGGTGGACGACGTAGTCCTTGTCGCGCTTGTAAACCACGTGGGCGCGCAGCGCGTTCTCCAGCAGGTGGGGGAAGTCGATGTTGTTGCCGACGTAGAACGAGCCGATGCCCGCCTTCTTCTGCGCCTCGGCCACGCCCTCGTGGGTGAGGTGTGCCGCCTTGCGCTCCATCTCGATCTCGTAATACTGCTTGTACTGATCGCGCACCGCTTCGAGCTGCGGCAGCTTCTGCTCCAGCTCCTTCTGCTCGGCTTTCAACTGCGCGGTCCGGGCCTTGTCGCGGCTGTTGCGGATGTCGCCTTCCAGCCCCTTGAGCCGACGCTCCGCCGCCTTCACCTGCTGGTCGGCCGCGTCCCAGTCGCGCTGCGACTGCATCAGGTGCCGGGCGATCTGGTCGGCCAGGTCGTAGCGCGGGGCGTCGGCGTGCGCGGGGCCGGAGATGATCAGCGGCGTCCGCGCCTCGTCGATGAGGATCGAGTCGATCTCGTCCACGATGCAGAAGTCGCGCCGCTTCTGCACCTGCTCCTGCGTGCTCAGCTTCATGTTGTCGCGCAGGTAGTCGAAGCCCAGCTCGCTGTTCGTGCCGTAGAGCACGTCGCAGCGGTACGCCTCGGCTTTTTTCTGCGGCGGCTGGGCGTGCATCGGGTGGATCGCGCCGACGGTCAGCCCCAGCCAGTGATAAAACGGGAACACCCAGTCGCGGTCGCGCTGCACGAGGTAGCTGTTGACCGTCACGACGTGGCACTGGAGCTGTTCGAGGCAGGCGACATAACACGCCAGCGGCGCGACGATGGTCTTGCCCTCGCCGGTCTTCATCTCGGCGATACGGCCCTCGCCCAGCACCATGCCGCCGATGAGCTGCACGTCGAACGGCCGACAACGGAACGGCGGGCGCGACTTGGGGTACAACTCCCGCACCGCGTCGTACAGCGCGACGGGGATCTCCACCTGCATCCAGCCCGGCACCGGCACGTCGATCTTCTCCGCCGCGACCGACGGGTCCTTCATCCAATCCGTCACCGGCTGGGCGTGACCGAGCACCTTGATCGGCTCGGTGGCGTCGGCCTCGGCCTTGACCTGCTCGTAGAGCCTGCGCGCCGCCTCGGGCAGCTTCGACGCGTCGAAATCGGCTTCGGGGTTGAGGATGTTGCGGATGCCCACGGCCCGGTCCATCGCTTCCCGCGCCACCGCCATCGCCTCGGGCAGCAGGTCGCCGGGGCGCTCGCCTTTGGCGATGCGGTCGCGCATTTCCTGCGTCTTGCCGCGAAGCTCGGCGTCGGTGAGTGTGCGGAATTGCGGTTCGAGTTCATTGATCACCGCCACGCGCTTGTAGTAGCCCTTGAGCAGGCGTTCGTTGCGCGAGCCGAAGACCTTCGTCATCGTCTTGGAAATGGTCTGGACAACCATGGGGAAACCTCGGGGGTTTGGCGATCGCGGCGTGCGATCGGGGGTTTTGATCAGGTGGGTCGCGCGTGAGCAACGCCCACGCGGCCCCGGAGAACGAAGCATCAATGAATAGCGTGTGCCGACAGAACGTCAGGCGCGGGCGGGCGGGGGCAGATTCAGCAGATGATCCGCGAGCCGATCACGCGGCGGCGCGACGGCCTCGCGGTGCTCCCGGGGCACGGGCCGGTTGGTCGCGGCCCGCAGCGCCGGGCGATGGGTGACGGCCCGGCGGTTGGCCTGCGCCTCGGCCTGGCCCATGAGCGACCGGGCCGCGGCGGTGAGTCGCTGCAACAAGGTGGCCTGGGAGGTCGGGGCCTCGGCCGTGCCCGGCGCGATGGCCGCCGCTCCCCCCGCCGCCCCCAGCGACACCGCCATCGACAACGCCAGCAGCGTCGCGGACAGGTGCTTCGGGATCGGCCGGGGTTGGGTCATCTCCAGCATTATCGACCGGATCGGGGGCGATAGCAAGAAACCACATCAATTGTAATTCGGGACCAGCACCCAACTGAACCCCGCGACGTTGTCGTTCGGCCGCAGGATCCACGCCCGCCCCGTTTGGGTGTCCAGCCGCAGGACGTTGCGGTAGGCGTTGTGGTCGTCGTCGCTGCGGTTGCGGCGGTCCAGCGAGACCACCGCGTTGTGCAACTGATACCTCTCGACCCGCGGCAGCACCGGCTGCAGGTGCTCGCCGCAGACCGTGCAGTGCTCGTGCGCTACCCCCGGGCGGTCGGCCGCGTCGGCGGCTCGGGCGGTCGGCAGCCCGCCGAGCGCCGCCCATCCGCCGAGCAAACCTAACAGCCCCAGCCCCCCGGCCAGCCAGCGTCCGCGGCTTCGATCCGTTCGCATCGTCGGCTCCTTTCACCGCGCGTCGCGGGTCCACGGCGGTCACGCGGCCGCCTCACCCTCTTGGCGCAAACGGGCCGGGTTTTTGCCGTTATCATCCCCGCCTATGAAACTCCACGAATACCAGTCGCGTGAATTGCTCCAGAAGTACGGCGTCCCGGTGCCCGGCGGCGTCGTGGTCGATAACGCCGAGGCCGCGGGCAAGGCCTTCACCGAACTGCGGGCCCCGCTGGCGGTGGTCAAGGCGCAGGTCCACGCGGGCGGCCGCGGCAAGGGCGGCGGGGTGAAGCTGGTGCGCTCGGCCGACGAGGCGGTGAAAGCCGCGGAAGGCATCCTCAGCAAGCCCCTGGTCACGCCCCAGACCGGGCCCGAGGGGGTGCCGGTCAACAAGCTGCTGATCGCGGCGGGCGTGGACATCGCCAAAGAATAC
>CAZTLX010000249.1:0-5368 GCA_964614575.1 uncultured Phycisphaeraceae bacterium | reverse complement strand
GGATCGCCATCCGTGGCTCCTGGTGGGAGGAAAACCACATCATGACATACTGCCGAAAAAAGCGCGAATCGCTCTAGATCGGTGGAGTCCAAGATCTGAACCGGGGCGCTGACCTCGGCCAGCCGACCGACAAAACCCGCCTCGCGCTTGCGGGCAAACCCCGCGGCCTGACCCAGGCACGCAAAACACTTGAGCCCGCGGCCGATCAGGTGGTCGGCCGCCAGCCGCCCCACCGCCGTGTTGTCCACCACCACGCAAGGCATCGGCGTGGGGTAGAGGTATTCCGAGACCGTGATGGCCGGCAACCCGGAAGCCTGAACCCCCTCGATCATGGTGTGCCGGGCGAAGAACCCGATGATGCCTTGGGCCTTCGCGTCCCGGACGAGGTCGGGCAGGATTTTGATGGCGCGCGGGCTGACATCGCGCACCGCCACCGACAGCCAGGGGCACTCGCGCTGCATTTCACGAACGCCCTCTGTCACTTCACGCATGTAGGCAATGCCCATCGTGGTCAGGACGAGCAGCCGGACCGGGTCGCTCGGCGGGGGCGTCGCCGGGGCGTGAGTAAATTTTCTACTCATGTGCGCTAAATTTACTCTTGCCGCCCGCAGCCGGTCAAGCCATAGTGAGATCGTGTCGTCGGCCTCGATGGCCGACGCCCCGTGAACAGGCGCTTCAACACACCGGCGCGAGTAGGAAAAGTTCACTTCAATCACCCCCTTCAGGAGGCAAGACCCATGCGGCGAATCACTCCATCGGCTCTCCCCATCATCGGATGTGCGGTGCTATCACTGGCGGTGCTGGTCGATACCTCCGCCGCGGTGCTCAGCGTCAACCTCGGCAAGACGAGCGCCAGCACCTCGGAATCCGGATTCACCGACTGGTTTATCGCCGACAACACAGCCGGGCCGGTGACCAACACCGTCAACGGCATCGACCTGAGCGTCACGACGGTCGGAGGGAACATCCGCGCGATCGATCGGAACTTTCGGGCGACCTATGGCACGGCAGCATTGCCCGATCTCTCGCAATCTTGGTGGGGCCTGAACGCAAATACGGTCGGCGGCGCACAACTGCTGATTGAACTGGATGGCCAGGACTTGGGGGTCGGGCCCTTCTCCTGGACCAGTTGGCATGTGGACCACGACGATCAGACCGGCGACGTGCTCATCGAGGTGTCGGTGGACGGCGGCGCGACCTTCTCCAACGCCATCGCCAGCTTCGACATCGTGGACGGGCGGGACGAAGACTTCTTCGCGGGCGCACCGAATCCCGCGACGTTCAACTTCACCACCAACGGAAGCGATGATGTGATCATCCGCTATTCAAACCTCGAAACCGAGAGTCGGCGCAATTACGTTGTGGTCAACGGCTTCGAGATCAACGCCATCCCAGAGCCCGCCTCACTGGCGCTGATTGGCGTGGCAAGCGCTTGCGTGCTCTGGCCGACCCGAAACCGGCGGCCCCGCTGACGGTGCGCCCCCGGCCGTCGGCCTACGGCTGATCCACGCTTGATCGCGATCGACCACGGCGTCAGCATCGTTGGCCGAGACGCGATCTTTCCTTGGGCGCGGACACGCACGACACGCATGAGAAGGGCGATGCGGTCCAGCGTCGGAAAAGCAACCTAATATGGGGCGGTGATCGAGCGCACACAATGGTCGCGGCTGGAGGGGCTGGCGTTCACCGCCAGGACGCTGGTGGACGGGTTGTACGCGGGGGGGCACGCCTCGCCGCGGCACGGGCCGGGGATCGAGTTTCACGACTACCGCGCGTACGCCGCGGGCGACGACCCGGCGGCGATCGACTGGAAGCTCTACGGCCGGACCGATCGCTACTACCTCCGCCGCTACCAGCGCTACACCGACCTGCGGGCGCACGTGGTGGTGGATGTGAGCCGGTCGATGGACTACCCGCGCGGCCGTGGTACGGGGCGCAGCAAGCTCGATATCGCGCGGGAGCTGGCCGCGGCCATCGCGTTCCTCGCGGTGCGGCAGCGCGATCGCGTCGGGCTCGCGCTGGCGGGGCAGAGGCTCACCGATTACCTGCCGCCGGGCGGGACCTGGCCGCACTTGATGCGGCTGTGCCAGAGCCTCGAAGCCGCCCGGCCGAGCGACGACGGCCAAGCCGACCTGGGCGCGTGCCTGCAGCAGGTCCACGCGCTGGCGCGGCGGCGCGGCCTCATCGTCCTGATCAGCGACCTGCTCGACGACCCCGCGCCGCTGTTCGACGCCCTGTCGCGTCTGCGGCACGGCCGCTTCGAGGTCATCGTCTTTCAGGTGCTCACCCCCCCGGAAATCGACCTCGCGCAACTGGGCGCAAGCCGCGTGAAACTGCGTGAGATGGAACGCGTCGGCGAGGTCGCGACACACGTGCCCTCGGTGCAGCGGCGATACGCGCAGCTCATGGGCGAGCACCTGTCGGCCGTGCAGCGCGGCTGTATCGGGCGCGGGTGTGATCATGTGCTGGTGCGGACGGATCGGCCGGTGATCGAGGCGCTGGCGCGGTACCTGGGTCGGCGCACGGGCCGGGCGGGGTAGCCGCATGCGGCTTGCCGCTTCGCGCGGCCTAGCCGTTCCCGCCCGCCTTGGAGGTGCGAGGCGGTCGTGTGTTATCGCGGAGCCTCAAGCGGCGGGTCAGCGCTTGGCGGAGAGGATGATGTTGGTGAGGATCTGCCGGGCCGATTCGGTCTGGTAGCCGTTGATGCCCCAGTGCCGGACGCCCAGGGCACCGAGGGACAGGTCTTCGGAGGAGATGATGACGGCGGCGCGGCCGTCCTGGCTGATGGCGTTGAGCCGCTGCCGGGTGCCGATCTCCATATTGATGACCGAGAAGCGGCGGTAGTTGACCTTGCTGACCGACTTGCCCGCCGCGGCGGCGGAGCCGGTGATGATCGGGTCCACGTTATTGATGCGCGACGCCGCCGCACCAAATACCGGGGTCAGTTGTTTGGCCATGTTCTCGGCAAACTCGGAGCGGCCGCCCACGCCCTCGACCAGCACCGTGCCGCCGGCCGCCACGAACGACTTGATCGCCTGCTGCTCTTCTTCGGTGAGGGTGTAGTCCGCCTCGAACGGCCCGCCCGCCAGGTGCAGCAGCGCCACGGTCTTCTGCTCGCCGTCCACTTCGATCGACCCGTCGCCGATTTCGGACAACGGCGTCGGGGCCCAGCGCAGGTTGAGGCTCGCGTCGGCACCCAACTGGTTAGCCAGCGCGGTCCAGGCCTCGGGCTCGGGGTTGCCGAGTTTGCCCTCGGGCCCGAACTTCGCCTGCGCGATCCAGACCTGCGGGTGTTGCGATCGGTTGCCCGAGTCGACGGGGAACTCGCGCACCAGGCGGTTGGGCAGGTTCCCGCGATCGGAGACCATGGCGTAGATGTTGGTCATCAACTGACCGGGCAGCACCTTCGTGAGGTCTTCTTCCTTCTGCAGCGTGAGCCCCCAGTCGCGGTCCGGCAGGAGGATCAGGTCGCGCACGCCGTTGGTCAGCGACTTGACCGGGAGGTTGCCGCGGGCGTCGGATTTGAGGATGAGGTTTCCCATCGGGTGCGACGCATCGACCTGCACCCACTTGGCGTCGGGGTAGAACTCCTGCGCGATCTTCTCGATGCTGTCCTCGAAGCCCGCCGAGCCTTCGGGGTTGGCGATGAGCATGCCGCCGAGGTCGAGGTACTTGCGCAGCCCGGCCTTCTCGTCGTCGGTCAGCGCGAGGTCATTGTTGGAAGACAACCACGCCACCGGCGCGGGCAGGTAATCGAAGACGGGTCGGTCGAGTTCGACGAACTGCCAGTTGACCTCGTGCTCGCCGAGGCGCGAGAGGTGGCGCGAGGTGAAGTACATGTCGTTGGGGCGGTTGTTCCAGTTGCCCTCCCGGAGTTTGATCTTATTGACCCAGACGGGGACGCGGCCGCGGGAGAGGAACATCAGGTCGAAGGAGCTGTCCACGACGTTCTTGCCGCCCCCCTTGACGATGCCGCTGGCGACGGTCTCGAACCAGTCTTTGTTGCCGAAGTATTTCACGCCGCCGGCCAGCGCGACGCGCTCGATGCCGTAGCGCCCGTACCCGCCGTGGCCCGGGTTGGCGGTGAACTTCTCGTCCATGTATTTGAGGCCGTCGTTGATGGCCTTGGTGATCCGCTCCGGCGGCTGGTTGGCGTCGCGGAACATCTCCTGCTGGACGACGTAGAGGCAGGTGAGCCCGGCGCAGGCCATGGTTTGCCGGGAGTTGCCGGTGGTGTAGCTCCACCCGCCGTCGGGGTTCTGCGTGTCGAAGAAGGTTTTGGCGGCGTTCTCCCAGAACTTGGGGTTGATCCGCCCGCCGCGCTTGGCGAATTGCCACATGCCCAGGATGCCGTATTGATTCGTCGAGTGGTCCCAGTCTTTGGAGCGCTCGGGGTAGACGATGTAGCGCCAGGTCGAACGTTGCGGGTCGGCACCGCCCAGCAGCAGGTCGGCATCCGCCGCCAGGTTGTCCAGATAGCGGTCCGGCAGGTAGGACCAGACATGCACCTTCACCGCCAGCGCATAGGTGCCGTACATATCGAGCCCGCGCAGGTAGTCGATCGCTTTGGCGAGGCGTGGGTCCTGCGAGCTTTCACCGGAGACCAACAGCGCGAGTGTCGCCATCGCGGTCGGCCCGCCGAGGTTGCGGTTTTTCTCCGGCTGATTGTCCTCCTCAGGGCCCTTGTGGTACTTGCCGTCGTACCAACCGCCGGTCTGCTTGTTCTGTTGTTCGTAGAGGTAGAGCTTGAGCTTATTGATCTCGCGTTCGACATCCTCGTCGGTGAGGGCCTGGGCCACCCCGACGTGCGCGAAGCAAACCAGAACGGTCAAAGCAAGACACGCCGATCGATACATCCAATTGCTCATGCCGGCCTCCGTATGAGGGAATCATGCTGGGTCACGGTGGGCGAGAAGGGCGGCGCTGGGCAGTACCGCCGCGGGGCACCGAATTATAGCATGCCAAGCGATTTAGACACCCCCCCTCCCGACAAAATCGCCTCGTGTCATCGCGATATCCGGCCCGGCCAGCTCTGCGGCCGCTCCCAGAACGCGTCGTCCCGGCCGCCGTAGTACCCGGCCGTGGCCGCGTCCATCACCGCCGCGGTCCGGGCCGCGGAGTGGCCCGTGCTCGGGGCCTCCCCCTCGCCTCGCAGTTGATCCACGATCTGCTGGATCAGGGGCTGCTGCACGTGGGGCGGGTCCGGCAGGTCGATCCGACGCTCATCCGATGCCGAACGCAGGATCAACTGCGTCCCCGAAAACGCCTGCAGGCTGATCTGGCCCTGCGTGCCGTCGATCACGATACGGTCGTCCTTCTGGTCTGCCGCGAAACACCAGTACCCCACCCCCGGAATCCCCGGCCCCCC
>CAZTLX010000248.1:0-5531 GCA_964614575.1 uncultured Phycisphaeraceae bacterium | reverse complement strand
ACGCTCACCAAGCTCCAGCGCGGCGACGTGCTGTTCATCGACGAGATCCACCGCCTCTCGCCGATCGTCGAGGAATACATCTACCCCGCGATGGAGGACTTTAAGATCGACATCACCGTCGATCAGGGCATGCACGCCAAGACGATCACGCTGCCGCTCAAGCCCTTCAGCCTCATCGGCGCGACCACCCGCGCCGGGCTGCTCTCGGGCCCGATGCGCAGTCGCTTCGGCATCACGCACAACCTCGAGTTCTACGGCGAGGCCGACCTCATCAAGATCCTCCAACGCAGCGCCGGCCTCCTGCAACTCACCGCAAACGCCCGCTCTGAGCACAGCGAAGGGCGGGATCAAGACCTCCAACCCTCCCTCCAGACCCTCGCCGCCCGCTCCCGCGGGACGCCACGCATCGCCAACCGCCTGCTCCGCCGCGTGCGCGACTTCGCCCAGGTCCGGCGCGACGGCCGACTGACCCCCGCGGTGGTTGATGAGGCGTTGCAACTCGAGGGCGTCGATCAACTGGGCCTCGACGAGCTGGACCGCAAGTACCTCACCGTCATCGCCACGACCTACGAGGGCGGGCCGGTCGGCCTCGAAGCGGTGGCCGCGACACTCGGCGAGGACTCGGGCACGCTCGAAGAAATGGTCGAGCCTTATTTGTTGCAATTGGGTTTCCTGGCCCGCACCCGCAAGGGCCGGCAGCTCACCAAGGCGGCGGGCGAGCATCTGGGTTTCAAGGTCCGCTCCGGCGACAACGGCGAGCCGTTGTTCGAGGCGTAGGGGTGGCTTCACACCCCCAACCCGTTACCCGCGATTCATGCGGAACAATGGGTGATGTGGCGGCATCGAACCACGGGCGGCCAGATTCCTGCGGAAAGGGCGGATCATGCGTGTATCACCGTTCGGACGGATGGCGGTGGCTGCGGCGATGTTGATGGCGCTGACGGGGGTGACATCTGCCCTGCCGGCGACGGTAAAACTGTCACCGAACCGCGACGGCTGGTCGGAAACGGTCGGCGGTCTGCGGGTCAAGGCGATCGCCGACCAGCCGGTGTTCACCCTCGGCGACGACCTGCACCTGCTGGTGATGATCCACAACACGACCGATCAGCCGATCGAGATGCCCGGGCTGACGATCATGCCCACCGCCGGGCTCGCGGAAGACGAGCACCCCTTCGAGAAGGATCATTCGTTTAACGCGATGGTGATCGGTCGGCCGGCCGGCGGGGCGATGTGCATCCTCTGGGCCAAGCAAGCGATGCTGATGCATGAGGAACAGATGCAGCGCATCGAACCCAACGGCGTTCATCCGGTGGTCATTCGGCTGAACACGGGCTTCGCGGCGATGATGGCGTTGCGGGCGTTTGACGACGACGTCACGCGGGCCGACGTCGCGCTCGCCGCGGCCGTCGGGGCGGGCGACTACGAGCTGACATTTGTGTTCGACACCGGCGGTCTGGTGAAAGACGGCCGACCGGTCGTGGAACGGATGGGCCCGGCCGTGCGCCTGCAGACCCCGCCGATCATCGTCACCGCGCGTGAACGCGCGGATGAAGCGGCGCAGCAACTCGTTGAGCCTGCGAACGCGGTGCAGCTTAAACCGCAGCTCGCGCCGAAGAACGATGGCTGGACCGACACGTTCCACGGCCTGCGGCTCAAGGCGGTCGTCAGTGACCTGGCGTTCGACCTCGGCGACGACGTGGTGCTGTTCGTGATGATGCACAACACGACCGATCAGCGGCTGACGATCCCCGAGCCGCGCGTCACACCCCAAACCCGCGCCCCGCACGCGGGGCAAGCCGGTGATAACGAACGGTTCAAAGCGCCGCGGGGCCGGGGCTTTAACGCCCATCTCACGGCCGAGCCCGACGAGGCCCGCGCCGAGCCGAGACACGGGGGGCTTGAACCCATCGCGGAAGAACCGGAATTGGTGATTCTTGAACCGGAATCGGTGATCCTTGAACCGGATGGCATCCACGTGCTGATCGTCCGGATGGATACAGGCCTACAGCTAGCCGAGCCCCTCCAACCCAGGCATCCGGACGCGACGCGGGAGTATGTTCACCTAAGCGCGGTGGAGATGCCCGGCGCGTATGAGTTGAGATTGACCTACGCGCCGGATGGTTTGGAAGGTGAACCGGCCGGGGCCGACTCGCCCTGGGACGGCCACCGCTTTATCTGCCCGGCCATCCGCATCGAGGCGCAGCCGGCACCAGACGAGAACGGAGCGCTGGATCAGTAGCCGTCGGCAAATGCTGCGCCGGGGCGAGGGCCACGCTTGAGGAGATGGTCCGGACCGATGACCACGGCAAGCGGTTGTTTGAGGCGGGTTGGAAGAGGCTGCCGCCGTCTTGATGGCGGTTGTTGTCGCGTCGGTTCCGCGAAGCCGCAAGCGGCGGGCCGGGCATGGCTGGGATCGCGCGGCAGCGCTATGATCGGACATGAAACGAATCGTTCTGATGACGGTGGTGCTGGCGTGGCCGTGGTTCACCTTGGCCGCCGAGGCGCCGCCGCCGGAGGCGGAGCGGTTGGCGCGGGCGTATGGGATCGCGGGTTGGGATCAGGTGCAGCAGGTCGCGTTTACGTTCAATGTGAAGCTGCCGGATCGTGACGAGCCGATCCGCCGGGCGTGGCTGTGGACGCCCAAGACCGACGCGATCGTCGCCAGGGCCGACACCGACGAGCCGATCATGTTCCTCGGCGATGCGTTGCCGGACGACGACGCGGTGCGCGAGCTTCACCACCAGTTCATCAACGACAGCTACTGGCTGCTGTTCCCGTTCCAACTCGTGTGGTCGAACCCGGCGGTGACGGACCACGGCGAAGCGCCGCTGCCGATCGGCGAGGGCACGGCCACGAAGCTCACCGCGCAGTGGCCCGACGACGGCGGCTACACGCCGGGCGATGCGTACGACCTGTACGTCGGCGACGACGGGCTGATCGAGCAGTGGGTGTTCCGGCGCGGCGGCGGGGACGACGGGCGGCCGGCGACGTGGGAGGAGCATCAGCGCGTCGGGCCGATCATCGTGAGCACGAACCACCAGAGCGCGGATGGTTCATTTCGGCTGTGGTTCACGGGCGTGAAGGTGAAGCTGGAAGGCGAGGATGGCTGGCAGGAGCCGCGGCCGCTGGATTAACCAAATCCAGCGGGAACCTAAACCCACGCGTGAGGCGGCGATTTACAATACGGGAATGGAGCCGATGATCTGTATGCTCGCGCAGGGGACTGACGCGGCCCCGCGGGAAGCGCCGACGCTGTGGCTCGTGCTGGGCATGGTGGGGGTGGTCGCGGTGGCGTTCACCACGTGGGGCTTGCGGGCGGTGCTGCATCGGCGGGCGCAGATGCGGGGTTTTCTGGGGCTGATCGAGACGGCGGGGTTCGAGCCGGTGAGCGGGCAGGAGGCGCTGCGCGGGATCGCGGAGGAACTAAGCGCGCTGTTCGGCGAGCAGGCGATGTACGCCCGGCAGGTCCGGGTGGCGGGGGCGCTGCGGCGGGAAGAAGACGATGGCCTCGTGCTCGTGGCGGCGCACCTCGTTCTCGGCATGGAGGCGAGCAACGCGAACATCACCACGCTCGATAAGTTCGTGCTCAGCATCTCGGGCTTCGAGCCGCGGCTGCCGGTCTTCTCGCTGGAGCCGAACCACTTCCTCTTCGCCACGGTGCAGAAAGACCCGGTGTTTCACCACACCGGCAAGTTCGGGTCGCGCAACCTGGTGCTCGGCGAGGACAAGTGGTTCGTGGCGCACGTGCTGGGTGAAAACGTCCGCGCGTTGCTGGCGGAGAACCGCGACCTGGTCATCGAGGCGCGGGAGGATCGGCTGGCGTTCTACCTGCACGACGAGCGCGTGCAGCCGGGCGACCTGCCTGCGTTCGTCGAGCGCTGCGTCGCGATCACCCGGGCGATCGTCGCCAACGCGCCGATGTATCGGCCAAACGCCCGCGTGCGGCGCGGGGGGCACGAAGCGCTGCTGCCGGTGTGAGCGGGCAGCGAGTTGGGTCGTGATACAAAAAACCCACCCGCGGAGCGGGTTGGCGTTGGGGTTTTAGGCAGAGGGGGGTTTGAAATTACTTGGGGGCGTCCTGGCCGGCGACGGAGGTGATGTCGGAGCGGAGGCTCACTTCACCGAGCTTTGGCGTGGTGACGATGCAGTAGGGCTGGGTGAGGGCCTGGGTGGTCATCGCATCTTCGCCGGGGCGGTTGACGGTGGCCTGCACATAGACGGTGTCGCCGACCCGCTGCAGGCCGGTGATGTGGACCCAGTGCCCTCCGGTGCTCTGCTCACCGATCGCGACGAGCACCATGTCTTCGGTGCCGAAGACCGCGGGCTTGGCGCCATCAAGGCCCAGCGCCTCGAACTGTTCAGCGGACGTGACGTGTTTCACCGCCGGGAACGCGAGCGACGACTGCTGGCCGTGCTGCTCCACGAGGATGGCGATGGGTTCGGCGGCGGCGGTGTCGGCCTCCGGCTTCTGCCCCGACCCGCAGGCGGCCAGCGAAAGCACGGCGAACGACAGGACCCAAAGACCGACGGTGTGTGAAAGCTTGGACATCACGGATTCTCCATAAAGCGACTAGGCTGCGGATGATACCGCAAGTCGGGCCACGGCGGCAATCGGGGGGGGGAGTCAGGGTCTGGGGTTCAGGGTCTGGGGCTGGGGTCCAGACCCGGCGTGCCGACTTGAGTCGGTATGTCCCCAAACCCACCTTAGCGCTTGCGCAGCACCATCCCGTGAAACCCCCGGCCCTCGCGGCGGTATTTACGCTCGAAATTCGTCCCGACCAGCTCGCCTTCGCCCGCCGAGTCCGGCGGGTCGAAGGGCAGGCGCTCAAAAAGGTCCGCCACCTTCGCGGCGTGCTCCTGGATCCACGCGAAATAATCGTCGTGGTCGGTCGCGAGGCGGATGCACCCGGCCCGCGGGTCGGCCTCGTCGCGCGGCAGGAGGATGCGCGCCAGCTCGCGCAGGTTTTTCTCCTGCACGAAGCGGCGTTTGTTGTGCCGCTTCTTCGGCCACGGGTCGGGGAAGTAGATGTGGACCTGTCGAAACGTTTCGTCGGCGACGTAGTTGCGGATGAAGACGCCGGCCTCGGCGTGGAGCATGCGGACGTTGTCGAGGTGGTTTCGCCGGGCGCGGTCCGCGGCATAGCGGTAATACGCGCGGGCGTATTCGATGCCCAGGTAATCGATCTCGGGCGTCAGGGCCGCCTGCTGGGCGAGGAAGGTGCCCTTGCCCGAGCCGATCTCCAGCTCCAGCGGGCGCGTGGTGTCCGCATCAAACCCGAACCACGCGCGCAGGTCCAGCGGGCCATGATCCGTCGGCGGAAACAGCTCGTGCGTCTTGCCAAACGAGCCGGGGTCAAGGTGACTGGTCGCGATACCCATCGCGGCAGGATAGTGCATCGACGCGGGAACCGCGACGGGGACGTCGCGGCTTTACAGGAAGACAGTACGCGTACCAACGCGCTGCACCAAAACTGCGACGCAACGCAAAATAACTGCGACGCAACGCGTCGCTGATCCCCGCAACAAGCCAC
>CAZTLX010000247.1:0-5635 GCA_964614575.1 uncultured Phycisphaeraceae bacterium | reverse complement strand
CATCCGCCAGCAAGCCTTCGCTCAACTCGGCCAGACCGACCCGGCCTTAAGCCAAAGCCCCCCCGCTGCCGGTCGCTAAGCCAATCAATACCCACGGCAGGATTCGAACCTGCGACCTGCGGATTAGAAGTCCGCTGCTCTATCCAACTGAGCTACGTGGGCGCGGCGGGAATCAAGGCATTGTTTTGTTTTCCGGCTGCCGTGCAAGACCGGCCGCGGCTAGCCGGTTTTTGCCCATAGCGATTTGTCTGTTTCACGGTATATTATTCGCATATCCGCTCAGGCCCGCTTAGGGCCGGGTATCGCGGCGGATCGTGGGGCAGGAATCCATACATGGTATCGGTCACGCAGGGTCGGCTCAGTCTCTTGGCCAAACAAGTGTTCGGGCTGTGGCTCGCGATGATGGCCGCGTCTGGGGCGTGGGCGAATCTCAACGCCGCGGATTCGACCAATGCCCAGGACCTTTGGGCGCAGGGGTTGACCGGCTCGGGGGTCACCGTCGGGGTGTGGGAAGCATTCGATGGCGGGCGTTGGATGGTCCGTGATACGCACGAGCTATTCCGCTCCTACAACCCCACGACCGGCCAATGGGACGGCCCGTCACGCGTGACCTTCGGCGACACGCCCCCGACCGGGACCGGCAACAATTACTCCTCGCACGCCACGCACGTCGCGGGCACCATCGCCGGGGCACACCTGCCGGGGCAGGAAACGGCCTGGGGCATGGCACCGGGCGCGGCGGTCGTCAGCTTCGATGTCAATAGCGACACCTTCGAAATGCGCACCGAAGCCGCGGGCCTGGGCATCGACATCACCAACCACTCCTATGGCTATAGCTACGGCCTGTGGTCGGACCAGAACTGGAATATCCCGCAGGAAGGCGGCGGCACGCAGTCGTTGCAATACCGCACCTTCGGCCACAACAGCAGCTACTACCGCAATCTTTACGACGAGGACCCGCGCTACGGCCGGTATGAATACGCCGCGCGCGATCTGGACAACACGCTGTACCAGAACCCCAAGCTGCTCTCGTTCTGGTCCGCGGGCAACGAGTGGTCCAGCGCGAAAAACAAATATCACGACCGCCAGGGCGACGGCAAGTACGTCGCCCGCTTCTCCGCCGGATTCACCCCCGTCAACGGCGTGTCGCTGGGCAACAATCACTGGCTGGTCCACAAGAACGACTATGCCCTTCCGGGCCTCGAAAGCGGGGGGTACGACACGCTCGCCGGCGACAAGAACGCCAAGAACTCCGTCGTCGTCGGGGCGCTCAACGATTACACCACCGACCCGCACGGCAGCTACATCACCACCAGCATGGCCGGGTTCTCCAGTTTCGGCCCGACCGATGACGGCCGGCTCGGCGTCACCATCGTCGCCAACGGCACCAGCCTGCGTTCGGCCGATCGCGGCAGCGATACCGCATACGGCACCAAGAGCGGCACCTCCATGTCCAGCCCCAATGCCGCGGGCACCGCCGCCCTGCTGCTCGAACACTGGCGCAACGAGATCGGCTACACGCCCGACGCCGCCACCCAGAAGGGCCTACTCGTCCACACCGCGACCGATGTCCGCAGCAACGCCAGCAGCCATATCGGCCCCGACTATCGCAGCGGCTTCGGCCTGATCAATGCCGCCAAAGCCGCAGCCTTCATCGACCAACTCGGCACCCCCGGCGCGACCGCCCACATGTTCGAGCTGACCCTCGATCAAGACAGCGATTGGTCCTACGACTTCCTCGCGATCGGCGGGCCGGTCAAGGCGACGCTCATCTGGCACGACCCGGCGTGGACCGGCAATCACACCGGCCAGGACGACCGCACCCCCGCTTTGGTCAACGACCTCGACCTGTTGCTGACCGATGCGTTCGGACAGAGCTACCTGCCGTGGACCCTCGACCCCGAGAACCCCAACAACAACGCCCGCCGCGATCGGGCCAACCGCCTCGATAACGTCGAGCAGGTCCTCGCCGATTCGATCGCCCTGGGCACCAGCATCACGCTCGATGTCAGCCACTTCGGATCGCTGACCGGCGGCGAGCAACGCTTCTCGCTGCTGGTCGATGGCGCCCGCGTCCAGGCCATCGGCGATACCAACAACGACGGGCTGGTCAACGCTCAGGACATCGACCGGTTCATCACCGCACTCGGCTCGCCCGCCCCGACCGGCGATCTGATGCTTGACTTTAATAATGACGGCATCGTCGACAAGGCCGACCACGCGCTGCTGGTCACCACGATGGCGTTCACCAGCAAAGGCATCGGCACGTTCTTCGGTGACGCCGACCTCAACGGCCAGGTGGACGAGGCCGACCTGATCATGCTCGCCTCGTCGTGGAAAACCGCCGCGGGCTGGGCGCTGGGCGACTTCAACGCCGACGGCGTGATCGATGAGTTCGACCTGGCGATTCTCGCAGCCAACTGGCAGGCGGGCGTGACATCGCCCACCGGCGTGAGCTTCGCCGAGGCGCTGTCTTCGGTGACGTTTGTGCCCGAGCCGACCGCGCTGGCGGGGCTGGTGTTTCCCGCGCTGGTGGTCGTGACCCGTCGGCGCACGCGGCCTCGCGTGGCCACTTGGAACAGCGCGCGGCGTCGTGCGGCCTGAATGCCCCCGGCGGCGCGAAGGTTGCGCGAAGCCGCGAGCGACGGAGATGCGCATGAAAAAACCCCGCTGAGGGAGCGGGGTTCGGTCGGTACCCCGCCGGAGGGGCGGCGGGGCGGGGGTGATCCGATTTAGGTCGTATAGCTTAACGTCGGTCATCGGTGAACGCCACCACCAGTTCCGGGCCTTCTGCCCAAGGCTCGTCGCGGTATCCGCCCCAGCGGCGGGTAACCCGCATGCCGTGACGCTCGATGAGTCCGATCAGGTCGTCCGTCCACCACACGCGCATCACGATCGGCATCGGCGCTTCTTCGATCATCCGCCCGGCCGCGTCGTACCGCCGATAGGTCAGCGTCGGGTACACCACACGGGCGTCGGCGCGGTGCCTTGTGCAATCTTCGTACAACCGGACAACCCCGTCGCCGTCGCGCTGCTCCCAGGCCGGCTCGGTGCCGTCGCGCGAGGACCAGTACGCGATCAGCGCCTCGGGCCCGCCGCGGGGGCGGAAGGTGTTGAGGATCGCCTCGCCTCCGGGTGCTAAGTGACGCCGGATGCAGCGCATCATGCCATCGACCTGTTCGTCGGTCTCCAGGTTCTGCATCACGCGGAACGGCGCAATGATCAGATCAAACGGTGGCTGATCGGCGGTAAAGTCTGCGGCGGTGAGGTCCGCCTCGGCGATCGTCACGCGATCGGGGCCGAGCCCGGCGTCGGCGAGCTTCTGCCGGGCGATGGCGAGCATCGCGGGGGAGCGGTCGATGCCGTGGATGTACTGGGCATGTGGGGCCAGCGGCAGGAGTACACGCCCGGTGCCACAGCCCAGCTCGAGCACGCGCGACGGGGCGTCGCGCTCGGCCAGCCGGGCCTGATAGAACGCCACATCATGGAGGTCGGCTCCGCTGAAGCGGTCGTAGTAGGTGGCGGCGCCTTGTCGGTAATCGTCGGGCACGCGAGGCTCCTTTCGTGGAGCGCCCGGCCGGGCCGGCGGGTGGGGCGCTCGCTGCGCCCAAAGAAAAACCCCGCCGATCGCTCGGCGGGGCTTGGATAGAGCAAGGGGATCGCCGAGGTCTCAGGCGTTGGCCGAGGACTTCTTATGATTAAACTTCGACGCGAGGCGGCTCTTGTAGCGGGCGGCGGTGTTCTTCTTGAGCACGCCCTTGGCCGCGGTCCGGTCGATCAGCTTGTAGAGCGAGGTCAGTTCTTCCTCGGCCTTCTCGACGGTGCCGTGCAGGATCGTTTCTTCATAAGTCTTGATCGCATCGCGATAGGACTTGATGCGCCAGCGGTTGCGGGCGCGGCACTTGGCGTTCTGGCGGATTCGCTTGTTGGCGCTGGCGGAGTTGGCCATTTGAGATCGTTCCGAAAACCGGGTGGGGGTCGTGTTCCAGTGAGGTCGAGCCGCATATTGTGACAAACGGGCAGAGGAAATCAAGTCGGCGATACGGCCCCCGTTCGCGGGGGGCCGGGGTCAGTTTGAACTCCCCTCCCTTGAGGGAGGGTCTGGGGTAGGGTGAGGCGCGAGTATTGCGGCTGATATGACCGCTCCTGTGGGCGTGATGGCCACGTCCCCCTCCCAACCTCCCCCTCAAGGGGGAGCGTTTGAGAATAACCCACCGCGTTCGCGGGGTGCGGGCGACAAAGTGGGGCATGCCTGAAATCCTTGCCACGGCCGCGGTGGTGATCACCCCGGCATACCGCCGTGGATACCGCTCAACGCGAGAGCGACGGTCGTGAATCAGGCATGAAAAAACCCAGGGCCCGGAGGCCCTGGGTTTTCGAGGTTGTCGCAGCGAATTACAGCGCGGCCTGGGCGGCGGCGAGGCGGGCGATGGGGACGCGGAACGGGGAGCAGGACACGTAGTCGAGCCCGACCTTGTGGCAGAACGCGATCGACGACGGGTCGCCGCCGTGCTCGCCACAGATGCCGCACTTGAGGTCCTTCTTCGCGTCGCGGCCCTTGCTCACGCCCATATCGACGAGCTGGCCGACGCCGGCCTGGTCCAGCGACTGGAACGGGTCCTTCTCGAGGATCTCGTGCTTGATGTAATCCGGGAGGAAGGTGTTGACGTCGTCGCGGCTGTAGCCGAAGGTCATCTGCGTCAGGTCGTTGGTGCCGAAGCTGAAGAAGTCGGCGTGCTCGGCGACCTGGTCGGCGGTGAGCGCGGCGCGGGGGATCTCGATCATCGTGCCGACGGGGATGTCGAGCTTGGCGCGGAAGTTTTTCTCGGCCTTGACGGTGTCGATGGTCGCCAGCGTCAGCTCACGCAGCATGCGCAGCTCGTTGGCGGTGCCGACCAGCGGGATCATGATCTCGGGCCGGGCGTCGATCTTTTTCTTCTTGCAGTTGATGGCCGCCTCGACGATGGCGCGGACCTGCATCTCGAGGATCTCCGGGTAGGTCACCGACAGGCGGCAGCCGCGGTGCCCGAGCATCGGGTTCATCTCGTGGAGCTGCGCGACACGGGACTTGACCTTCGCCGCTTTCACGCCCAGGCTCTTGGCGACCTCGGCCTGGCCCTTGCTGTCGTGCGGGAGGAACTCGTGCAGCGGCGGGTCGAGCAGACGCACGGTCACCGGCAGGCGATTCATCGCCTTGAAGATGCCTTCAAAATCCTTGCGCTGGAACGGCAGCAGCTTCGCCAGCGCCCGCTCGCGGTCGGGCTTGCTCTCGGCGAGGATCATCTCCCGCATCGCGAGGATGCGGTCGCCCTCGAAGAACATGTGCTCGGTGCGGCAGAGGCCGATGCCCTCGGCCCCGAAGTCGCGGGCCCGCTGGGCGTCCTTCGGCGAGTCGGCGTTGGTGCGGACGTTGAGCTTGCGGTGCTTGTCGGCCCACTTCATCACGGTGGCGAAGTCGCCGGAGAGCTTGGGCTCCTGCGTCGCCATCTCGCCGGCAAATACTTCGCCGGTCGCGCCGTCGATCGAGACGACATCCTTGTGGGAGAACGTCTTGCCGTTGACGGTGATCTTGCGGCCCTTCTCGTTGATCTGGATCTCGCCGGCACCGGAGACGCAGCACTTGCCCCAGCCGCGG
>CAZTLX010000246.1:0-5674 GCA_964614575.1 uncultured Phycisphaeraceae bacterium | reverse complement strand
AACTTGAATGAATCTGCGCCATCTGTGAAATCTGTGGTCAACCGCCTTCTGCCTTGTTCGCGTGTTCGTGTTCGAGGTAGGCGCGGAGGATTTTTTGTTCGATGTCGCGACGGCCTTCGATGGGGGTGGGGAAGCGCAGCAGCAGGTCGAAGCGTTTTTCATCGACCGTCACGACGGTGGCCAGCGGGTCGATCGTGGGCGGGTCGATGCCCTCGGTGCGTTTGAGCCGTTCCGCCACGCGCTTGACCTGATCGAGATACGAGGCGCACGCGGCGTGGCAGGCGTCGAGCAGCACGCGCTCGGCGGTGGCCAGATCGCTGCCGCGGGCCAGCGGGACGGTGAGGGTGACGATCGCGTAATCGTCGAAGGACGCCTCGCGCGCGACCGGGCCGACCAGCAGCAGGCTGTTGGGCACGACGATGACGCGGCCGGTGTATTGCCGGGCGTGGCCCGGGCCCACTTCCATCAGCGTGGTGGAGAGCAGCGTCTGATCGATCACGTCCCCGGCGTACTCCCCGACGCGGATGCGGTCGCCGAGGGTGAACGCGCGGCTGCCGAGCTTGAGCATGCTGCCGGTGAAGCAGGCGATCAATTCCTTGGTCGCGATCACCAGGCCGACGATGATCGCCACCAGCGAGAGGGCCATGGTGTGCAGCTCGGTGGCCCAGATCATCGCGACGCCGAGGATGATGCCCAGCAGCGTGAGGGTGCGTATCTGCAGGATCCAGCGTCGCCGAAGCTCGATCGAGGGGATCTGCGCGATCCGGATCGAGCGGCGAAGCACGAAGCGGATCAGCAGCGCAACGATCACCACACCGATCGAGCCGAGGATCTTCGAGGCGTAGGGGTTGTGGTCGATAAAATTCGCGAGCCAGTCGAGCATGGGGGCGATGGTAGCGTGCGTTGGCGCGGATGTTAACCGGTGGTACGAAGGGCCCCGCCATACCCACTCAATGACGAATGACGAAGCCAGAACGACGAATATGAACAGCTCGGGACGCCTCGTTGGGTCGTCATTCGGATTTCGTCATGCGTCATTTTCGCTCCATGCCACCCGCTAATCAATGGACGCTTCACGGTAAGCGCTGGGCGCCACGCCCACCCGCCGCCGAAACACATTCGCGAAGTACGCCGGGTCGGCGTAGCCCGTCCGCCGGGCGACCTCGGCGATAGGCGGCGTGCGCTGGGCGAGCAGCACGCGGGCCCGCTCCATGCGGGCGTCTTCCCACGCCCGCTGGATCGTCGTGCCCAGCGCCGCGCGCGCGATCCGGCACAGGTGCGATTTGCTGTAGCCGAAGTGCGCGGACATGCGTGAGAGGTCGGTCGGCTCCGCCACGCGGTCGTGCAGGTAGGCAAGCAGTTGCGACGCGCTGGGCGGGCCGGGCGGGAGGTCTTCCTCCGCCGGGGCTTCGAGCAACGCCAGCGCTTCGGCCAACACGCCATCGACCCGCGCCATCCGCCCCTCGTCCACACCCGCTTGGATCACCCCGCGCGTCAGCGCCCGCAGCAACACCGCCGCGATCTCCTCCCACGCCCGGTGCGCGAAGAACCGCGAGCCGTGCTGAGCCTCCGCCACACGCTGCACGATCCGCATCGCCTCGCCCCCCGCGAAGCGGCAGTACACGTGGTCATAAGGATCACCCGGCTCGGCCATCAGCACCCCGCTGCCCGGCCCCGGCCGCACCAGCCCGACCATCCCCGCCCGCACCGCGACCGATCCGCCCGGCCACAGGTACCGCCCACGCCCGGCCAGCACCACCGTCAGCATCGCGTCATCATGGTGCGTGCCCGGCGTTGAGTGGTAAGGCTGGCCCCGCACCCGCCCCAGCGTCCGCACGCGGAACGGCAAAGCCGTGGGCGGCGAGGGCGGCCGACGGTGCGGGTCGCGGATGCGGCGGGCGAGACGGTCCATCGCAATATTTTACAATCCAATCGCCATAGATTCGGTTGATAAATCAAGCTTGAGCGATCATTATCTAACAGCCCACCCCCAGTGAGGCGTCAAAAACGCGCGGCGAGAACGCCGCGGCTGCGAAGAATCCCAAAACCTGCCCCCCACGCCCATGCAACACCCCAAAGTCATCATCCTCGGTGCCGGCTCGCTCTTCTTCGGTCGCAAGGCGATCTGGCAGATGGTCCACTCCCCGCACCTCAACACCGGCACCCTCGCCCTGGTCGATACGGATGCCGACCGCCTCGCGAAGATGAAGAAGCTGGCCGAGATGGTCATCGCGCACCACGGCGTGAAGCTGAAGCTCGAAGCGTCCACGCAGCGCCGGGACGTCCTTCCGGGGGCCGACTACATCATCCTCAGCTTCGCCGACCGCAACGCCCACTTCCGCGGCGTGGATGTCGATACCTCGGCGAAGTACGGCATCCGCATGTGCTCGGGCGACACGATCGGCCCCGGCGGCATCTTCCGCGCGATGCGCGAGCAGCCCCACATCGAGGCCGCGGCCAAGGACATCCGCGAGCTGTGCCCCGACGCCTGGCTGATCAACTACATCAACCCGACCACGGTCCACGGCATGGCGCTGCGGCGGTTCTACCCCGACTTAAAGTCCATAGCGCTGTGCGATGCGCAGTGGTGGCTGCGGCGGAACTACGCCAAGCTCGCCGGCGTGCCGGACGATGAGAAGTTCGTGCTCCAGTCGGCCGGGCCCAACCACTTCACCTGGGTGCTGCGGGCCGAGTACGACGGCAAGGACGTGCTGGGCAAGATCGTGGAACAGCTCCGCGCCCGGGCCGACGAAGACGCGAACAAGCAGGCCCAGGGCGGATCCAAACAGGCCAAGGGCTGGCACAACAACTCCATCGCACTCGAGCTTTACGAGGCCTTCGGCGTGCTGCCCACGGTGCTGGGCCACACCAAAGAATACGTCCGCTTTTATCAGGGCCGCTCCGCCACCGGGCTCGACAAGCACCCCGCGCTCAAGCTCTTCGAGGTGCCCGACCGCGTGAAGTGGACCAACAGCGTCTGGCAGCGCGTCGATGAATACATCACCGGGAAGGTCGCGATCAGCGAGTTCGACACCGAGTTCGGCTCAGACCCGGCGACCGATGTCGTCGAGGCGATGGCGGGGAACCTGGGCAAGCGGTTCTTCATCAACACCTTCAATGATGGGGCCGTGCCCAACATGGCCGACGACGCGCTGATCGAGATGTACTGCGACCTCACGCCCGACGGGCCGCGGCCGATCCCCATCGAGCGCGACATGCCCCGCGGCGTCCGCGGCATGTGCGAGACCATCCTCGACACCCACGAGCTGACCGCCGAGGCGATCCACAAGCAGGACCGCACCCTGCTGCGTCGCGCGATGCTCACCGACCCGCTGACCAACAGCATCGGCGACACCGACGCGCTGCTCGACGAGCTGCTGGAGCGCGAGCGCGATGCGCTGCCCGCGCACTGGTTTGCGGAGGGATGATCCCGTTTAGCGGGCGGCACGAAGAGCCCCGGATGTAAAATCCGAATTTCAAAATCCGAAAAAAGGGATAATCGCCAAAGTAATCAGTCGAACGCGTCTTGATTTTTGGTTCGAAGTTCTTTCGGATTTCGGGTTTCGGATTTCGGATTTCAAGACAGGGGCACTGCGTGCCGCCCGCTTAACGTCGTGGGTTACCCCGCCGTCATGTGGTGCGGCGTGCCGCCGACGATGCCGGCACCCCAGCCGCCCTGGCGCAGCGCGGCGAACTGTTCGGGGCTGCACAGCAGCTCGGCCCGTAGCCAGAGGTAGCGTGAGTAGTCGCCGCCGCCGGTGTCGGCGCGGAGCCGATCGTGGCTGCGGGCCCACAGCGCGTGCAGCGAGCCGCACTGCGGCGCGGGCATCAGCTCCGCCAGCGCCATCTTGTGCTCCAGCGCCCACAGCGCCGCCTCGTCCGCGCCGATCAGCGACTCGTAACGCGTCTGCAGCGCCAGGCGTTGCAGCGCCTCGATCAGACTCAGCGGCGTCGCGTGCAGCCCGAGCAGCGCGTGATAGGCGCCATACACATCACCCACCGCCAGGGACGACTCGGTCAGCAGCAGCAGCAGGTGCGCCCGCGCCGGCTCGGCCGGGCCCAGCGGGTGGGCCAGCACCGCCCGGCAGATCGTCGCCGCCTCCGTGTGACGGCCCTGATGGTGCCGCACCGCCGCCAGCCGGTGATACAACAACAAACGCAGCCAGCGCAGCAGCGGCTTGCGCTCCAGCAGCTCGACCAGCGCGTCCTCCGCGGTGGCCGGGTCGCTATCAACCATCGCGGTGAGCATCGGCAGATCGCGCGTCACCTTCGCGCTGACCAGACTCATGCCGATCCACGCGCCGATCACCACCACCGCCGCGATCAGGCTCACCACCGAACCCCCCGCCTCGAACACGAACAGCCCCACCATGAGCAACACCACCGCGCCGACCACCGCCCAGCGCATCGCCGCGTCGCGTGCCAATTCCCACGCGAACCGCCGCGGCCGGAAATTCGGCAGCGTGCGCAGGTCATGCGTCGGCGCATGCTGCTCGTGTGCTTCGTCGTGGGTGGGTTCGCTCGCTTCGCTCATCGCTTGCTTGTGAAATCGAAATAGCCGCGACGCTACGCGTCGCTGGTCATCTGCTCCGCCATTAACGGCCGCAATTCCGGAAACTCCTCCAGCAGCGTGCCCTGCGGCAGCAGCGTCCGCGCCCGCGCCCACCACTGCTGCGCCCGCACCTGCTGCTGCTTAGCATCCCGGGGCGACGCGGCCTGCGCCGCCTGACAGCACAACGCCATCAGCGCGTGCCCGAACCCCGCCTCCACCCCCAGCGGGCGCAGGTCGTCCAGCAGCGTCGGCTCAAAGTCCAAGGCGTCGGCGTAGTGGTGCGTGCGCACGTCCTGAATGAGCTGCGCCATGCGGAACGCCGCGCCGATCGGGCTGCCCAGGTACGGGTCGATCGCGCTGCGCACCTTCCGCAGCGCCTCGTCGCCGTCGGCCAGGTGATCGGCACGCAGCGACGCGATGGCCCGGCTGATCTTGAGGTGCATCGTCGGCGGGCCGTGCGGCGGCATGCCTTCGAGCAGGTGGTCGTACGCCGCGATCGCCGACTCGTATGCGCCCAGGTCGTCCAGGCTCTGCGCCAGCGCCGCGACCGTCCGGCCGTGCAGCGACGGGTGATGCACCAGCTTGGGCAGCACCAGCCACGCGCGGCGAAGCGCCGCGCGGTAACGCCGCAGCATCGCCTGCTCGCCCAGGCCGTTCACCTCGCGCTCCAGCGCCCGGGCCGTGCGCACCCGGGCCGCGCCCTGGATGAGGATCCCCCCCAGCGCCAGCCAAGGCAGCACCGCCGCCAGCGGATGGCTCAGCAGAAACATCAACACCAGCGACGCGATGAGCACGATCATCGGCGCCCGCGTGACCCAGGGCGACGGCGGCATCGGCATCCACCGCGAAAGGTGCTCGCCGACCTTCTCCGCGTCCGGCGGGGTGAACGGCTTTAAGTTGTCCTCAACACGCTTCATGGAACCGGACACGATAGCAAAACCCCCTGAAAACTCCTCCCCCCGCAACTTGTATTGCCGCGGGCGGCTTTGCGCTGTTTGACGATTGACCAAGTCACCCGGTCGTGCAGCGATATCGCGAAGCCGCAAGCGGCGAAACATCAAAACAACCCTTGAGGCTCCCCCCTCTCCACTCCCCACTCCACACTCCCCACTCCCCACTCCC
>CAZTLX010000245.1:0-5705 GCA_964614575.1 uncultured Phycisphaeraceae bacterium | reverse complement strand
TCGATGTTGGCGACCTTGACCTCCATGATGGTGCGCAGGAAGCCCGAGAGGCTTGCGCCGAAGCTGCGGGCAAAGCCTTCGTGCAGCGATTCGAGCGCCCGCATCTGATCCTTCGAGACGCGCTCGGGGCGTTTGAAGTCGTAATCGCGGATCTCGACATCGTCCGGCACGCCGCCGCGGCGGCGCGAAAAGACCTGGTCCCGCGTGCCGAGCCCCAAGGCATCGTCATCGTCACCCTCCACGGCGGAGAGCAGGGCGTTGATGTCATCCTGATTGAGCACTTCGGCCATGCGTCGTCTCCGGCGGGTCGCGGCGCGTGCCGCGGCCTCCGGTTTGTTATCGGGCGAGGCGTGGCCGGGGCTTCAATGGCCGCATCCCACAGGGCCGGGAATGATTTTCCGCTGCCGGGCGTTCTCCGGGTGGTCCATCCCCAAAGCCTACAATCGCCTGCCTATGCTCCACTTATCCCGCCTGTTGCTGTGCCCCCTGCTTATTGCCCTCTTTCTGTTGATGCCCCCCGGCCCGGCCGCGGCCCAGATGGCCGGGTCCGACTCGGTGGTCGAGGCCTCGGTGGTCTGGGACCAGCCGCAGGCCCACCCCGGCGACCAGCGGGTGCTGGCGGTGATCCTCGACATCGCCGAGGGCTACCACGTCAACGCGGAGAAGTCGAAGCTCCCGCCGTCCGAGTCGTGGCTGATCCCGACGTCGATCGAGTTGACCGCCGAGCAGGCGGGAGCCGTGGCTACGGGGCCGACGCGTTACCCCCCCGTCCACGAGATCGCGGTGGACTTTCTGATGGAGGCGGACGCGTTACCGGTGTATGAGGGCCGGGCGATCGCGTACATCCCGGTGACGGTCCCGCCGAGCATCGAACCGGGCGAGCTGGCGCTGGCGGTGAAGCTGACGATCCAGGCGTGCGATGACCAGGCATGCCTGATGCCGTCGGACCTCGTCCTGCCGGCGGCCTTGACCGTGGTGCCCGCGAACGAAGCGCTGCCGGCGGTGGAGGCGGACCCCGAGATCTTCGGCGGATACGACGAAGCGGAAGCGGCTGATCCCGCGGCCCTCGCCGCGTTGGGGGTGGACTTCTACTTCTTCACACTCGACCCCTCCGGCCTGATCGGCCTCGTCTCGCTGCTGATGGTCGCGGCGGCGGGGGGGCTGCTGCTCAACGCCACGCCCTGCGTCCTGCCCGTGATCCCCATCAAGGTGATGAGCCTGAGCCAGACCGCCGGCAGCCGCGGCCGCACCTTCGTCCTCGGCCTGGCGATGACCGCGGGCGTCGTCGGTTTCTGGCTGGGTATCGGCATCCTCATCGCCTCGATCACCGGCTTCGACGCGGTCAACAAGCTCTTCCAGTGGCCGGCGTTCACCCTCGGCGTAGGCGTGGTCATCGCTGTCATGGCCGTGGGCATGTGCGGCGTTTTCGCGCTGCGCCTGCCGACATGGGTCTATTCCGTCAGCCCGAAGCAGGAGAGCATCGCCGGGTCGTTCGGCTTCGGCGTGATGACGGCCGTGCTCTCCACGCCCTGCACCGCGCCGTTCATGGGTGCGGCCGCGGCGTGGGCCACCCTCCAGCCCGCCGCCGTCACCCTCGCGACGTTCAGCGCGATCGGCGTGGGCATGGCGTCGCCTTACCTGCTGCTGGCCGCGTTCCCCCAACTGGTCGCCCGCGTGCCCCGCACCGGGCCCGGCAGCGAGCTGCTCAAGCAGATCATGGGTCTTTTGATGCTTGCGGCCGCGGCGTACTTCGTCGGCGTGGGCCTGAGCACCATCACCGCCGACCCGCCTCAGCCGCCGAGCCTCGCCTACTGGTGGGCCGTCGCCGTCTTCGTCGTCGCCGCCGCGGGCTGGCTGGTCGTGCGCATCTGGAAGATATCGCCTTCGCCGATCAAGCGCACCGCCTGGACGGCCGTCGGCCTGCTGGTCATCGCCGGTGCCGGCCTGGCCGCGACCGACCTGACCGACCGCGGGCCGATCAACTGGGTCTATTACACCCCCGAAAAGTTCGAAGAAGCGCTCGCCCGCGGCGACGTGGTCGTGATGGACTTCACCGCCGAGTGGTGCCTTAACTGCAAAGCCCTCGAACACCGCGTGCTCAACAGTGACGCCGTAGCCCAAACGCTCAACAGCCGAGGCATCACGCCGATCAAGGTTGATATCACCCGCGGCGACAACACCGAAGGCCGGGCCATGCTCGCGAAGACCGGCCGCGTCACCATCCCGCTGCTGACGGTCTACGCGTCCGACGGCCGCGAGGTCTTCCAGAACGACTTCTACACCGCCGCGCAGGTCCTAAGCGCGATCGACCGCGCCCGCGGTCCGGCGCTGGCCGAGGCGGGGGAATAATCCGGGTGCAGCCGGGTACTCCCGCGGGATTCGACATCGGCCTGCCGCTAACCGACAATGCGCGGGTAATGGCGCTCGACCTGCCCGCCAAACTCGACGAGTTGGGCCTGACCCTGCCCCCGCCGCCCAAGTCGGTGGCGGACTATCTGCCCGCGGTGTGGCACGAGGGCCTCGTGTGGGTCTCGGGGCAGTTGCCGATGCGCGCGGGCGAACTGCTGCTGCGCGGGCCGATGCCCGACGCCGGGTCGCTGGCCGAGGCCCAGGCCGCCGCCGCGCAGTGCGTGCTAAATGGATTGGCCGCCGCCGGGGCGGTCCTCGAAGGCGAGTACGACCGGATCGAGCGGGTCCTGTCGCTGACGGTGTTCGTCGCGTCCACACCCGACTTCACCGAGCAGCACCGGGTGGCCGACGGGGCGTCGGAATTGCTGGGCCGGCTGTTCGGGGAGGCCGGCCGCCACCGCCGCGCGGCGGTAGGTGCCTCGGCCCTGCCGCTGGGGGCCACGGTCGAGGTGGCGATGACGCTGGCGGCCAATTGAACCGCTCGGGCGGATTTCCGGAGGCCGGGCTTGACGAAAACCCGCCTATCACCGACACTTAGGACTTCCTACCTGAAGGTTGAATCCCCCCTCGGAGCATCAAGATGGCACGAGCGAGAAGTGGCGGCGGCAGTGCGGCATTTGCCTGGGCTTTGGTGGTTGTCGGCACCGGTTTCTTTATCTTCCTGATCCTGTTCGTGGTGACCTACACCCAGAACGAGAAGTATCAGGCCACGGCCGAAGAAGCGACCGAGGCGCTGGGCGTTTACGCCAATCGGACGCAGCAGGGCTCACAGGACGTGCAGACGATCATCAGCAACCTCCGGGGCCAGACCGTCGTGGAGTATCTGATGGATCAGAACGCGCGACTCAAGTCGATGATCACGCCCGACGCGAACCTCGCGGTCGATGCGATTCAAAAGTCCAAGGTCGAGACGCGTAACATCGCCGGGCCACTGTTCGCGCACATCGACGCGCTGAACCAGACCGTCGACGCGAAGGACAAGGAGATCGAGAACACCAAGGCCGCCATGGCCGCCGCCGAGCAGCGCGCCGCCGAGGCGATCGCCCAGCGCGACAAGCTGGCCGCGAACTTCCAGTCCGACCTCGACAGGGCGGTTGCCAACTACAGCGCGATCGAGCAGAAGTTCACCACGGCCACGGGCGGTTATGACCAGATGGTCGCCGGCCTGCGGGGCGACATGGAGCGCACCCGCCAGGAGATGCAGGGCCAAATCGACTCCAAGGACGCCGAGATCGAGGAGCTGCGGGCGGAGATCGCCGTGAAAAACCAGCGCATCGCGCAGCTCGAACGCGAGAAGGCCGGCACCATCGGCCCGCCGGACGTCATCCCCTCCGATGGCCAGATCATCTCGCTCGTCTCCGACCAGGACAAGGTCTACATCAACCGCGGGGCCGATGATTACATCCAACTCGGCATGACCTTCGAAGTCTTCGCGCAGGATGAGCTGATCAAGCTCAACAATTACGAAGAGCTCCGCGGCAAGGCGACCATCGAGGTCATCAGCCTCGACGACACCACCGCCGTCGCACGCATCGTCCGCCAGCAGCGCGGCAGCAACATGACCCCCGGTGATCAGATCGCCAACCTCATTTACGACCCCAACGCCACCTACAAGTTCTACGTCTATGGCGATTTCGACATCGATAACTCCGGTCAGGCCACCACACGCGACCGCGACCGTATCAAGAGCATGATCTCCCGATGGGGCGGTGAGGTGAACGACGAGCTGAACTGGGATGTCGATTTCCTCGTGCTCGGCAAGGAGCCACCGATCCCCGAACCCTTGCCCGATGATGAGATCGACCCGACCATCATCCGCGCCCACGCCGAGGCCAGCAAGAACTACGAGACCTACAACCGCCTGGCCGCCACCGCACGTGACCTCTCCGTGCCCGTCCTCAACCAGAACCGCTTCCTGGCACTCACCGGCTACTACCGCCGCTAAGCCCAAGCACCCACAACCAAGCCGATTCAACCGCCGAGTGCGCCCCGCGCCCTCGGCGGTTTTTCTTTCTCCCACCCACCCAAGCCCATCCCGCTCCCCGCCAAGCCCACCGCTGCGAGCGAAGCGCGTTGCGGTGAGGTATCCCGCCTGTCCCCTCACCTCCCATACCACCTTCCACTCCCCACTCCCCACTCCCCACTCTCCACTCTCCACTCTTCACACCCCACACCCCCATACCCATCCCGTATCATCCCCCCATGGCCCACTACGGCCCGGTGAAATTGTGGAGCACCTACGTCGCCTCGCGCCTCTGCGCCGCCGCGGTCGGCGCGTTCCCCATCGACGCCAACCTCGACACCGCCTCGCTTATCGGCCGAACCCTCCACCGCCTCGACCGCCGCCACCGCAAACGCGCCGAGGCCAGCATCGCCGCCTGCTTCCCCGAGTGGTCCGCCCAGCAGGTCGCGCGCGTCGCTCGAGAAGGCCACGAGCACCTGGTCCGCCTCGCCTTCGAGGTCATCCAGACCCCACGCATCATCAGTCCCCACCGCTGGGCCGACCGCGTCACCATCACCGACATGGCTCCCGCCATCGAGATCCTCGGCTCACAACGCCCGGCCATCCTCGTCACCGGCCACCTGGGCAATTGGGAGATGCTCGGCTTCTACCTCGCCGTCATGGGCTTCGACGTCGACGCCATCGCCCGGCCCCTCGACCACAAGCTCATCAATGACTGGCTCCTGGGTATCCGCGAGGCCCGCGGCATGCGCATCATCACCAAGTGGGACGCCACCGAACGCATGCTCGACGTCCTGGGCCGCGGCGGGGCCCTCGGCTTCATCGCCGACCAGAATGCCGGAGAAAAAGGCCTCTTCGTCCCGTTCTTCGGCCGGCTCGCCAGCTCCTACAAGTCCATCGGCCTGCTCGCCCTGAACCACGACGCGCCCATCATCTGCGGCTACGCGCACCGCATCGGCCCGGGGTTCCGCTACGAGATCGGCACCGCCGACATCATCTACCCCGAAGACTGGGCCGACCAGCGCGACCCGCTGTATTACGTCACCGCCCGCTACAACCGCGCGATGGAAACCATGATCCGCATGCGCCCCGAGCAATACCTCTGGACCCACCGCCGCTGGAAGTCACGCCCCCGCCACGAACGCCAGGGCAAACCCATCCCCCCCGGCCTCCGCCGCAACCTCCAGGACCTGCCCTGGATGACCGACGACCTCATGCAACGCCTCGTACACCCCCCCGACTCAGACCAGCGCCTCATACGAGCCTGACCCCCACCCCCGGAAACCCCCCAGAACGCCCCCGGAACCACCCCAACATCTTGGGGTTGGCCATG
>CAZTLX010000244.1:1650-5736 GCA_964614575.1 uncultured Phycisphaeraceae bacterium | reverse complement strand
CGGCCAAGACCAGCACCTGGAAACGGGCGATCGTGCAACTCCACGACGAGGACCGGATTGAACTGTTTTAGGAGTCGTGAGCGATGAGCCTTGAGCCAAGAGCCAAGGCCACGCAAACAAACTCATCGCTCAATGCTCAAAGCTCAAGGCTAAGAACCATGGCCATCAGAACCTACAAGCGAACCTCGCCCGGCCGGCGCAACGCCTCGGTCAACCTCTATTCCGAGGTGACCAAGACCAAGCCGGAGAAGACGCTGCTGCGAGCGCAGAAGAAGCACGGCGGGCGCAACCACCACGGCAAGATCACCGTGAGCTCGCGCGGCGGCGGCAACAAGCAGCGCTACCGCCTGGTCGACTTCAAGCGGAGCAAGCTCGAGGTCAAGGCCAAGGTCGTCGGGATCGAGTACGACCCCAACCGCTCGGCCAACATCGCGCTGCTCGAATACGCCGACGGCGAGAAGCGTTACATCCTCAGCCCGATCGGCCTGACCGACGGGATGACCGTGGTCTCCTCCGACGCCCGGGTGGAGCCGGCCGTGGGCAATGCGATGCCGATCAAGTTCATCCCCGCGGGGTTGAACCTGCACAACATTGAGATGGAGCCGGGCAAGGGCGGGCAGCTCTGCCGCTCGGCCGGCATGTACGCCCGCCTGTCCAACAAGGAAGGCGGCTGGGCGACGCTGGTGCTGCCGTCCGGTGAAATCCGCCAGGTCTCGGTGGAGTGCCGGGCGACGCTGGGGCAGGTCGGCAACGTCGATCACAACAAGGTCGTGCTCGGCAAGGCCGGCAAGAGCCGCCACCTCGGCCGACGCCCGCACACCCGCGGCATGGCCAAGAACCACCACGACCACCCGATGGGCGGCGGCGACGGCGGGTCCAAGAGCAACCGGCCCCCGGCCAGCAAGACCGGCACGCTCGCCAAGGGCGGCCGCACGCGTAAGCACGGCAAGCCCTCAAACAAACGCATCATCCGCCGCCGGGTGAGCAAACGGTACGGGCAGTTGAAGTTGAAATGATTTATTTCGCCCCGGGCCTGCGGCCCGCGGGGCGGCCCCCGACGATGCGTCGGGGGCTAAATGGAACCAGATATGGCACGATCACTGAAAAAAGGCCCGTTTGTTGACTTCAAGCTCTACCGCAAGGTCGAGCAGCTCAACCAGATGGGCAAGAAAGAGCCGCTCAAGACCTGGGCCCGCGCCTGCACCATCGTCCCCGAATTCGTCGGGCACACCTTCCTGGTGCACAACGGCAAGGTCTTCAACAACGTGTTCATCACCGAAGACATGGTGGGCCACAAGCTCGGGGAGTTCAGCCCGACCCGACTGTTTAGAGCCCACACCACCGGCACCAAGGCCCAACGCGCCGCCGGCGGCAAGTAGAAACAAAACGGCGTGGTCGCTTCAGCGAGCCACGCAATGAGCCACGCGAGAAACGAGAGACGCACCATGCCTTACACCAACGTACACCGCGGCGCCCGCATCAGCCCGCAGAAGGCGCGACTGGTCGTGGACCTGATCCGCGGCAAGTCGGTCGAGGCCGCGCTGATCGAGTTGGAAGTGTCCAAGAAGCGTGCGGCCGTGTTCGTCCGCAACGCCTTGCTCGCGGCGCAGAACAACGCCGACCAGGCCGAGGCCAACCTCCGCCGCCTGTTCGTCAGCGACGCCCGCGTCGACGCCGGCCCGACGATGAAGCGCTGGCAGCCCAAAGACCGAGGCCGGGCCCACCCGATCCTCAAGCGGACCAGCCACATCACCGTCAGCGTGGATGAAAAGTAAGCACGATTAGCGAGCCGGGCCGTATCGACCCGGTGCATTGAAAGAAGACCCATGGGACAAAAAGTTCATCCATTCGGCTTCCGCGTCGGCATCACCGAGGCGCACCGCTCACGCTGGTACGCGCCCAAGGCGTTGTACGGCGAGCTGCTGGTCGAGGACCAGAAGATCCGCAGGTTCCTCGACAACCAGCTCAACCGCCGCCCGCCCTTCGCCGCCGTCTCCGATATCCACATCGAGCGGACCCGCGAAGAGCTGAAGGTGATCATCAAGACGGCCCGGCCGGGCCTGGTGATCGGGCCCAAGGGCCAGAACATCGACGAGCTGACCGCGGCGCTGCAGTCGATGACCGGTCGCAACGTCTCGATCAACTGCATCGAGGTCAACAAGCCGGACATGGACGCGACGCTGATCGCCGAGTCGATCGCCGAGCAGCTCAAGAAGCGTGCGAGCTTCCGCCGCGTGATGAAGATGAAGGCCGAGGCCGCGATGGCCGCGGGCGCCGAGGGCGTGAAGATCATGCTCGGCGGGCGGCTCGGCGGCCACGAGATGAGCCGCAGCGAGGATATCCGCCTGGGGGCCATCCCGCTGCAGACGCTGCAGGCGAACGTGGACTACGGGTTCGCGCAGTCGTTCACGACCTACGGCACGCTGGGCGTGAAGGTATGGATTTACAAGGGCATGTACGAGGCCCAGCAGGAACAGGAATACGAATCGCGTGCCGCCGGGGCCCGTGCCCGCGCCCGTGGCCGCCACTAAACCGACATGACGCGAGACGGGCCGTGTTGGCCCGGACCGGCTGGACACGAGCCGGCTCGCCGAAAGGAATCGTCCGATGCCTTTGATGCCCAAACGAGTGAAGTTCCGCAAGCAGCAGCGTGGGAAGCTGCGCGGCAACGCCCAGCGTGGCAACTACGTCGCGTTCGGGGAGTTCGGCCTGCAGGTGACCGAGGGCGGCTGGCTGACCGCGCGTCAGATCGAAGCCGGCCGCGTCGCCGCCCGCCAGTACGTCTCCCGCGAGGGCAAGCTGTTCGTGCGGGTGTTCCCCGACAAGCCGATCAGCAAGAAGCCGCTGGAGACGCGTATGGGTAAGGGCAAGGCCGAGCCGGAATACTGGGCGGCCCGCGTGAAGCCCGGGACGATCCTCTTTGAACTGACCGGCGTGCCGCGGGATATCGCCAAGTCCGCGTTCACCCGCGTCGCGCACAAGATGCCGTTCGCCTGCCGCTTCGTGGAGCGTCGGCACGTTTAATCGTCATTCTTCGACCCCGGCTCAGCCCGGGGGAGGCCTAAGCCATGATCAAGAAATCAGAACTGCACAAGATGAAGGACGAAGAGCTGGTGGTCGAGGCCGCAAACCTCCGCCGCAAGCTCTTCGACCTCAAGAGCGCGGCGGTGACCGAGAAGCTCGAGAACCCGCGTCAGCTTGGAAACATGCGTAAAGACATCGCCCGGCTGCTGACCGAGAAGCGCAGCCGTGAACTGAAGGGAGCCTCGGTATGAGCAGCACACGCGGCGCGCTCAAAGGTAAACGGATCGGTGTGGTGGTCTCCGACAAGCGGAGCAAGACCCGCACCGTGGCGGTCGATTTCCAGAACCTGCACGCGAAGTACGGCAAGTACCTGCGGCGGACGGGCAAGTTCCACGTCCACGATGAGAACAACGAGTCGGGCCTGGGCGACCGGGTGGAGATCGCGCCCTGCCGGCCGCTGAGCAAGACCAAGAGCTGGCGGATGCTGCGGGTGATCGAGAAGGCGCCCGCCGCCGTCGAGTTCGCGACCGAAGCCCCCGCCGAGGCCACCGGCCAGGCGACCGAGGACACCGAATAAAGGCGTGGCCGCTTGAGCGACCCACGCGGAGTACCCGACATGATCCAGGCAGAATCCCGAGTTGATGTGGCCGACAATTCCGGCGCGAAGATCGCTTACGTGATCCGCGTGCTGGGCGGCTCGACCGCGCGGGGCCGGTTTACCCGCCGCACCGCGAGCCTCGGCGACAAGGTCGTCTGCTCGGTCAAGAAGTCGTTGCCCGGCAGCGACCTCAAGACCGGCACGATCGTCAAGGGCGTGGTCGTCCGCACCAACTACCCGATCCGCCGGGCCGACGGAAGCTACGTCCGCTTCGACCGCAACGCGATCGTGCTGATCGACAACGACGGCAACCCGCGCGGCACCCGCATCTTCGGTGCGGTCGCCCGTGAGCTGCGTGAAAAGAACTATATGAAGATCGTCTCGCTGGCCAGCGAGGTGGTGTAAGAACCGAGCCGTTAGCTATTAGCCCTTAGCTATTAGCCCAACGGACAACTACCAGACAA
>CAZTLX010000244.1:0-1640 GCA_964614575.1 uncultured Phycisphaeraceae bacterium | reverse complement strand
CGCGCGGCACCCGCATCTTCGGCGCCGTCGCCCGTGAGCTGCGCGACCGCAACTTCATGAAGATCGTCTCACTCGCCAGCGAGGTGGTGTGAGAGGCCGTGAGCCGTGAGCTTTGAGCCATGAGCTTGAAGTCCACGGCAAGGGCAAGGCAGAACCGAGCGCAAGCTCAACGCTCAAGGCTAAAACAATGGCACGACACGTACGAAAAGGCGACACCGTGATGGTCACCGCCGGCGCCGACAAGGGCCGGACCGGCAAGATCCTTCGCGTCCTGGTCGATGAAGACCGCGTGGTGGTCGAGGGCGTGAACGTCCGGACCAAGCACGCTCGGGCGACCCAGTCCAACCCCCAGGGCGGCGTGCTGCACCGCGAGATGCCGATCCACATCTCCAACGTCAGCCCCGTCGTCGGCGGCAAGCCCACCCGCGTCCGCTTCCAGACCAAAGACGATGGCAGCAAGGTCCGCCTCGCCGCCCGCAACGGCGAACAGCTCGGCCCGGCATTGAAGAAGGCGAAGTAAACCCGATACCGCGATCCGGGCCGTGTCGGCCCGGCACCCCGGCTCGACACGAGCCGGCTCGCTCGATGAGAGCAACACCATGACCCCACGACTTAAACAACAATACCGCGAGCAGGTCTGTGAAAAGCTCAAGGCCGACTTCGGGATCACCAACCCGATGGCGCTGCCCCGGCTGGACAAGATCATGATCACCGTCGGCCTGGGCAAGCAGCTCGAGGGCACCAAGCTCAACGCCAACGCCCGCGAGCAGGTGCTCCAGGACCTGTCGCTGATCACCGGCCAGAAGGCGGTGATGAAGAAGGCCCGCAAGTCGGTCGCCAACTTCAAGCTCCGCGCCGGCTACGAGGTCGGGGCGATGGTCACGCTCCGCGGCGACCGCATGTGGGAGTTCCTCGACCGCCTGATCAACCTCGCCATCCCCCGGATCAAAGACTTCCGGGGACTCAAGACCACCAGCTTCGACGGCCGCGGCTCCTACAGCTTCGGCATCACCGAGCAGGGCATCTTCCCCGAGATCGATATGGCCAACGCCAAGTTCACCCACGGCATGAACATCAGCCTGGTCTTCCAGAACTCCACCGACCCGATCAGCAAGGCCGCCCTCACCGAGATGGGCCTGCCCTTCGTGAAACAAGACGCCAAGAACAACTAAACGACCCGAGCAAACCTCCCCGTTTAGCGGTCGCCACGAAGTGGCACCCCCCGGAAACAAACGTATGTCAAGCAGAAGCACCATCGAACGGAACAAGAAGGTCGCGGCCACCGTGGCCAAGTACGCCGACCGCCGGCACCAGCTCAAGAAGGACGGCGACTACGCCGGCCTCCAGAAGCTGCCGCGCAACGCCAGCCCCACCCGCGTCCGCAACCTCTGCGCCCTGACCGGCCGCAGCCGCGGGGTGTACCGCAAGTTCAAGATCTCCCGCATCAAGCTCCGCGAGCTGGCGCTGGAGGGAAAGATCCCCGGCATGCGAAAGGCGTCCTGGTAAGGAAGCGATGAGCTAATAGCCGTTAGCGATTAGCTCAATCCAAAACACGGACCCCAAATCCACCGCTGATTGCTAACTGCTGATTGCTAACTGCTAACTGCTAACTGCTAAAGGCTAATTGCTCATGGCCCTAT
>CAZTLX010000243.1:0-5737 GCA_964614575.1 uncultured Phycisphaeraceae bacterium | reverse complement strand
CCCGGAAGTAAACCCCGGAAGTTTTAGAACGGGGCACTACGTGCGGCCCGCTCAACAGCGCGGGGCGCGTTTAGCGGGCGGCACGATATGCCCCTCCGCGGCTTAACCGCCGCCAAACCTCGTCGGTTACACTCATCGCATGACCGACAGTGTGGACATCGTTGAAACCCCGGTCGAGCCTTGGACGGCGGTCCAGCGGATCGTCGATCGGCGGGACGGTGATGCGCTGGTTGCGTTCTTCAAGCAGTTGCCGCCGGAGGAGACGGCGTACACGATCTCGCACCTGGACCCGGACCGCCGCTCGCGGATGTTTTCGCTGCTGGCGACGGTGAACCCGGACCTGGGCGCGGACCTGTTCGAGCACTTCGACGACGGCCACACCGCCGACATGATCGAGGAGCTGCCGCCGCAGATCGCGGCCAAGCTCGTCGATGAGATGGACTCGGACGAGCAGGCGGACGTGCTGGGCGAGGTCACCGACGCCGCCGCCGAGGCCATCCTTCAGCGGATGGACCCGGAGGAGGCGGCGGACGTGCGGGGCCGGCTCGACTACGATCACGACACCGCCGGCGGGCTGATGATCACCGAATACCTGGCTTACCCGGCCGACCAGGACGTGACCGAGGTCCGCCGCGACCTGCGCCGCCACGCCGAGAAATATAACGAGTATGAAGTCCGGTATCTCTACGGGCTGGACGGGGCCGGCGTGCTGGTGGGCGTGTGCCCGATGCGTTCGCTGGTCATGGCCCAGCCGGGCCAGCCGCTGCGCAGCACCCTGATCGCCGAGCCGATCACCGTCCGGGTGGATACGCACCTCGATGAGCTGGAGGACCTGTTCGACCGCGTCGATCTGATGGCGGTGCCCGTGGTCGAGGAGGACGGCCGTCTGGTCGGCGTGGTCCGCCGTGCCGCGGTGCAGGAGGCGATCCGCGAAGAGGCGCAGGAGGCCTTGGCGAAGTTCGGCGGGATCATCCGTGGCGAGGAGCTGCGTTCGATGGCGCTGCGGTCACGTGCCCTGCGCCGCCTCGCGTTCCTGCTGCCGATCCTCCTGCTGCTGATCGTCTCGGCGACGATCATCGCGCTGTTCGAGGGCACGGTGCAGCAGGTGCCGATTCTCGCGGCTTTTTTGCCGGTCGTCGCGGGTCTGTGCGGCAGCGGCGGCGGGCAGGCGGTGGCCGTGTCCATGCGCGAGATCTCCCTGGGCCTGATCAAGCCCGGCGACTTCTTCCTTGTCCTCGGGAAAGAGGCGGCCGTCGCGGGGGTCAACGGCGCGCTCTTGGGCGTCGTGCTCTTCTTCATCGCCTGGGCCTGGCGCGGCGACCCGTGGCTCGCCCTGGTCATCGGCGGCTCCATCCCCCCGGTCATGGTCATCGCCAAGGGCGTCGGCGGCACCGTCCCGCTGCTGCTGCGCTTCGTCGGGATCGACCCCGCCATGGCCTCGGTGCCCCTGCTCACCACCATCGTCGACCTCTCCAGCTTCCTCACCGTCCTCATCTTCGCCACCCTCGCCCTGTCCCGGCTGACGGGATAACCGCTCGCCACCCGAGCCCGCCAAGGCGCACCGCAGCGGAGCTTTGGCGGGATATCCTCATGGAGACGCCGATCTCGCGAAGAAACGGGGCACTTCGTGCCTCCCGCTAAACACGCCTGCTGCGCCCCGCTCAGCGCGCTCATCCGTTAAACTCTCGCCATGCCCCCGCGCAAGAAAGCCTCCGCCTCCCGCAGCGCCGCCAAGGACGCCTCGCTCGACGCCTCGGCCCGCATCGTCGCGCTGCACGGCAAGGAGGAGATGATCAAACGCCAGATGCTCGCCGAGCTCAAGGCCGCGCTGGTCGAGAAGCAGGGCGAGATCGACACCTTTATCTTCGACGGCAAGACCGCCACGCTCGCGGACGTCTTCGACGAGGTGCGCGGCTATTCGTTGATGGCGTCCTACAAACTCGTGATCGTCGATAGCGCCGATGAGTTCGTGAAGAACCACCGCGAGGCGATGGAGCGCTACGCGGCGAACCCCGTCGATCACGCGACGCTGGTGCTGCGGGCCGAGACGTGGAACCGCGGCAACCTCGATAAACAGATCGCGAAGGTCGGGGCGCTGATCAAGTGCGAGGAGCTCAAGCCCGCCGAGGCGGGTAAGTGGCTGATCGAGCGCGTCGCGGCGGAGCACGGCACGACGATCACGCGCGGCGCGGCACAGTTGCTGGTCGATCGCATCGGCGCGAAGTTGGGGGCGCTCGATGCGGAGGCGGGCAAGCTCGCGCTGATGGCCGGGCCGGGGCAACCGATCGACGAGAAGCTGGTGCGTGAGGTGGTCGGTAAGGGCAGCGACGAGCAGGCGTGGGCGGTGCAGGAGGCGATCCTGGGGGCGATGCAGCGCGGCTCGGGGGGCGCGGCGGCCGAGGCGTTGCACGAGATCATCGACCTGTCGGGCCAGCCGGAGGTTTTGGTGTCGTATTGCGTCGCCGACCTGATACGGAAGCTGGCCGCGGCCGAGACGATGCGGGCCCAGGGCTACAGCGAGGGGGACATCGGCAAGGCGTTGAAGCTGTGGGGCCCGCGCCAGCAGATGGTCAACAGCGTGCTGCGTAAGATGGGCGAAGGCAAAGCGTTACGTCTGCTGGGCGGGGTGCTCGAAGCCGACGCCCGCTCCAAGCGAGGCTTCGGCGTGGCGCGGCGGAATCTCGAATGCTTCACCGTCGCGATGGCCGATAACCTGTAATAAAACCGTGATGGCTCCGGGGAACGTGGACAGGATGTCCCGTGAATTTCAAACCGTGCAGGAGGCACGCATGCACCGACCCGTGACCCAACGCCTGACCGTCCTGCTCGCCGCGACGACCGCCGGCGGGCTTTTGCTGTTCGGCGGCTGCAACAACGCGCCGAAGCAGCGCGACGCCGATGTGTCGCCGACGGACACACAAGACACGCGTGCCGAGGCGGCGGCCGAGGCCGAAGCGCAGCGCCTGGCCGAGGCGATGGCGCGGTCCAACACGCCTTCGGGGTTGCAGGTCCCCGACCCCGAGGTGTTATGGATCGATCCGCACGCCGAGTCCGAGGCGGGTGCCGCCAACGCGAACAACGCCCAGGCCGTCACCACCCCGAGCATCGAGCTGTCGCATCAGGACCCCACGAATCCGGCCATGACCGCCGCATCGCTGCCCGATGCGGCGACGCCGCCGGCCCCCGAAGCGGACGCCGAGCCGGCCCCGGAGCGTGAGCCGATGAATCTCGCGTCGATGAGCCGCACCGAATTGCTCGAAACCCTGCTGGCGCAGGTCCGCCGCGGGCCGGGCACCGCGCTGCAGAAGGCATTGGATGAGGCGCTGCTCACCGCCGCCGAGCCCGGTCGGCCGATCGACCCCGAAGCCCTCGAGGGGCTCGATGATGCGCAGGTCGAGCAGGTCGCGCGGTTCCAGAGCATGGTGCAGCTCTTTCGGCATCAACTGACCTCGGCGGAAGGGCGGGTCGATCGCCGCGCGGTCGCGGTGGCGCTCGACGACCTCTACGGCAGCCTGCCGCTGACGATCCGCACCGCCGAGCTATGCCGCCGCGTCGAGGGCTTCGGCGTGTATGAGCCGTTCGACAGCCGCACCTTCATGGCCGGCCGCGACAACAAAATGATCATCTATCTCGAGCTGGAGAACTTCGCGCCGGTCGAGATCGGCAACGGCCAGCACGAGGTCAAGCTCGCGCAGGAGGTCGCGCTCTACACCGACTGGGACGGGCAAAAAGTGTGGCGGCACGAGACACAGCAGATCGTCGATCGCTCACGCAACCAGCGCCGCGATTTCTTCGTCGTGCAGATGATCACCCTCCCCGCCCGCCTCAGCGTCGGCAAGTACATCCTCAAGGTCGATGTCACCGATCTGCACGGCGGATCGGTCGATGGTGTGCCGATCGAGATCAACCTCGTCGCCGACCAGTCGCTGGTCCGTGACGACGCCCGCGCCACCCGCCCCGACCGCACCCAACTCATCCGACAACTCCTCGAAGAAGACGACAACCAGCCGCTGCGGGGCAATTAAGCCCGGCTGAAGGTGGCGCGGTAACAACGCACAGACGCGGTGGGGGTCTGACGCGGAGAAGGGCAAGGAGCCGTCAATCGGCATTGCCATAAGAAGGCACAACAAGCACAAGAAGTAGAACATCAGCCTGTTCCTTTTCGTGCCTTTTGTGGCTACTTGTGGCCGACACCTCGTTCACAAGTTTTCCTGGTCCTGTCTCCGCGTCGTCGCTCCACCACCGCTCTGCGGCATCCGTTTGCCGATTCCGGGTGGCGGGACATGAAGCGACCTACAATCGGTCTGTCGATGCCCGATACCCCCGCACCCCAAAGTGATCCCCCCCCCGGAAGTAATGCCACCCCCGGAAGCGATCCCACCCCCGGACGTAAGTCATCTTCCGGGGGCGACCCCGACAATCGCTTTGTCCGCCTGCTGGCCAAGGCCCGCGCGCTGCCCAAAGCGCCCGGCGTCTATCTCATGAAAGACGCCAAGGGCGTGGTGCTCTACGTCGGCAAGGCGTCGGTGCTGCCCAACCGTGTCGCGTCGTACTTTCAGCCGTCCACCGTGGCCAACCCCGGCGCGTCGCTGGGTCCGAAGAAGGCCGGGCTGATCGAGCTGGTCGAAGACGTCGACACCATCGAATGCGAGGGCGAGTGGGAGGCGCTGCTGACCGAGAATCGGCTGATCAAAGACCTGCACCCGCGCTTCAACGCCCGGCTGACCGATGACAAAACGTTCCCCTACCTCGTCGTGACGATGAGGGACCAATTCCCGGGGGTCTACATCACGCGCAACCCCACCGACGAAAACTTCCGGGGGGCGAAGGTGTTCGGGCCTTTCACGAGCGTGTATGCGTTGCGCGAGTCGGTGCAGCTCCTGCAGAAGGTGTTCAAGTTCCGCACGTGTCATTTGGAAATCGAAGAACCCCCAGCCGGTGAAAAAGACCCGCGCAGGTTTTTTCGGCCGTGCCTGCTCCACCCGATCGGGCAATGCACCGCGCCGTGTGCCGCGAAGCTCAGCCGCGCGGCGTACCGCGAGGACATCGACCGCTTCGTGCGGTTCCTCGGGTCGAAGCGGTCGGTGATGCTGCGCGAGATGCGGGCCGAGATGCAGCAGGCTTCGGATGACCTGCATTTCGAGCGGGCTGCGGTGCTGCGCGATCAGGTCCGCGCGCTGGAGAAGCTCGACGAGCGCGGCTCACGCAAGGAGGGCTGGCAACCCGAGACCGAATCGTTCGTGGCCGACCCCCGCAAAGGGCTTGAAAGCCTGCGCAAGACGCTGGGCCTGGACGAACCGATCCGTTGTCTGGAGTGCATCGACATCGCGCACCTGCAGGGCGGCGAAACGGTGGGCAGCAAGGTCTGTTTCGTCGATGGCCGGCCGCTGAAAAACGAGTATCGGCGGTATCGCATCCAGACGGTCGCCGGCGGGAACGACGACTACGCCAGCATCCGCGAGGTGGTCTCGCGGCGGTATCGCGAGGCGGGGCAGGGGCAGGAGCTGTATCCGGATGTGGTGATCATCGACGGCGGGCTCGGCCAGTTGCATGCCGCGCTCGAAGCGCTGCGGGACATGCCGCACAAGCCGCCGATGGTGATCTCGCTGGCGAAGAAGGAGGAGCTGATCTACCAGCAGGGGCGCGACGAGCCGATCAAACTCGGGCGGGAGAACCTCGGTTTGAAGCTGTGCCAGGCGATCCGCGACGAGGCCCACCGCTTCGCCCAGCACTACCA
>CAZTLX010000242.1:0-5798 GCA_964614575.1 uncultured Phycisphaeraceae bacterium | reverse complement strand
GTGGTTGCGGGTCGCTTAGCCGAAGCCGACGTGGAACCACGCGAAGCTGCCGCCGAGCAGCGCCGCCGCGAGCAGCACGCCGACCACGACCGACCCCGCCGCGATCACCTGCACCCGCAAGCCCCGCGGCCCACGGCGGTGCAGCGCCCACGCCGGCAGCGTGATCAGCCCCGCGAGGCCCGCCGCGAATTTGACCGCCGGCGCATCGGGCACCAGCCACGCCGCGGCACACGCCACGCCGCCGAGCGCAAAGCCCAGCGCCATGCGCAGCACCCCGCCGATCTGCCCGCGCAGCAGCGGGATCAGCACCAGCACCGGCGCGACGATCAATACCTGCCCCTTGAACATCGCGCCCACCGCGATGATGAAGCCCGCCGGCCCGAATCGCCCCACGCTCACCATCCACAACGCCCACAGGAAGAACGGCAGCGCCCACGCGTCCCACTGCGGCCAGGCGTGCGCATTGAGGATCAGCGCCGGGTTGAACCACAGCAGCAACGCCGCCAGCGCGCCCCACCCCGCCGCCTTCACTTCACAGGGCTCCGCCAGGGCACCCGCCTGCCGACGTACCCACCACCGCACCAGCACAAACACCGCGACCACCGACGCCAATTCCATCGCCAGATTCAGACGCAGCAGCGGCCGAGTCAGCGCATACTCGTTTCGCCAGCGCTCGATGCCCGGCTCCTGCGCCCCGAGCCACGCGACCCACCGGGTCATCACCAGCAGACGCAGCGGCGGGTAATCCAGGTCGAAGCGCCCATCGGTGCCGTGGCGATCGACCAGTTGGTCGTACACATGGAGATAGCCGACATCCAGTGCCCGCCGGCCTTGATTAAATGCGTTCTGGATGTCGTATTGAAAACGGATCGGCTCGGCGGTGTCCCACGCCCAACGCCGCAACTCCACGCCGCCCCACACCGCCACGCCCAGCGTGCCCATCAGCAGCAGATACATCGCGACGACCCGCGCGACACGCCGTCGCCGCACGGCCGACGGTGTCACCCCCGCCAGGCCGTCGCTTAGCGCGGTGGTCATGCGGACACTATAAGGCCCGGTCGATTAATCCGGCTCATCCAGCCGGTAAGCGCGGATTTTCTTGTAGAGCGTGACGCGGTTGATGTCGAGCTGCCGCGCGGTTTCCGAACGGTTCCAGCCGTTCGCTTCGAGCGCCGCGACCAGGACCTGCTTCTCGCAATGCTTGAGGGCTTCTTCGAGCGGCGTCGGCGTCCACCCCGCTTCGCCCCGCAACGCCGGGATACTCACCGAACCGGCCGGGGTCTGGGCCTCCACCGCCACCACCGCGTGATCGTGCGGCCGGATCGATTCGGGCAGGTCGTCCGGCTCGATGACAGGTCCGGTACTCACCATCACCGCGTGGGCGATCGCCTGCTCCAACTCGCGGACGTTGCCCGGGAACGCGTGGCGGTTAAGCAGCGTGAATGCCGCGTCGCCCAGCCGACGGGTCTTGCGCAGCTCGGCGGATTGCCGCGCCACGAAGTGCTCGGCCAACAACCGCAGGTCGCCGCGCCGGGCGCGTAAGGCCGGCAGCGCGATCGCGCTGGGCTGAAGCCGGTAATACAACGCCTCGCGGAAACGCCCATCCGCCACGCGCTCGGCCAGGTCGGCGGTGCTGGTGAAGATGAGGCGGGCTTCGTTGATGCGATCTTCGGTCTGCCCGGCTAGCTGGTAGGTGTTGTCTTCGAGCAGGCGCAGGAGCTGCGCCTGCTGATGATCGGTGGCGCGTTCGAGGTGGTCGAGGACCAGTGTGCCGCCCCCCGCTTCGGCCAGAGCGCCCGGCCGGGCTTTGCGTGCGCCCTCGGCCGAGCCGTAGAGCGACACCTCCTGCGCCGCCTCGCTCTCGGCGCCGAAAGCGAAGCGGACGAGGGGTCCGGCCGCTTCGCCGGTGGCGGCGGCGTGCGCGGCGGCGCGGCGGTGGATGGCGTGGGCCGCGGCGGTCTTGCCCGTGCCGGTTTCGCCGGTAATGAGGATCGGCCGTCGTGTGGCTGCGGCGGCTTCGATCATCGCGAACGCGCGCTGCATGGCCGGGTCGTGGCCCAGCAGCGTGCCCACGCCCTCGTGTCGGCGGAGCCGATCGCGCAGCGTGCCGTTCTCGCTGAGCAGCGTGTGCTGGTGGATCGCTTTTCGCACGGCGAGGCGCAGGTCGTCGGCGACGATGGGCTTGGTGAGGAAATCGATCGCGCCCAGACGCACCGCTTCGACCGCCGCGTCGATCCGGCCGAAGCCGGTGATGACGATCGGCACCACGCCGCGGTGCCGCCGGCGGACCTGCCGCAGCAGTTCGAGCCCATCGAGCCGGGGCATGTTCAGGTCGGTGAGCAGCAGGCCGAAGGCGGGCCGCGAATCCTCCGATTTGTGGGCCTGTTCGGGTATAGGGTCTTCGAGCATCGCCAGCGCCGCCTCGCCATCGGGCGCGATCGCGGTGGCGTGGCCGTCACGCGCCAGCAGCTCGGCCATCGCCTCGGCGGCGATCGGGTCGTCATCGACGATGAGGATGCGCGGCGGGGCGGGGCGGTCGGCACCACGCTCGGCCTCGGCGGGGGCGGCGAGGGGGCGGGCGTTACGCACCATCGCGAGGCCTCCGCAGGCGGATCGCCTCGGCCAGCGAGCGCGGGAACGGAGCCTGCGCGGCCGGGTCCTGCGGCGTAAGCCGGGGCGGCGCGGGCGTGGCCGGCGAGTCGTCGCTCGACAGCCGGCGGGCCGGGCCGCCCTCGGTGGCCGCGGGGGGCGGCGGGTCCATCTCGGGCCGACGTTTGCGGAAGAGGTAGGCCATCCTCCATGAGGATCGGCCGAATCCGGCATCGGGTTAAGGCGGTGTTGCGTGCGGGCAACAGCGCGGGCCGCGGGCGGTGTTGCGCACGGGCAGCACGCCCCTGCGCCACCGCCGGGGAGGCGACTCGGGGGACCGGGGACGCGGAGCGTCCCGGCTGTCGTTGAATCAGGCGGCTTTGCCCGGGAGCTTGCCGGGGATTTTTCCGGGCGTCCAGTTCACCGCCGACCACAGGGCCGCGGCCTGCTGTTCGCCGGTGATCCGCAGGCGCGACTTGGCGATGTGTCGGCTGCGCAGCTTGAGGAGGGCGGTGTCGATCAGCCGTCGGCCCAGTTCGTCGGCCGCGCCCTCGGCGAAGGTCAGTTCCATCTCGTGCGTCCCATCACTCGTGCGCAGCCCCAGCAGCGCGGCGACCGGCTCGTCGCCGTCCCACGCCAACAGGCTCATGCCCGGCACGACGCGCGCCGCGTCCACCGTGCTGCCGGCCTTCCGCGCGAACGCCACGGCCGCTTCGACCTCCCCCACGCGCACTTCTCGGACCTCGACCTCCATCTGCCGCTCCTCCCCATCATCATCGGCGGGATCGGGGCGGGGGTTTGGTCGAGCCGCTCACCCCAGCCCCAGCGCCGCCGCATCGCGCTCGCTGAGCATCCCGCCGTCGCTGCGCTGCTTGACGGTGCCATCGCGCTTCCATGAGCGCTCGCAGCGAAGTTCATCACGCAGGTCGTCCACCGTCGGCTTATCGACCGACGCGTCAAACGCGAAGCGGCTGACGCCGCAGAGGTCGGCCAGATCGGCGGGGTCGAACCGATCGACCGGGGTGTCGGCCGGGGCGGGCACGCGCAGGCCGCAGTCGAGCGGGTTATCAATTTCGCGTGACTGCCGCGCTTCTTCCAGTGCCTTGAGCCAGCGATCGCGTGCGGCCATGACCGGTTGCCACGGCGTAGCGGCCGCGGGCGGCTCAATCTTGTCGAAGCATTCCAGATGCACGCACGCCTCGTCGCCGTGCAACTCGCGCCAAGCCTCGTCGGCGGTGTGCGGCAGCAGGGGGGCGAGCAGCGCGGTGATCGTTCGCGTGGTTTGGTAGAGCGTCGCCTGCGCCCGCCGCCGCCGCGGGCTGTCGGGCGCGTCGCAGTACAGCCGGTCCTTCACCGCCGCGAGATAAACCGCGCTGAGCGTGTCGTTGCAGAAGTTGAACAGCGCCTCGTGCGCCCTGCGGTACTGGTGCGACTCATACGCCCCCAAAACGGTGTCCGACACCTTTTGCAGCTCGCCGAGCAGCCAGGATTCCAGCGTTGGCTTGGCGCCCTCCGCGTCTTGACGGCCCATCGTGCCCGCGTCGAAGTCGCTGAGGTTGCTGAGCATGAAGCGCAGCGTGTTACGGACCTTGCGGTATTCCTCGCCGGCCAGCTTGAAGAAGCTCTCATCGACCTTGATGTCGTTGTCGGTGTTCAGCGAGCTGACCCACCAGCGGCAGACGTCGGCGCCGTAGTGCTTCAATAGCTCGTCCACGTCCAGCGCGTTGCCGCCGGACTTGCTCATCTTGCGGCCGTCCTTATCGACCATGAACCCGTGGGTCAGCACCCCCCGGAAGGGCGGCTGACCCGTCACGGTGAGGCACGGCAGCAGCGAGAGCTGGAACCACCCGCGGTGCTGATCGGAGCCTTCGAGGTAGAGGTCGGTGACCGGCTGGACCTGGGCCGGGTCGTGCGCCAGCCCGCGCTGCATCATGCATGAATACCAGGATGAGCCGGACTCGAACCAGACATCGAAGATGTCGGTGGACTTGGTGAGGGTGGCCTTGTCGATGTTGTCATCGGCGTCCGGGTCTTCATCTGAGTTGTAGTTTGCCAGGATCGCTTCCGGGGGCGCGGCGAACCACGCGTCCGACCCCTTCTCGCGGATGAAGTCGGCGACCGCGCGGACGCTCTTCTCGGTCAGCAGCGTGCCACCGTCCTCGGTGTAGAACGCGGGGATGGGCAGGCCCCAGGCGCGTTGGCGCGAGAGGCACCAATCGGGCCGGGTTTCGAGCATGCCGCGCATGCGGTTGCGGCCCCAGGCGGGGAAGAAGTCCACGCCCGCCGCGGTCTTGTCCAGTGCCAGCTCGCGGATGCTCTTGCCGCCCCCGGCCGCTTCGTCGCCGGGCAGGGTCTTATCGACATCGACGAACCACTGCTCGGTCGCGCGGAAGATGACGGGGGTTTTGCCACGCCAGTCGTGCGGGTAGCTGTGCATGAACTTCTGCGCGTGGAACAGGTGGCCGGACTGTTTGAGCCGTTCGATCACGAGGTCGTTGGCTTCCCACACGCTTTGGCCTTGCAACCATTCGGGCGCGGTGTCATCGAACGTGCCATCGTGTTGGACGGGGCAGTAGATGTCGAGGCCTTCGCGCAGGCCGGTCTGGTAGTCCTCGACGCCGTGGCCCGGCGCGGTGTGGACCAGGCCGGTGCCGTCTTCGAGGGTGACGTAGTCGGCGGCGACGACGCGGCGATCGCGGTCGTCGTTGAGGAACGGATGCGCATAGGTCGAGCCGACCAATTCGGCTCCAGTGATGATCCGGGTCGGTTCACCCGATTCGATTCCCTCGGCTGCGAAGACCTTGGCCGCGAGATCGGTCGCGATGATAACGGTCTTGCCCTTCACGCTATACGCCCCGTATTCGGCGCGGGGCGACACGGCCACGGCCAGGTTGGCCGGCAGCGTCCACGGCGTGGTGGTCCAGATCATCAGCGCGGCGTCGTCCGGCACATCGCCCATCGCCGATCGCACATCGAACATCACATAAACGCTCGTGTCTTCCCGGTCGTAATACTCCAGCTCCGCCTCGGCCAGCGCGGTCTGGTTTTCGATCGACCAGTGAACGGGCTTGAGGCCGCGGTACACCACGCCCTTGGCGACCATCGCGGCGAAGACCTCGAGCGTCGCCGCCTCGAAACGCGGGTCCATCGTCAGGTACGGCACGTCGTAATCCGCCAGAGTCAGCAGCCGCTGCATCTGCTGGGACTGG
>CAZTLX010000241.1:0-5806 GCA_964614575.1 uncultured Phycisphaeraceae bacterium | reverse complement strand
GAGGCCGAGTCGCCGAACAGAGTCAACGCGCCACGGTCGCCTGGGGCCACCGCCATCCGGGCGTGCAGAAAACTTTTCCAGTAGTTGGTGTCGATCTGCACGTGCCGGAACTCGCTGGTCTTCGAGACGTTGGGCACGTACCAGTGATGGCCGTGCCGCTCGCCGGGCCGGCGACGATACGTCGCCATCGGCTTGTTGCCCGCCTTGATGCCCACCCCCTTCGACGGCATCGCCCCCCCGGAACCGCCCCCCGGAAGTTTGTGGCAGACGTTGGCCACGACCCCGGGGAGGTAGCCGGAGTCGATGAGGAGGCGTTCGATCCGGAGGATGCCCTCGCCCTGCTTGTAGTCCGTGGTCAGCAGCGTCGTCGCCAGTTGCTCGAGCCCGGCCTGCACCGCGCCCTCCACGCCGGCCCCCGGAAGCAGGTCGCCGAGGGTCTTCTTTGCGTCGCGCAGCGAGAACAGCGCCCGCTTCTGGTCGGGGTAGGTCCCATAGTCGATGACGAACCCCGTAAAGTCCTCGGCCCAGCCGCATACGGCGTAGTACAGCAGCTTGTCATGCACGTCGATGAACGCCGTCAGCCGCGTGCACTCGACGGGCACCACCTTGCGGGGGCGACCGTTGACGCGGGTGGCGACCAGGTCAGGTGTCAGCACATCCTCGTCGGTCTGCTCGGCCACCGGCTCGTTCTGGTACTCAGCGAAGAACGCCGGCTCGTCGCGCAGCTTCAGGTTCATCGCGTGCTGCAGCGCGCTGACCTCGTCGTGGTTGAACCGCTGGTGCCAGGCGACCACCGAACCTTCGTCCATCTTTGCGCGGTGCTGCTCGTAATACTCGGTCGCTTCCGAGCCGTCACGCCCTTCCCGCAGCGACTCGGCCCGGAGCTGTGCGTACTTGTCCCAGTGCTTCTCCGCTTCCGAAGACTCGGGGAACTTGTAGATCAGCTTGGTGCATTCGCCCTGCCACTCGGGGTTGCGCGAGCGGTCGAGGATCTGGTCCGCGAGGTCGTCGTGGTAGATCTTCGTGCAGGTCATGAACCCGGCCATCTTCACCCCCGGACCACCCAATCCCAGCACGTCGCCGTTGAGGATGGAGAGCCGGTGCCGGGTCTGCGTCGGCGAGTTGGCCGACTGCCGCGTCTGCGGGTCGTCGAGGATGACCAGCGACGGTCGGATGATGCTGCCATCCATCCGCGTATGCTGCTGCCCCCGGATATTCGAATCCAACCCCGCCACGGTCATGATCCCCCCGGAAGAAGGGGAACCGTCGATGGTGGGCATGACCAGCCGATCCGCCGACCACGTGATGTAGGTGGGTTTGCCCTGGCAGAGCTGGCCGATCTGCCGCCGGGCGTTGTTCTCCAGCTTGCGGATGGGGTAGATCGCCTCGGGGAAGTCGGCCAGCAGCAGGTCGTTGGCCAGCATCTCCCGCTTGATCGCGTCAAGCATCGACTTGGCTTGGTCTTCGGCGCTGCCGATCAGACACACGTAGGGGCGGTAGCCGTAGAGGATCGCCCACAACCCTGCGATGCGCGCGAGCGTGGTCTTGCCGCTGCCTCGCGGCATGGCGAAGGCGAACAGCCCGCCGTCGATCACCGCCCGTTCGATCTTGGCTATCACCCGCAGGTGGTCGTCGCTCCACTCAAGGTGGAACGCCCCCGGAAAGTACGTCTCGCAGAACCCGCGGAACGAGACCTTGCATTGGTCACGGCGGTGCGGGTCTTCGACGGAAGGGATCGCGCCGATGTCGCGCCCGGCCTTGGAGAGCGCGCGGTTGCGTTCGGCCTCGCGCAGCTTGCGCTCCGCGTAGGACGTCGGTTGGGCGCGGGGCTTGTCGCGCTCCCGCGCCAGCCACGCGACGTACTTGGCCAGGTTCACCTTCCGGGGGTCGCCGGCGGCGGTGATGCGCAGGCCCGCCTCGTTCATCTGCCGGTGGACTTTCGCCGCGTTCACGACCGCCCCGGCCGGCGTGCTGTTGAGCAGCCGGACCAGTTCGGTCGGGGATAGGGCGCGCAGGTCCATCGCCATCACCCCACGCTCCCCTCGGCGTCACGTTGGTCCGTGTCGCCACTTCCGGGGGCGTTCAACCACGCGGCGTAGTGGACGAGGTTGATCGACCCGTTCGCGTTGGTGGGCGCGCCCTGGGCGACGTGTTGGCGTAGGTGATCTATAGGCAGGCCCAGCATCCGGGCCAGGTGTTCGACCGGCACGGCCGTGGCGTTCAGCGGACCATCGGGATTGGGTTCCGGGGTCACTTCCGGGGGCACTTCCGGGGGCGGGTGTAAGGTCATGTCCTTAATCCATAAATAACTGCAAATACTGGAATTAACGCCTTGATGTTCTTCCGGGGTCGAGGCTTAATGTGGTTGTTGGAACAGCGAAAACCACTACACGGAGAACCACGATGAACCAGACCAAGCCCACCAAGACCGCACTGAAGACCATCGAGCGGATCGCACGCGAGCAGCTCGACCTCGAAACCCTCGAGACCCGCAAGTGGGACAGCCACGACTTCAAAGAGCACGCGGTCTGGAGCATCAAGCAGGCGCTGCTCGACGCCTACGCCGCGGGCCTCGAGGCCGGCAAGAAGACCAGCCCCCGGAACAGCAAGTAACCCGCTCCCAACCGAAGGAGCACCACCATGCGAACCACACGAATCGAACTCGACGGCGACGCCGGCCACCTGACCATCGAGCGCAAGAGCGGCGACAGCCACATCCGGATCGACAGCGTCATCCGCGACCCCGCCCCCGGAAAAGGTCAGCAGGCCTGGCGCACTTGGGAAGTGCCGGCCACCATCAGCGACGAGGACCTCTTCAAGGTCGCCATCGAGGCGCAGGTCCGCACCGACGGCTGCCGCGGCACCAACAGCATGATCCACGATTACTTCCGCGAGATGCAGCGCTTCCAGGCCTGACCCCCGGAAGCCAACAACCGCAAGGAGCACACCATGACCACGCCCACCGCCCGCGAGCAATACGACCGACACCGCCAGGACATCGCCCGCGTCCTTGACTGGCTGGACCTCGAACTCGACCGCCACCGCACCAACGCGAAGGGCAAGCCCAACGACTGGGGCTGCCCCGGCGAGCTGGGCCACGTCCGCCAGAAGCTCATCGAGACGCTCGCCTTCATTTCCGGGGGCGAGACGCAAGAGATCGAAGACCTGCTCAGCGAATGTCGCTGAGCGTTTTTCTACACCCCTCCAACAAGGAGACGCATCGTGAAGAAGCAGCAAGTACAGATCGGACAGCTCTACGCCGCGAAGATCACCAACAAGGTCGTGCCCGTCCGCATCACGGCCGAGCACAAGGACGGCGGTTGGGTCGGCGTCAACACCCAGACCAACCGCGAGGTGCGGATCAAGACGGCGCAGAAACTCCGCAACAAGATCGCCCCCGCCCCCGGCCCCGGAAGCAAGACGGACAGCACAGGCAAGCCTGCCTCGACTTCCGGGGGAGCTTCCGGGGGGGCGGTGAAGAAGAAGCTCACCGCCGCCGAGCGCCGGGCGCTGCTCGCCAAGCACAAGGCCGACCAAGAGAACGCCCGTCTGCGGGATGAGCGCGAGGCCAGCCCCGAGGGCATGAGCGCCAGCGAGCAGGCGATGGCCAGCAGCGCCGGCAAGAAACGGGCGAAGCAGGACGCCACGCCCCAGGATAAGAAGCTGAGTCTGATCGACGCGGCGGTCCAGGTGCTGGGCGACGCGAAAGACCCCATGAACACCAAGCAGATGGTTGAGACCATCACCGAGCGCGGGCTCTGGTCGCCCCGCAGCGGTGGCAAGACGCCCCACGCCACGCTCTACAGCGCCATCCTCCGCGAGATCCAGAAGAAGGGCGCGGACGCCCGCTTCACCAAGGTCGGACGCGGCCAGTTCACCCTCGCCCCCGCCCCCGGAATGAAGAAGGGAGCGTGAGCGATGGCCACGCGAGCCAGAAACCGCATCGTTAACTTCGACGTGGTGGACGACCACCTGGAGATGAAGGTCTCCTTCCCGGACGCATCGGGTCGGAACTACATCCACCGCTGCACCCGCGACATCTTCCGCGAGGTCGCCTTCACGATCGAAGAGAGGGCGGCGGGCGGGACTACGCTTGAAGACTTGGTCGCCGCGATGGACGCGCCGTTCACCCAGGTCAACGTCGCGCTGGCCTTCATGAAAGAAAGCGGCTGCGTCGAGGTCCGACGCCGGCGCTCCTACCCCGCCTCGGGCGTGCTCTACGAGGACGCCATGACCGAGTTCATGTATCTGGCCGAAGCGCCCTACTGAGCGACCTCCATCCATATCCCTCATGCCCCGGTCGTCCTGGCCGGGGTTTCTTGCGGCGGGATCGTTCCACGCTACCTTGCACGCATGCTTCCGCGGCCCACCCCCGAATACGTCACATCCCGCCTCCCGCTCTTCGACGACTACGCCGATGCCGACGCCGCGCTGGAACTGGTCTTCAAGACCTGGCCAGCCAACACAAGTCTGCCCGAGGTGCTGACGAAGGTCGTCACGCTCAACCGGCTCTACAGCACCAGCGTGTTCGATGTCCACGGCGTCGCGAAGCACCTCCTCCAACTGAACATCGATGAGGCGCTGCGCGCGGGCGACCGCAAACTGGTCTCCCGCATCGCGACCTTCACGCTCAGCAACGGTAAGCTGAGGAACAACTACTCCTTCGCCACCAAGTACTGCGCCTGGCATAACCCGGACGCCTTCCAGATCTACGACTCGCGCGTCGACGAGGCGATGTGGCACTACAAGAAGCACCACGGCTTCGCCGATTTCCGTCGCTACGACCTCGGCGACTATGCCAGGTTCATGCAGATCATGGATCAGTTCATCGAGCATTTCGGGTTGCACGCTTTCACCCGCAGGCAAATAGACAAGTTTCTCTGGATCGAAGGGGGCACGCTCTGGTGATCACGCCACGGCGGGTGTGGCCGCGATCCGCTCCGCCTTCTTCCCGGTGAATTGCTCCCACCGCTGGATAATCACATCGCAGTACGCCTGGTCCAATTCCATCAGGAACGCACGCCGGCCCGTCTGCTCGCAGCCCATCAGCGTCGAGCCCGATCCGCCGAACAGGTCGAGCACGTTCTGTCCCGGCTTCGACGAGTACTCGATCGCACGCTTGGCCAGCTCCACAGGCTTCTCGGTGAGGTGAACCATGCTCTGCGGGTTGACCTTCTTCACGTGCCACAGGTCGGTCGCGTTGTTCGGGCCGTAGAACTTGTGGCCCGCGCCTTCCTTCCAACCATAGAACGCGATCTCGAACGCGCCCATATAATCCTTCCGCGTCAAAACTGGGTGCTGCTTGTCCCAGACGATCCCCTGGCTGAAGTACAGCCCGGCACGCTTCAGCGGCGCGGGGTAGTTGCCGAGGTTCGCGTACCCACCCCAGATGTAGAACGACCCGCCGGGCACCAGCACGCGTGACGCGTTGCCGAACCACGCGTCGAGCATCTCGTCGAACGCCTCGTCGGTCACGAAGTCGTTGGCCAGCGGCCGGTCCTTGGCCCGCATTTGTTTATGCGTGGGCTTTGACTTCTCAGGATGACGGGCGAGGTCGAGCTTCTGATGGTGGCCGCCCGAGCCCTTGTTCTTCCCATTTGCTTTCGCGAAGGACGAGTTCCCGGCGGCGATCGCGTTGTTCGACCGGGGCTCTACTTTGACGTTGTAAGGCGGGTCAGTGTTAACCAGATGGATCACCTGGCCGTCGAGCAGGCGGTCGAGGTCCGCCGGCTTCGACGAGTCGCCGCACAGCAGGCGGTGTTTGCCCAGCACCCAGATGTCACCGGGCTGCGTGATCGGATCATCG
>CAZTLX010000240.1:0-5928 GCA_964614575.1 uncultured Phycisphaeraceae bacterium | reverse complement strand
GCACCTGCTCTATGCCCGCTTCTGGCACAAGGTGCTCTACGACCTGGGCCACGTCAGCACGCCCGAGCCGTTCGGCCGGCTGTTCAACCAGGGCTACATCCAGGCGTACTACTACGAGAAGCCCAACGGCGTCCGCGTCCCGGCCGATCAGGTCGAGCAGCGCGACGGCCAATTCTTCTTCGAGGGCGAGGCGGTCACGCGGCACTACGGCAAGATGGGCAAGAGCCTCAAGAACGCCGTGGCCCCCGATGACGTGTGCGATCAGTACGGCTGCGACACGCTGCGGCTGTACGAGATGTACATGGGCCCGCTCGATCAGTCGAAGGTGTGGAACCCGCAGGACATCGTCGGCGTCCACCGCTTCCTCCAACGCCTGTGGCGGAACCTGATCGACGAAGAGACCGGCAAGCGGAGCGTGGCCGAGGCGCCGCCCCGCGAAGAGCTGGCGCGGGCGACGCACAAGACGATCAAACGCGTGACCGAGGCGATGGACGCGTTGAGCTTCAACGTGGCGATCGCGGCGCTGATCGAGCTGAACAACAAGCTGGTGGCGCTGGACGCGACGCCGCGGTGGGTCGCGGAACAACTGGTGACGATGCTCGCGCCGCTGGCGCCGCACATCAGCGAGGAGCTGTGGGAGAAGCTCGGGCACGAGAGCGGCCTCGCCGATGCGCCCTGGCCGACGTGGGACGACGACTTGCTGGTCGAGGACACGGTCGAGCTGCCGGTGCAGGTCAACGGCAAGCTGCGGGGCAAGGTGAGCGTGCCCGCCGACGCCGACGACGCCGCGATCGAAGCCGCCGCCCGCGCCGACGCCAACGTCGCCACGCACCTGGAGGGCAGGCCGGTGCGCAAGGTGATTGTCGTCAAGGGCAAGCTGATCAATATCGTGGTGGGGTAACTCGGGGGGGGGCAGCAACACGCGCGAATTTCTAGCCGGGACGCTACGCGTCCCCGGCCCCAGGGACACGTAGCGTCCCGGCTGACGCGCCAGAGGGCGGTGGCCGTCTGATCGGCGTACAATCCACGCATGCCCAATGGCAGCACCCATCGTGAACACGCCGAGGTCGTCCCCGCGGCCCGGGGCTGCGCGGTGCTGGTGTCCGCGGCGGCGTGCGGCATGGTGCTGCTGATGACGCTGGTGCTGGGCATCATCCTGCTGTTTGTGAACCCCGCGGTGCGCAGCTCGCTCGAAGCCCGCGAGGCCGACGTCGCGGGGATCACCGCGTTTGTCCTCGGCATCCCGTGGTGGGTCACGCTGCTGGTCGGCCTGGCCGTGGCCGGGTTCGCTGTGCTCAAGGAGCTGGCCATCAGCCACGCGCTGGCGAACTTCCTGATCAACGGCCTGCTGCTGCTGTTGCTGCTGGGCTTTAGCGTGGTCGTCGCGATCGCGCTGATCGGGCCTTACGTGCAGGTGATATAGCTCGAACGGACTAGCCGTAACGGTCGCCGTGTGAGAAGAATGACGAAACCAGAATGACGAAGACAAATCCGCAAGCCAGATGCGCAGATCGGCTACAAGGATCGCTCATGTTCGTCATTCGGGCTTCGTCGTTCGTCATTCGCGATGCCCATGCCCCCCGCGTCGCATCGGTTGGTTTGCGGAAGTCACGCCCATGATCCTGCTCATCGACAACTACGACAGCTTCACCTACAACCTTGTGCAGCGCATCGGCGAGCTGCTGGTCGCGCAGGGCCAGGACCCCGATGCGCTGGGCATGAAGGTCGTCCGCAACGACAAGATCACGCCGCCCGAAGCTTTGGCGCTGAATCCGACGCATGTGATCGTCTCGCCCGGGCCGTGTTCGCCGCGGGAGGCGGGGGTGAGCTGCGCGATCATCGCCGCGTTTGCCGGGCGCGTGCCCGTCTTCGGCGTGTGCCTGGGGCACCAGTCGATCGGGCATCAGTTCGGCATGACCGTGGACCGCAACTTCAAGCTGATGCACGGCAAGACCAGCCCGATCCATCACGATGGCAAGACCATCTTCGCCGGGATGTCCAACCCGTTTATCGCGACGCGCTACCACAGCCTCGTCATCCTCAAAGACACCTTCGACCACGAGAAGTTCGAGGTCAGCGCGTGGACCGAGGAAGGCGAGATCATGGGCCTGCGTGCCAAGCCCGGCAGTCTGCCCCACGGACAAGCCCCGCTCGAAGGCGTGCAGTTCCACCCCGAGAGCTTCCTGACCACCGAAGGCCCGATCCTGCTGGCCAACTTCCTCGGCCTGCCCCGCCCCGCCCTCACCCCAAGCCACACCTAAACCCAACACCCCAACCCCAGGTTCCCCCATGCCCCACTCCAACTCCACCCTCGGCGGCGGCGGCTTCCACCACGTCGCCATCCGCGCCCGCGACTTTAACGCCAGCGTCGCCTTCTACACCCAGGTGCTCGGCTTCGTGCCGACCGTCGCCTGGGGCGAAGCACCCAAGCGGGCGACCATGCTCGACACCGGGGATGGCAACTACCTCGAAATCTTCGAGCGCCCGGACCAGGCTCCGCCCCCCGCCGACGCCGAGGGCGCGATCCTGCACTTCGCCATCCGCACGGATAACACCGATGCCGCGCTGGCCCGCGCCCGCGAGGCCGGCGTCACCGTCACGATGGAGCCCCGGGACGTGGACATCCCCAACACCTGCCCCGCCCGGCCCAGCCCGCTGCCGGTACGCATCGCGTTCTTCAAGGGGCCGGACGGCGAGCTGATCGAGCTGTTCCAGAACGAGCTGAGCTGACGAGCCGCCGCCGCTTGCGAATTCGCGCGTCCGATACCTGCCGTTCACTTTCAGTTGCGCGGCAACGGAAAAACATCGCTAAGCCGCAAGCCTCGGATGTTCGCAGTTGATACAATTGTGTAAACGCCATGATTCTGCAACTACTCTATATCAGCCAGGCCGCGACCCCGATGGACTCCAAAGCCCTGATGGAGTTGCTCTCGCAGTGCCACCGCAAGAACGGGCAGCTAAAGCTGACGGGCCTGCTGCTGTACAGCGCCGGGCACTTCATCCAGTTGCTTGAGGGCGACCCCGCCGCGGTCAGCCAGGTGTACGAATGCATCCGCCACGACCCGCGTCACACCAACCTCCGCGTGCTGCTGCAAGAGCCGGCCCGGCAGCGCATCTTCGACCGCTGGCGCATGGGCCTGCTGAACATGGACGATGGTTCGGCGCTGGACCGCGACCGACTGATGTCGGTCTGCCAACAGCTTCGTGAGGGGAATGCCGACGCCCGCACCACCGCGCTGAGCCTGCTGCGCGAGTTCCGCGATCAATTGCCCGCGCCCCGGGGATCGGCGGCGGCGTGAAACCCGTCGCGGCACGACCGGCCGAGCCGCCCGGCCTGCGCCTGATCCTGCGACGCAGCCTGGCCGCGGCGTGGGCCAACCGCTACCCCGCGCTGGCCCTGCAACTCTTCGCGATCGTGGTCGGCGTGAGCTACGCCTCCTCCGCCGAGGTACGCGACGCCTTCGAGCACATCAGCGCGTTACGACACCGGGTGGGCATCGTCTTCCCGTTGATCTCGACCGCGCTGTTCGCCGGCCTGATCCCCTGGACCATCCAACGGGCGCGGCCCGCAACGCGGTCGCGGGCGACGGCGGGCACGCTGATGTTCTTGCTGGTGATCTGGGCGTGGAAAGGCGCGGAAGCCGACCTGCTCTATCGCGGGCAGGCCTGGCTGATCGGGGACGGTCGCGATGCGCAAACCCTCGCGATCAAGACGCTGATTGATCAGGTGGTTTACGCCCCGCTGTGGGCCTTGCCGAGCCTGATCCTCGCCTTCCGTTGGCAGGCGCACCGCTATCGGGTGAAGGGGGTCGTGCGCGAGCTGCGCCGGTGCGGCGGGTTGTGGGGGTGGTATCGGCGGTACATCCTGCCCGTGCTGGTGCCCAACGCGTTGATCTGGCCCCCGGCGGTGGTCGTGATCTACAGCCTCCCGCTGCCGCTGCAGTTGCCGATGCAGAACCTGGTCGCCTGCTTCTGGTCGAGCATGCTCATCCTGCTGGCCGGTGAGCCGGACGCGCAAGACGCGCAAGGCTGACCCGCGCAGCCGCACGCGGCAAGTCTCGCTAAACTCGCCACCATGACCAAGCTCTCGGTCAACGTCAACAAGATCGCGCTGCTGCGAAACAGCCGCGCCGGGGAGGTGCCCAGCGTCGTCGAGGCGTCGCGCGTGATCCTCGACGCGGGGGCCCGGGGCCTGACCGTCCACCCCCGGCCGGATCAGCGCCACATCCGCCCGCACGACTGCGACGACCTGCGCCGCCTGCTCGATGAGCCGGCCTACGCCGGGCGCGGGCTCGAGCTGAACATCGAGGGCAACCCGCTGGACCTGTCCCACGGCGACCACCTGATGCCGATCATCCGCCGCGTCCGCCCCGAGCAGGCGACGCTGGTGCCCGATCGGCCCGATCAGGCGACCTCGGACCACGGCTGGGACGTGCGCGACTCGTTCGATGACCTGCGCCGGCTGGTGGACCAGCTGCACGCGCTGGGCTGCCGGGTGAGTCTGTTCGTTGATCCGGACCTGGGCCAGATCGAGCGCGTGCCCGCGACCGGGGCGGATCGCATCGAGCTGTACACCGAGGGCTACGCCCGCGCGTTTGCGCGCAACGGCCACGACACCGACCGGGTGTTTAATGCGTACCGCGCCGCGGCGATCGCCGCCCACGAGCTGGGCCTGGGCGTCAACGCCGGGCACGACCTGAACCTGCACAACCTGCCGACGTTCCTGCGGATCCCCCACATCGCCGAGGTCAGCATCGGCCACGCGCTGATCGCCGACGCCCTGCACGCCGGGCTACCGACCACGGTGCGCCACTACCGCGCCGCGTGCGGTGAAAACGGGGCTCTCGGATGAGGCCTCAGGCCGGGCTCGGCAGCGCCCCGCCGGGGCGATCGTAACCCGGGTCGGCATGGGGTTGCGACGAGCTTTCGATGCCGGGCGCGGCCTTGGCCTTGTCTTTCTCGGCCTTGAGCAGCTCGGCCACCGTCGCCTTGTCCAGCTTCTGGCCCTTCATCAGCTTCTCGACCTCCTCGAAGCTCAGCGTCTCGTACTTGAGCAGCGCCTGGGCCAGCGATTCGGTCTGGTCGGCGTGCTCGTCGATGATGGCGACCGCCTCGGCATACGTCTGGTCGATCAGCTTCTTGATCTCATCATCGATGAGCTTGGCGGTCTCGTTGGACATCGAGTCGTTGGTTTCCCACGGGTTGCGCTGCTGATCATCGCCGCGGAACTGGAAACCGACCGCGTCGGACATGCCGTACTCGGTCACGATCGCGCGGGCGATCCCGGTCGCCTGGCGGATGTCGCCCGCGGTGCCGTTGTATTGATCGCCGGTGAACTTCTGCTCGGCGATCCGCCCGCCGTAGCTGACCCGCATCATCGCCAGCAGCCGCTTGCGGGACATGATGTAGCGGTCTTTCTCCGGCAGCATCATCGTCGCGCCCAGCGTCGGGCCACGCGGGATGATCGTCACCTTGTGCAGCGGCTCGGCGTCGGGCTCGAAGTAGGTCACCACCGCGTGGCCCGCCTCGTGATACGCGATGACCTTCTTCTCTTCTTCTTCCACCCGGGCGCTGCGGCGGCTTCGGCCATAACGCACCTTGTCGCGGGCCTCTTCCAGGTCGTCCTGCTCCACGAAATCCTTGTTCTGCAACGTCGCGGCGATCGCCGCCTCGTTGATGATCGCCTCCAGCTCGGCGCCGGAAAACATCGGCGTGCCACGGGCCAGCTTCTCCAGATCGATCGACGGCGACATCTTGATCTTGCGGCTGTGGACCTTGAGGATCTCCATGCGCCCCTTGATGTCGGGCATCGGCACCTGGACCTGGCGGTCGAAGCGGCCGGGACGCACCAGCGCCGGGTCCAGCACGTCGGCGCGGTTGGTCGAGGCGATGACGATCACCTGGTCCGAGGAATCGAAGCCGTCCATC
>CAZTLX010000239.1:0-5933 GCA_964614575.1 uncultured Phycisphaeraceae bacterium | reverse complement strand
ATCGCGCCGCATCCGAACAACGTCACACGACAGCCGCCTGATTACAGGCGGCTGTTTTAATTGGTGCGCGCGGCGTATGCGAGGTGCGCGGAGGCGTAAAACCGGTGGTCACGCCAAGCTCGTCAAGAGACGCCAAGTCATCACTGATCCAAGCTTCTTCTTGGCGACACTTGGCGTTCTTGGCGTGAAACCCCGCCTTTCTAAATCTCTGCATTCTCCGCGCTCTCTGCGCGCACCCCACGCCTTACGCCGCAAGACGCACCGCCGGATTGACGCGCGAGGCCAGCACCTGCGCGGCGGTATAGCGCGGGTTGATCTGCAGCGCGCGTGACACGGCCACCTGCGCGGTGCGCGTGTCGCCGCGCGCCGCTTCGAGCATCGCGTGGTGGTAATGCACGTCCGCGCGGCCGGGCGTCGCCTCGGCTTGAGCCGCAAGCGCATGCGCCGCGTCGCGCACCAGACCGGCCAGCACCGAGCGCGGCTTGGCGGTCGCGTTCGGCTCGCTTCGCAGGGCCGCTTGTGCCGCGTGTGGCCCCGCCGCCTCCCGCCACAGCCCGGCCAGCATCCGCCGCCGCTCGGCCTTCGCGGTGTGCGATCCCAGCCAGGTCTCGGCCCGCCGGGTCAGCGCGTCGCGCCCGGTCACGTGCGCGCAGACCAACAGCCCCGCCCACCCGATCCGCTCCGCAGTCGCCGAGCGCGTCAGCTTCCACCACTGCCGACCGGCCGCGGCAAACCGCCCGCCTTGCATCAGAGCCACCGCCAGCGCGGTGCGCGCCTCGTCGTGATGTTCGCCCGGCAGTGTTAAGGCGTGCGCTAGCCGTTGCCGCGCAGCGTCCTGCCAGCCCAGCCGCATCGCCAACCGCCCGGCCTCGACCCACACCGCCGCGTCGCCCGGATCGCCGCGCAGCAACACCGCGTAGTGCGTTTCGGCCTCGGCCAAGCGGTCGGCCCTGCCGCACAATCGCGCGAGCATCAGCCGCGTCACCGGGTCCGCCTCGGCCCCGGCTTCGAGCGCGGCGATCGCGCCCTGCGGGTCCCGCACCCCGGCCAACTCCGCGTACTGCCGGCAGACACTCGGCGACGCCAGCCCGTGCTCCACCATCCGCCGCAACGCCTCGCCCGCGCCCGCCGCGTCGCCCACTTCCAGCCGCAGGCCGACCACCGCGTGCGCCGCCGCCACATCATTCAGGTCGTCGCGCCACCGGCGCTCGGCGAGGCGCAGCGCCAGGTCCGGCCGGTTGGCCTGCCGCAGCGCCGACAGCCGCAGCGTGTCGATGGTCCGCGATCGGAGGCTGTGCCCCTCGAGGCGTTGCAGGGCGTCGAGCGCCGCCAGGGCCTCGCGTCCGCGGCCCATCGCCACCAGCGCCTGCGCTTCGAGCAGCCGCGCCTGCGGGTCATCCGGGAGCAGCGCCAGCGCCGCCCGCGCATGGGGCAGCGCCCCGGCCGGGTCGCCCGCGTCGAACGACACTTCTGCCCGATCCCGGTGGGCCGTGGACCGGATAAGCGCGTCGAGCTTCATGCCGCCAGCTCCTGCGCCAGATCAAGCGCGATGGGGGAATCGGGTTCGCTGCTTAACCAGTGCTCGATCCGCATGCGTGCCCGCCCGGCATCGCCGTCGGCCGCCTCGCGACGGATCAGCGCCGCCTTCACGTCCGGCCAGGTCGGCCGCTTGATCGAGATGCGGGCCAGCACCTCCCGCGCCGGCTCACCGACGTACGGATCGTCCGGCACCTTCGCCAGCACCATCGCCAGCGGCGCGTGGTACGGATCGATCTTCAGCCCGCGGTGCGCCCACCGCCGTGCATCATCATCGTCACCCAGCAGCAGGGCCAGCTCGGCCATCGCGGTGCAGATCGTCGCCATCCGCCGCTGGCCGTCGAACGCCCGCGCCGCCCGCGCGATCGCCTGCCGCAGCAGCGTCGCCTCGCGCGTCGTCGGCCGCAGCTTCATGGCGTACACCAGCGAAGGGATCAGCTCCGGCTGCTCGGTGAGCTCCGCCGCCAGTTGATCCACCGCCGCCTGCGCGACCGCGGGCATCTGCTCACTGCCGGGGGCGCTCATCGCCCGCAGCCACCGGTCGATGTGCGGCCGATCGCCGTGGGTATCGTGCAGCGACCGTGCTTCCCGCCGCGCCGCATCGATCAACTCATCACCGATCAGCGTGGCGATGCGCAGCATGGTGACCTGCGGGTCGGCCGCGGCGGTGTCCACGTTGCGCAGGATCGCGCGGGCGTCTTCGCTCTTCCCGCGGCGGCACAGCAGCGAGGCGAGCATGACCCGGGCCGCGTTCGGGCAGTCGCGCTGGCGCGACCATTCGTGCAATTCCAGTTCCGCCGCCGCGAGCCGGCCATCGGCGCACCAGCGGGTCAGGCGTTCGAGCCGTTGACGCTCGGCGTCGCTGAGGGTGGCGGGTTGATGCGAGGTACCGGGGGTGAGTTGCATGTTCAAGCTCGCGTTATCGGGCACGGATGCCGTGCGGGCGGACCGATGCCGCCGACCGAAAATTGGATCGGTCTTAACGATGGCCGGGTTTAGCGCGGCTGGGGAAGCGGGGAGAAATCGCGCGCAGAGCACGCGGAGAGCGCAGAGGGGGAAGAGGTGTCACGCCAGGTCCGTCAGGGACGCCAAGGCAAAACCATCAGAAACAAAAAACGCGAAGCGTTGGTCTTGAAATGTTGATTGGGGGCTCTGAATCATTCCCGAATACCCCGCCAAAGCTCCGCTGCGCTGCGCATTGGCGGGCTTGGCGCGACACCCTCTCCTCTCTGCGCTCTCCGCGGACTCTGCACGCAAATGCCGGGATCAGCTTTCCGCCGAGCCCAGCAGCACGAGGTTGTCACGGTGGATGACCTCGGCGTAGGCGGAGCGGCCCAGGAGCTTGGCGAACTCGTTGGAGCGTTTGCCCTGGATGAGGCGCAGCTCGTCGCCGGAGAAGTTGATCAGGCCGCGGGCGATCTCCCGGCCGTTGTGGTCGCGGACCATGACAACGTCGCCGGCGTCGAAGCGTCCGGTGATCTGGGCGATGCCGGTGGCCAGCAGGCTCTTGCCGCGTTTGAGCAGGGCGTTGGCGGCGCCGTCGTCGATGGTGAGGATCCCGTTGGGCCGGGCGGTCAGGCCGATCCAGCGTTGGCGGGCGTCGAGCCTGCGCGTCGCGGGGACAAAGAGCGTGCCGATCTTCTCGCCCGACAATAAACGGGTTAACACATCTTTCTCTTTGCCCGAGGCGATCACGGCAATCTCACCGGCTTCGGTCACCAGCCGCGCCGCTTCGAGCTTGGTGCGGATGCCGCCGGTGCCCCACGCCGAGCGCTTGGCCGCGCCGCCGCCGGAGTCCGCCGCCCGGCGGGCCGCGGCCAGCCGTTCCACCACATCGTCCACCCGGTCGATCACCGGGCCGGCGCCGTCGGCGTCGAGCAGGCCCTCGACCACGGTCAGCAGGACCAGCGCGTCGGCCGGCAGGGCGTTGCACATCAACGCGGCGAGCATGTCGTTGTCGCCGAACGAAAGCTCATCGACACTGACGGTGTCGTTCTCGTTGAGCACGGCGATGCAGCCGAGTTCGTGGAGGTGGCTGACGCAGTTGCGGATGTTGAGGAAGCGGGTGCGGTCATCGAAATCGGTGCGGGTCAGCAGCACCTGCCCGACGCCGATGCCGTGCTTCGCGAACGCGTCGTGCCAGTGGGTCATCAAGCGGCGCTGGCCGATCGCGGCGACGGCCTGCATCGCGGCCAGGTCGGTGGGGCGTTTGGGCAGGCCGATCTCGGCGCACCCCGCGCCGACCGCGCCGCTGGAGACCAGCGTCACCGCGATGCCGCGCTGCCTCAGCGCCGCCACCTGCCGCGCGATGTCCGCGACAAACGCCGTGTCAATACCCGGCTGCGTGCCCGTGGAGCGCGCGATCAATTGCGTCCCGATCTTCACGACCACGTGGCGGGCTTTGATGAGCACGGTCTGACGGATCTCGGTGGAGGGCATGGGGGGTGAGGGGGGGAGGTAGAGCGGAAAATAGAGCAAGCGGAAAAGCGGAAAGTTCGGAAGAGGACGGTGCGGTGGCGGGGGAGGCTGTCCTAATTTTCCGCTTTTCCGTTTTTCCGCTTTTCCGTTATTTCCAACAACGCCACCAGCGCCTGCGCGTGTCGCTCCGCCGCGCCGCGTCGCGACAGCATAACGTCGCGGGCCGCGTTCGCGAGTGACGCCGCGGCGGCCCGGTCCGCCAGCAGACGATTGACTTCCGCCAGCGGCTGATCCGTCACGATCAGCCCGCCCGCGTCGGCGAGCGCGGCGACCGTGTCGGCAAAGTCGCTGTGGTGCGGGCCGATGATCACCGGCTTGCCCAGGCCCGCCGGCTCCATCACGTCCGAGCCGTACAACCCCAGGAAGCTGCGCCCGACCACCGCCACGTCGCACAGGCTGTACGCCTGGCGAAGCTCGCCGATGGTGTCGAGCAGGAAGTAGCGCGTCTGGGGTACGGGGTCGCGGGTGTCGGGGCCGGGGTGTTGGCTTCGTCGGATGACGCCCGGCAGGTTCGCCGCGGCGTCGTCAAACCACTCCGGCTTGCGCGGCGCGACCAGCAGTTGCACGCCCTCCGGCAGGCCGTCACGCAGCAGCTTCTCCTCGCCCGGGGCCGAGCTGCCCAGCACGACCAGCGGCCGCGCCGGGTCGATGCCCAACTCGGCCGCGAGCCGCTCCGCGCCTTCGACGTGATCACTCATCAGATCACTTCCGGGGGCGGGGGCGATTCCGGGGGCGTCCCATTTCATCGTGTCGTACACGCGCACGTCCGCCACGCCCATGTGCCGGAAACGCTCGGCATAAGCCTCCGTCTGCACCGCGGCGAAGCTCAGCCTGCGGAAGCTCGGGCCGATCAGCGCCTTGGCCTTGCGGTAGCCGCGGAACGACCGCTCGCTGAGCCGGCCGTTGATCACGCACACCGCGATGCCCCGCGCGGCGCACGCATCAATAAAGTTCGGCCAGACCTCCAACTCCACCAGCGCGACCGCGTCCGGTTCGATCGCCTCCAGAAACCGCTTCACCGCCCCGGAAAAATCCAGCGGGTACCGCACCACCGCGTGCCGCGCGCCGAACAGCGCCTCGGCTCGGGCAAAGCCCGTGTTCGTCGTCGCCGCGATCACCAGGTCAACGTCGGGGTGATGCTCTTCGAAGATCGCGACCAGCGGCCGCAGCAGGTTCACCTCTCCCACCGACACCGCATGAATGAGCAATCGTTTCTGATCCTCCGCTTTTCCGCTCATCCGCTTTTCCGCTTTTCCGAACCGCCCCGCCCAGTCCGTCCGCCACTTGCCCGTGCGCAGCAGCGACAGCCCCCACGCCGGCGCGGTGGCCGCCGCCCCCAATGCGTACGCGATGTCGCGACCGATGCCCATAGAGCTGTGAGTGTACCGATCAAACGCACGGGCACTCACATGGGCACTAAAGTGCCCACGCCGCGGGGCACACCTTCCCGGGGCGCAACTTCCGGGGGCGGGCGGGTATCATGCCTCGTCCCATGCCCGAAACCGAACCCAAGCCGTTCTACGTCACGACGCCGATCTACTACGTCAACGACAAGCCCCACCTCGGGCACGTCTACACGACGATGGTCGCCGATGTCGTCGCCCGTTATCACCGCCTGCGCGGGGACGACACGTTTTTCCTCACCGGCGTCGATGAGCACGCCGCGAAGGTCGCCGACAAGGCCGCGGAACACGGGCTGAGCCCGCAGCAATGGGCCGACCAGAACGCCGCGGCGTTCCGGCAGACCTTCGAGAAGCTGGAGATGACTAACGACGACTTCGTCCGCACCAGTTCCGATCAGCACAAGCAGAAGGTCACGGAGTACGTCAGCGCACTGCTTAAGTCCGGCGACGTGTACGAGGGTGAGTACGTCGGCTGGTACGACGCCGGGCAGGAGGAATACATCCCCGAGAACAAGG
>CAZTLX010000238.1:0-5946 GCA_964614575.1 uncultured Phycisphaeraceae bacterium | reverse complement strand
CCAAGCCCACCGCTGCGAGCGCAGCGAGTTGCGGTGGGATATGCCTTTCTACCCTTTTCTTCCTGCTAGCCCTCCTCCTGCCCGCCTGCGAACAAACGCCTAAACCACCCCCCGCCCCCACCACCGGCGACGGCGTGTTCCGCCAGCGCGACCCCCAGCCGCGTCCCCTCATGGTCGCGATCCACCGCCTCGACCTGCTGCTCGATGACCCCGCCACCGATGCCTGGGACCTGGTCGATGAGCAAACCTTCCCCCCACTGACCCGCACCGTCTGGCACGCCAACGGCCTGCGCCCGGGCATGCTCGCCGGCCGCGACCTCGACCGCTTCGCCAACGCCCTGCCCGGCCTCATCCGCGTCAGCCGTTCCCAGCTCGCGCCCGGCGGCCATCACTCGGTGCTGCTGACCGCGCCCAACCAGCCCGACTCGATCATCGTTGATCTGACGATCCCGCCCCGCACCGTGCGCGAAATGACGATCCACCGCGGACGCATCCAACTGCTCGCCCGCTTCGAAGCGCTCTCGCCCGAAGGCAACGCCGACGCAGGCGTCCGCGTCGAACTCACCCCCCATCAATACCTCCCGCAGATCACCCTCACCCCGCGCGACCCGCTCGAACAACGACTCGACGGCCGGGTGTTCACCGAACTCACCCTCCGCGCCGACGTCCCCGCGTCGCGCATGCTCGTGATCGGGCTCTACCGCCCGCCGCCCCCGCCGCCTGATCGCCAGCCCGAACCACCCGCGGACCATCCGCCGCACGACCCGGCGGACGATGAGGCGGTCCGCATCTCCGCCGCCCCGGACCCCGAGGCCCTCGATCCGCCCGACGCCGAGGGCGATGACCCCGCCGATGAAGACGCGGAGCCGGGGCAACCCGCGCGCCCCCCGCTGCCGCCCACCCTCGGCCGCGCGCTGCTGACCGGCCAACGCATGAACCGGCAGGTGCAGACGCTGCTGCTGATCTCCGCCGAGCCGGCCCCCGAACCCATCGCTTCGGAAAAATAACCCGCCCCCAAGCCCGCCGATGCGCAGCGCAGCGGAGCTTCGGCGGGATAACCCCCGCCGCCGCCTGCGACCGACGCCCCGCCGGGCTATCATGCACGCCGCGGGTGGATCGCCCACCCGCCGAGCTGATTTTGCCGCACACGCGCACGCAAATACCCAAGTGGAGCCGACCTTGAAGAGCTTTGTGAATCAGACGAACGCGACGAGCCAACCGAACCACCCGCTGGTGGGTCTACCGGACTATGTGCGGGCCGGGCTGTCCGGCCTGACGGACGCCCCGCGCCTCGCGGCGACGGGGGCGCATGACCCGCGCTACGTAGAACCGCGCCTCGCCCCGCCGCAGATGCACCGCTACCGCGAGATGACCATCGACGAGCTGCTGCTCGAGAACCGCATCGTCTTCCTCGTCGGCGAGATCAACCACGCCAGCGCCACCGGCGTCATCATGCGGCTGCTGCACCTGCAGAACACCAAGCCCGGCGTCGATATCAACCTCTACGTCAACTCCCCCGGCGGGGCGGTGGACGACACCCTCGCCATCATCGACACCATGCAGTTCATCAGCTCCGAGGTCGCGACGTTCTGCATCGGCAAGGCGATGAGCGGCGGCGCGCTGATCCTCGCCGCCGGCCAGAAAGGCAAACGCTACGCCCTGCCCCACAGCAAGGTCATGATCCACCAGCCCTTTGGCGGGATCTACGGCCAAACCACGGACGTCCAGATCCAGGCCGAGGAAATCCTCAAGACCAAGGACGAGCTGAACCAGATGCTCGCCGACCTCACCGGCCAGAGCATCGAACGCGTCGCCGAGGACTCCGAACGCGACAAGTTCTTCTCCGCCCAGGCCGCGAAAGAATACGGCCTCGTCGATGAGGTCATCACCAAAGGCCCGGAAGAAAAGAAGTCCACCTGACCTTCCCCACAAATACCGCCCCCCCAACGCCCACCCGCTCCGCGGGTGGGTTTTTTACATCGAACCATCAAACCGCCAAGACGCCGAGAGCGCCAAGAATGGCAACAAGGCGTATAACCACAGATTTCTCAGATGACCCAGATGGGCAATGAGCCACAAGAAATCACAGAAGGCACAAAAAATCGATAAAACTTTTGTGCCCTTTATACTTTTTTGTGGCCATCTCTATCGAATCTGTGTCATCTGAGCAATCTGTGGTTCCTGTATGTCTTGGCGTACTCGGCGTCTTGGCGGTTCATTTCGATGATGAACCCAATGTCTCCCCCTCCACCGTCAGGCGGGTCGGGTGGCCGAACCACGCGTTGGGGTTGCCTTCCTCGGCCGGGTATCTGGCGCTGAGCACGTCCGCGACCTGCTGCATGTTCCCGGCCGCATCGACCCAGCCGGCCTCCAGGTCGGGGAAGTCGATCGCGCAGTTCTCGCACTTCTTGCCCGAGTAAAACCGGATCGGGCACCAGAAGCTCTCCACGTTGCGCAGCATCTCCGTGCCCAGCGACCAGATGCCCGTCATCCAGTCGCAGTACAGGCACCAGATCAGGTCCCAGCCGACGAGGCCCTCGAACTTCTGCCGCGAGACGTTGACCCACTCGCCCTGCTTGTAGCGCGGGAAGTTCACCAACCAGATCAGCGGCGGGTACAGCGTCCACTGCGCCAGCCGCACAAACCAGAACAGCGGCACCGCCGGGGCGGTGGACCACACCGCCAGGTGATTTCGCACACGCCCGAACCTCGAATTGAGCACCTTCACGATTCGCGGCCCGCGGACCGCATCCCGGTGCGCCAGCTCGTGCGCGATGATCCAGCCGTGCATCGCCAGCAGTTGCGCGACCACCCCGCCCAGCACGCCCCACCACCCCAGCAGCACCGCGCCCAGCGCCCACGGCAGCATGGTGAACACCGTCACCAGCAGGTCGAGCCCCAGCGAGCGCTGGCAGCAGCCGCTCAACGCCCGGCCCGGCGGACCCAGCCGCGGCAGCAGGTGCAGCAGCCCGGCGATGGCGAGCAGGGACGCGGTGGTGATGGCGGTGAAGATCGATAGAGACGTGATGGGCATGCGCAGATATTACCGCGCGAGCGCCGCGTAAGAACGCTTCCTGAGTTCGGGTGCGCGGCCGACGCGTCAATGCGCGAGGTCGGCGGGGGTGGTGGTGATGGTGAGCCTGCCGTGCTTCACGCCCTTGGTGGCGATCAGAGCGTCGGCCATGCGGCGGACGATCGACGCCTTGCCGCGGACCACCAGCACCTCCAGGCAATGATGATGATCGAGGTGGACGTGCAGCGTGGAGATGATCTGCGCGAGGTGGTCGTGCTGGACCTGCGTGAGCGTCTCCTGGAGGTGGGGCTTGTGGTGGTCATAGACCAGCGTGATGGTCCCGGCGATCTGGCGCGTCCCGGCCTGCTGGCGGTGCTCGACCAAGGCGTCGCGGATCATCGCGCCGACCGCCTGCGAGCGGTTGTCGTAGCCCTTGGCCTGCGCCATCGCATCCAGGTCGCGCAGCAGGCCGTGGGGCAGGGAGATGCTGATGCGGTCGACGTTCGCGGGGGCGGGTTTTTTCTTCATGTTGACGGCCGTATTACGATTGTCTATAAACGTATGAACCATTTGCCCGCGACTTCGCCAGGCCTGCGGCGGAGCGGCGCGGGCGAAGCGGGGATTGTGTGAGAGAACCTATCCGTCACGACCGGCGCTCGCGCCCGGGCCCGCCGCACCATCCGTGCGGGGGGATGCGCATTCTAACGCCGCCCCGCCGCGCCCGAGGCTTCTCGCTGATCGAATTGCTCGTGGTCATCGGCATCATCGCGCTGCTGGTCGGCATCCTGCTGCCCGTGCTCGGCCGGGCGCGCGGCACCGCCACCGAGGCCGCGTGCCTCTCCAACCAGCGTCAGCTCGCCGCGGCGGCGCTGGCCTACAGCGTCGATCACGCCGCACGCCTGCCCTCGGCCGGGAACCTGAGCCCCACGCTGACCCAGCACGCAAGCTGGACCCTCGCCCTCGTGCCCTACCTCGACGCCGACCTGCCCACCCTCGCCCGCTGCCCGTCCGACACCAGCCCGCGCTGGGACACGCCCGACCCCGGCAGCGGGTTGCGGCGCCTCGCGAGCTTCGGCACGAACTTCTACCTCTCGGGCCTGCTGCCCGGCTACAAGCCGTTCGCCCACCTCAACCGCGTGCCGAACCCGTCGCTGACCGTCTTCGCGGTGGAACTGACCGAGGCCGGCAGCTACGCCGTGTCCGACCACATCCACGCGGAGAACTGGGCGCTGGACCCGTACAACCGCGCGGCCGCGCAGATCGCCTTGACCCGGCACGGCGGACGATCGACCTACAGCCACCTCGACGGCAGCGCCCGGTCGCACACGCTGGCCGAGGTGTATGAACTGGACCCGGCCAGCACGTTCGGCAACTGGGTCTGGACCCGCAACCGCCTGAACCCGACGATCGCCCGCTAAGGCCGCGGGCGCTTGTTCATTCTTTATCGGCCTGATTAAAGAGAAGAGAAACCTCATGAACCGACACGCCACCCGCACCGCCACCCTCGCGCTGGGCCTTCTGGCCGGGCTCGCCCTGATCACCCCGCACGCCCACGCGCACATCGGCGAGCCGGGCGAGCACCTGGTCATCGGCTACTACTACGGGCACGACCCCAGCGACCCGGATTTCGAGACACCCGCCGACCCGCCGCTCGACACGCCCAAGCTGCTGGTCGATACGCACCCGTGGGAGCTGGGCAACATCCTCTGGGCGACGCAGCCGGTGTCCGGCGGCTGGGCGACCACGCTGCCGGGCTTCGACCCGCTGCCGCTGGACGACGAGGAAGCCGGCGGGCACGGCTTCTATTCATGGACCGACCCGGCCAACAGCGCCGACCCCTACAAAGACCTCGACAACCCCCTGCCGACGCCGGATGTGTACCTGCACCTGGTGAGTGTCGATCCCGGGCTGAGCGTGCTGGTCGGGGGCAACCCGTTCGCCGGGCCTTTGCCGTTGGAACTGGGCGACGAGTTCCATGTCCACCCCGACTACTTCATCGACGACCCGGACGGTTCGCTGGTCGGCCAGACGTTCAGCGTGACGTTCTACCTGACCGACAACGACGGGTATTACGCCACCTCCGACAACTTCACGCTCAACTTCATCGCCGGCGAGGTGCCCGAGCCCGGCAGCGCGGCGGTGCTCGCGCTGGGCGGCGTGGCGCTGTTGATGCGGCGGCGACGCTGAAGCATCGCGCCGCCGTTTAGCCGTAGGTCACTTCGCGGAGGTTGGCGCGGTTGGCCTCGAACCAGTCGATGGTCTGCCGCAGGCCTTGCTCGAAGGAGGTCTGCGCGGCCCAGCCCATGAGGCGCTTGGCCTTGGCGGTGTCGAGGCAGCGGCGGGGCTGGCCGTCGGGCTTGGTCGCGTCCCAGCGGATCTCACCGCGGAAGCCGGTGAGCTTGGCGATCAGCTCGACGAGGTCTTTGATCTTGATCTCCTGGCCCGTGCCGAGGTTGATGGGCGTGGGGTCGTCGATTTTCTCGGCGGCGGTGACGATGCCCTCGGCCGCGTCCGCGACGTAGAGGAACTCGCGCGACGCGCTGCCGGTGCCCCAGCACTCGATGTGCGAAGCACCGTTTCCGGGGGCGTCACGTGCTTCGATGCACTTTCGGATCAGCGCGGGGATGACGTGGCTGGCGTGGGGGTCGAAGTTGTCGTGCGGGCCGTAGAGGTTGACCGGCACGACCACGGCACTGTCGAGGCCGAACTCGCGCCGGTACCCGTCGAGCATGACGAACAGCGACTTCTTCGCGACGCCGTAGGGCGCGTTGGTCTCCTCGGGGTAGCCGTTCCACAGGTCCTCTTCGTTGAAGGGGACGGGGCTGAACTTGGGGTAGGCGCAGACGGTGCCGGTCTGGACGAACTTCTTGATGCCGCGCTGCCGGCCGTGCTCGATCAGGTGCAGGCCCATCGCGGCGTTGGCGAAGAAGAAG
>CAZTLX010000237.1:0-5947 GCA_964614575.1 uncultured Phycisphaeraceae bacterium | reverse complement strand
GGGCTCGCAATAGCCAAAGCGACGCGCGTAACAAGACAACTCCGCGAAGCCGCAAGCGGCGACACGTACATGGCCCCCACCATCTCAACGATTCGTTACCGCCCGCGGCGTTTGAACTTGCTGCCGAGCGTGCGCTTCGGCGGGCCGGAGGGGACCTTGCCGCCGGGGAACATCGCTTTGAGTTGTTCCTCGCTCAACGCGTTGGGGTCGGCGACGATGGTGCGGCTGGGGTCGGCTTTCTTAGCGGCCTGCCGCTTGGCGTCGCGCTCGCGCTGCTCCGCCACGTCCGGCGGTAACCGGCCGGGGGTGAAGTCGGGGTACTCCTGCTTCTCAATCAGCACGCCGGTCAGCTTCTCCACTTCGGTGAGCAACTGCCCCTGCTCGGGCGTGACAAACGTCCACGCCACGCCACGCCGCCCGGCCCGCGCGGTGCGGCCGACGCGGTGGATGTAGATCTCCGGGTCGTCGGGCAGGTCGTAGTTGATCACGTGGGTGATGTGATCGACATCCAGTCCGCGGGCCGCGAGGTCCGATGCGACCAGCACATCCACCTGCTCATCGCGGAAGGCCTTCATCACCTTGTTGCGGGCCGACTGGTGCAGGTCGCCGTGGATCTCCCGCACCGACAGGCCCTTGTCCTTGAGGTACTGCGTGATCTTGCGCACCGTTGCCTTGGTCTTGCAGAAGACGACGGTGGTCTCGGGCTTCTCGGTGTGCAGGAGCTTGAGCAGCAGCGCCCGCTTGTCCCACGCTTCGACCGCGAAATACTTCTGGTCGACCTGCGAGACGGTGAGCGAGCCGGAGACGACGTTGATCTTCTCCGCGTCCTCCTTCATGAACCGCCGGGCGAGGCGTTCGATGTTTTCGTCGATGGTGGCGGAGACGAAGATGGTCTGGTGGTCGCGCCTGATGTTGCCGAGGATCTTGCGGATGTCCTCGCGGAAGCCGATGTCGAGCATGCGGTCCACTTCGTCGAGGCAAGCGAAGCGGACGTTGTTGAAGTTGATCTGCCCGCGGCCGTAAAGGTCCATCACGCGGCCGGGGGTGCCGACCATGATGTGCCCGCCCTCGGCCAGGGATTTCTGCTGGTGCCGCATCGACTCGCCGCCGATGATGCACACGGTGCGGATATCGGTGTGCTTGGCGAACTGATCGAGCTCGGTGGCGACCTGCGCGGCCAGCTCGCGGGTGGGGGTGAGGACCAGCGCCTGCATGGGGATGCCGGGGTCGGCCATGGAGATGATCGGCAGGCCGAACGCCGCGGTCTTGCCGGTGCCGGTCTTGGCCTGGCCCATCAGGTCCTTGCCGGAGAGGATGCGGGGGATGAGCGCGGCCTGGATCTCGGTCGGCTGCTCGAAGCCCGCCGCCTTGATGCCCTGCAATACCTGCTCGGATAGACCCAGCGACTCGAAGGTCGCGTCCTGGCTGAAGATTTCGTTCATGGAGAGCCGACGGCTTTCATCGTACGGGGTGGGGTGATCTCGGTGCCGTGGGCCCTGCTTTGTTCGCACCGTGGCCCCGCCGGCTCAACTGTTGAAGGCCAAATCTTACGCGCCCGGCCGCTGTGGTACAACTTCACCCGAGAAGACCCATGAATGACCTGAGCTGGATCGAAGTGGATCTGGGCGCGGTGGAGCACAACGTGCGCGCCCTGCGCGGCCTCACGGGGGCCGGACCCCACGCCAAAGCCGTCTGTGCCGTCGTCAAAAAGGACGCCTACGGCCTCGGGGCGGCGCAGGTGTCGCACCGGCTGATGCGCAGCGGCGTCGAGATGCTCGCGGTGTATTCGCCCGACGAAGCCGAGGCCCTGGTCGCCAAGGCGGTCACGCTGCCCATCCTGCTGCTAAGTCCGCTCTACGAGCTGAACCGCACGGATGTGCTCTATCGACACGCGGTCGCGGAGCGCCTGCATGTCTCGATCCACGACGCGGCGCAGCTCAAGGCGGTGAACGCGATCGGGCACACCTTCGGCATCCGGATGCCGATCCAGCCGTACGTCGATACCGGCATGAGCCGCTCGGGCCTGAGTGTCGCGCAGTTCGTGGCGATGATGGGCGACTTAAGCAAGACGCCGTTCGTGCGGGTCACCGGCGTGTACACGCACATGGCCACCGGCGACGACAACCCCGACTTCACCGCCGAGCAGTTCGCCCGCTTTGAGGCCGCGCTCGAACTGGTCGGCGACGCCCTGCCGACCGACGCGCGACGGCACGCGGCCAACACCTTCACCTGTTTCCGCGACACCCGCTACCACGGCGACATGATCCGCCCCGGCCTCGGGCTCTGCGGCTACGGCCCGGAATGGCTAGCGCCGGGCGACGCCATCGCCGACGCCCCTACCCTCCGCCCCGCCGTCCGCTGGATGACCCGCGTCAACCACGTCCAACGCTACGACAAAGGCACGCCTGTCGGCTACGGCAGCACGCACAAGCTCAAACGCGCCTCGGTCGTCGGCGTCATCCCCGTGGGGTACGCGGATGGCTACCCGGTCGCGCTGTCCAACAAGGGCACCGTCCGCGTGCAGCACGCGGAAACAAACCGTTGGGTGGAGGCGCGCGTGCTCGGCCGGGTCAACATGGATCAACTCACCATCGATCTGACCGATGCGGCCGAAGGGATGGACGAGATCAACACGCTGATGAACGCCACGGCCGAGGTGTACAGCAACGACCCGGCCGCCCCCAACGATGTCAGCACCCTCGCCAAAGCCGCGAAGACCAACCCCTACGAGCTGCTGTGCCGGCTGCCCCCCACTCTCCCGCGACGCTACGCGAACTGAAGAAGACGGTTTTAACCACAGATTTCACAGATGACACAGATTTACGACAGGGTTGCCACAAGAAGACACAAAAAGACACAAAAAGCACAAACGATTTTCTTGCCAAACTTTTGCGCCTTTTGTGCTTTCGTGTGGTTATTTCCGAATCTGCGTCACCTGTGAAATCTGTGGTTAAAAATGTCTCTTGGCTTATTCCTTATCGAGACTCAGTGAATCGAGGAACTGATCGATCGCGTCGTCGAGCTCGGGCCACTTGCGGTGGACCAAAGCGCCGTGGCCGGCGTCGGCGACGGTGAACATCCGCGGCACGCGCTCCCCGCAGGCTTCGGTGAGCGGTCGCACATGAACATCCGGCGGCAGGGTCTTGTCCTGGCCGCCCTCGACGATCATCACCGGCACGTCGATGCGTTTGATCGCGTCGATCGTCGAGCTGGCGTCGATTTCGAAGCCCGCCTCACGGGTCGCGGCCTCGAAGCCGCGCATCAGCCACTCCTTGCTCATCCACGGCGCGAGGATGTCACGGAAGCTGCCGATGGCGGTGCGGAAGTCGCTGAACGGCGCGAGCGCGATCACGCCCTGCACCCGCGGGTCATCGGGCGCGTGTTGCAGCACCGTGGCGGCGCCGAGCGAGAAACCCATCGTCGCCACGCGTTCGGGGATCAGGTCACGGCCGCAGGCTTCATCGATCACGTGCCGCAGGTCCAGCCGCTCCTTGACGCCGAACGTCCCGCCCGGGCCGCCGGAGTGCCCGTGGCCGCGGTGGTCGTAGAGGATGACATCGTGCCCGCGCTGGTTGAGCCGATCCGCCAGCGCGAAGTGCAGCTCCTTGACTTCCATGTAGCCGTGGCTGAAGACCACCGGCAATTTGCATGGCAGGTCGGGCTCGCAAGGCGAATACCACGCCTCGAGCGCCACGCCGTCCTCGCCCGTCACCCTGAATCGATGACCGCCCCGCCCGCGGGAGCGCTCACGCGCCCGAGCCCCGATCCAGCGACGCCCCGGCCACCGCATCGCCCGCAAGACGATGTGGCTGAGCCCCCGTGCCAGCGCGGAATGAGGCGGCGGCAGGGGAACGGTGTCATCGGTTCCGATATGAGCGGTCATCTACACAGTGTAGGTCGATTCGATTCGGCCAGCCGAAGCCCAGATACAAACGTCACTCAATCGACCTCACGCTCCAAGACGCTCAGTGCCGCCGTCAGATGAGCCAGGCCGCCGTCGGCCGGCAGCGTGAGCGGGCTCTGCATGGCGAAGAGGGCGCGCCGGACCTGCGCAAGCCGGGGCCAGTCGGCATCAACCGCCAGCCCCAAGGCTTTGCGCGCCTTGGCGATTTCCGCGGCGATGCGGTGCCCGCCGAGCAGCTCGGTGTTCGACCAGTAAAGATGCTCGAAATACACCGCGTCCTCGACCCAGTGACCGGGGCGGGTGTGGGCGAAGTCGATCAGCAGGGCCGGGCCTTGCGGCGCGGGGTGTCGGGACAGCGCGTTGCCCAGGTGCAGGTCGCCGTGGACGTGGCCGGTCATCGGCCGCTGATCCCAGACCTTGACCCACTTCTTGAGCTTCTTGTTCGCTTTCTTGAGCGCCGACGACCAACGCGCCTTCTCGGGTAGCGCATGATCACGCACCACCTGACGCGCCCGCTTACAGGCCTCTTCCCAGTCGCGCTCCACCGGCTTGCCGGTCGGCTCGTGCGTGCCGGCCACGTGATAAAACCGCGCGATCGCTTCGATGGTCAGCTCGAACGCGGCGGTGCCCCACGCCGCGCTTAAGGGGCCGTGCGCCAAACGCTCCATCACCACCCACGCCAGGTCGTAGCCGCCCAGCGAATCACCGTGCGCATAGATTCGCGGCGCGATCGGCCCGGTCCCGTTGGTCTCCTGCAGGCGCACCAGCCACAATCGCTCGCGCGGCGGCACGGGCATCTTGACGACAACGGGGTAGGCCTCGCCTTCGTCGCCGGCCCAGGTGGCGTAGCCGGTGAGCGCCCCGCCGCGTTGCCAGTCGGTGCGGAACCAATTGATGGCCGACAACCGGCCGCCGCATTGCTGCAGGAGGACCGGCGCGAGCTGGGCACCGAACGGGCCGTTGATCCCGGCCGCGGATGGTTCTACATGATCGGAAGCCGCCACGGGCGAGGGCGAGGCGGGGGTGAGGGGGGAAGGCGTGACGGCCCGGGCACCCGGGCCCAGGCGGTTTTCGGGCGTGGCCTGCTCGGCCATAGCGACGGCTCCGGCGGGACAACGCGGTATGGCGCTCCCGCACCACCCAGCCTATCGTCCGAACGCTCGGCAAACAAGGAGAAATCGCCGCACCTGCTACGATGGGACTTCATCGAAAACCCTACTCCCCGGAGTGCAAAACGTGCGTGACCCCCGCCTCGACAAACTGGCCGACGTATTGGTGAATTACTCGACCGGCATCCAGCCCGGCTGGCTGGTGCGGATCAGCGGCGAGCCGATCGCCACGCCGCTGATCGAGGCCATCCATGAGGCGGTTGTCAAGGCGGGAGCGCACCCGATGGTTCGCCTCACGCCCGAGAGCCTGGCGGGCACGTTCTTCAAGCACGCGAGCGACGCGCAACTCGATTACCTCAACCCCGTCGCGAAATACGAGATCGAAACCATCGACGCGAGCATCGGCCTGTGGGCGGATGTGAACACCAAGGCGATGAGCAACGTCGATCCGAAGAAGCAGGGCCGCGTCTCGGCGGCGCGTCGGCCGATCATGGACATCTTCATGAACCGGGCCGCGGAAGGCACGCTCAAGTGGTCGGGCACGCAGTACCCCACGCAGGCCAGCGCCCAGGACGCGGAGATGTCGCTCGAAGAGTACGCCGACTTCGTCTTCAAAGCCGGGCACCTGGACAAGCCCGACCCCGCGGCCGAGTGGCGCAGGATCAGCGCCGCGCAGCAGAAGGTCGTCGATTACCTGAACGGCAAGAAGGAGGTGCGCTTCGAAACGGCCGCGGGCACCGACCTGCGGGTCAACGTCGAGGGCATGACCTGGATCAACTGCGACGGCCACGAGAACTTCCCCGACGGCGAGGTGTTCACCGGCCCGAACCTCGAAGCACCCGACGGCGGGGTGAACGGCGTCGTGCATTACTCGTTCCCCGCCGTGCATCACGGCCGCGAGGTCCACGACATCGTGCTCACCTTCGAGAAAGGC
>CAZTLX010000236.1:4864-5954 GCA_964614575.1 uncultured Phycisphaeraceae bacterium | reverse complement strand
TACGTCACGATAGGCGAGCGGGGAAGGGGTTTCTACAGGGCATACTTATCCCCTTTTCTTGGCCAGAACTTCAGCGGAATTGTTGGGCCTGATGCAGCTTCAGATGCAGCGTCTTGTGGTGCAAGGTGTAGACTGTCGAGATGCTCCAGATCGGCTAGCGTACAATGCCAAAAGAGTTAACACTTATTACAAGTCGACACGTTCCATTTCTGCCATGCGTGTGAAACTCGCATTGATATGGCGTGTTATAAAAACAGTTGTGAGATACTAACTAATGATTCGTGAGTATCTTGGCTTATTATGGTGTAGTTTACTCTTCATTCTTGGAACATTTCTGTCGTGTGTTGCACTTACCGCTATAGCAAGTGGTGAAGATTATTATGAAAGTGTATCAACGAATATATTCGGAATTCTAATTCTGATCACGGGTGCCGTGATGATCTTGGTGTCTATGATCTTTGCTGCAGTGCTTGCCAGAAAGGAATATCGAAACAGGGACGGACCCCGTAAATGATTCTCGCCACCCGACCTACGAGGGCGGCTCGGACGCCACCAGGGCCATCCGACCCACCAAGACCACCTACCCCTCCGGCTTCGAGCTGCACACGCTCTACGGCTTGATGGTGAGGGCTTGAGCGCGGGGTTGTGGTGACCCACCGCCGGAGACGGTGGGCGTTCGGGGTGGCGGGGAGATTGAGGGGGAAACTTCTGGGCGAAAGCTTCCGGGGGGAGACTTCCGGGGGTGAGACTTCCGGGGGTGAGACTTCCGGGGGTGAGACTTCCGGGGGAAAGCTTCCGGGGGTCAGGTAAGTCTGACTTTGCCTTTGCCGGGGGTGATTTCGCCGAGGCGGTAGACGGTTTCGCCGGCTTTGGTGAGTTTTTCAGCCACGGCTTCGGCGAAGTGGGGGCGGACGATGAGGGTGTAGCCGACGCCCATGTTGAAGACGCGGAACATCTCCTGCTCTTCCACGTTGCCGTGCTTCTGGAGGAAGCGGAACAGGGGCGGGACGTCCCAGGCTTTGCGGTCGAGTTTGGCGTCGAGGTTTTCGGGCAGGGCGCGGTTGAGGTTGCCGGGCAGCCAGGTCAGGTT
>CAZTLX010000236.1:0-4854 GCA_964614575.1 uncultured Phycisphaeraceae bacterium | reverse complement strand
CGCCGCCGGTGATGTGCGCCATGCCGGAGATGGGTCGTTTGCGTTTGTAGCCGCGGAGCAGGGAGACGATGGGCTTGACGTAGATGCGGGTGGGTTCGAGCAACAGTTCGCCCAGCGGCCGCTCGCTGCCGGCTTCGGGGTACGACTTGTCGAGTTTGAGCTTCGCCCGCTTGATGATCGCGCGGACGAGCGAATAGCCGTTGGAATGGATGCCCGACGACGCGAGGCCGAGCACCACGTCGCCGGGCTCGACGCGCTCGGCCCCTTCGATGACGCGTTTGAGTTCGACCACGCCTACGGCAAAGCCGGCGAGGTCGTAGTCGCCGGGCTTGTAGACATCGGGCATCTCGGCGGTCTCGCCGCCGAGCAGGGCGCAGTCGGCGAGCTTGCAGCCGTCGGCCACGCCCTTGACGATGGCCGCGGCCTGCGGGGGATCGACCTTGTGGATGCCGAGGTAGTCGAGGAAGATCAGCGGCTCAGCGCCCTGGACGATCATGTCGTTGACGTTCATGGCGACACAGTCCTGGCCGACGGTGTCGTGGACGCCGAGCTGGATGGCGAGCATGACCTTGGTGCCCACGCCGTCGGTGCAGGCGACGAGGACGGGGTCTTTGTAGTTGCGTTTGAAGAGTTTTTCGTTGTAGTCGAGTCGGAACATGCCGGCGAACCCGCCGTGGCGTCCGATGACGCGTTGGCCGTAGGTCCGGCGCATGTGTGACTTGATGAGGCCGACCATCGCGTCGCCGGCCTCGATATCGACGCCGGTTTCCGCGTAGGTCAGGCCGGTTTTCTGCTTTGGAGCGCTCGCCATGCGGGCAGTGTATCGCGGCGAGCGCGGGGCGTGTGGGGGCCAGGAACCCGGCCTCACCGATCTGGTTCTGCCGGGGCGGGCTTGGTACAATCGGCGTTTAATCAATCCCCCAGCCCCGGGCGTGACGAGGAAGGATCATGCGGCGTGTGTTTCTGGCGTTGGGGGTGGTCACCCTCATCGGGTCGTTGTTGTATTTCGTGGGTGGGCAAGCGGAGGCCAACGAGTCCGGGGCGGTGGCTTCGCCGCACGCGAAGATCGAGACCGCGGTGCCCGCCGCACCCGATCCGGCGTTGGACGCCCAGGCACCGGCACCGGACGCACAACCCACGACGTTCATGGCTACCGCTTCGCGCTCGGGCCTGCTGCTGCTTTGTATTGTCCTGATGACCGTCGCGCTGCTGGTGATGCATCGTCGGCACCCGCAGCGGGTGGGGGTGCCGGGCGCGGATTCTTGATGAAAAGGCGCGAATATCCCACCGAAGCTTCGCTGCGCTTCGCATCGGTGGGCTTGAGGTGGGCTTGGGATCAGACGGCGCGGGGGGCGTTGCCATTCCGGGTGCGGGGAAGGTTCCGGGGAAGGTTCTGGGGAAGGTTCCGGGGGCGGGGGCGGCCGATGAGTTCGATGCGCAAGTCATCGACCTCGAAGCCGAGCTCGGCTTCGATCTTGCGGATCAGGTGTTCGGGGATGCGTTCGAAGATCAGGCGTGAAACATCATCGGGCGCATCGTGGACCTGGCCGGACTCTCGGCAGCGCAGGTGGACATGGGGCTCGCGGGTCGCGTCGTAGCGGGCGCTGCCGGTCGCGTCACCGGTCAGCCGGCGCACGATGCCCGCGGCACAGAAGGCTTCGAGGGTGTTATAGACCGTGGCGAGGGAGACGCCGTCGAGCGACGGCGAAACGCGTTGGTGCAGCGCCTCGGCGGTGGGATGGTCTTGCCCCTGATAGAGGCTGGCGTAGATGGCCTGCCGCTGCCGGGTACACCGCAAGCCGTGCGAAGCAAACAGTTCACAGATCGCGTCGTCGGTGATGGTCATGTCGGGGCTCGGGGCAGGCCGCGCCACGGCGGCCGATCAGGCGGATAACTCTACGCCAGGAAAGCCCCACGGTCCACCCCGTTGACATAGATACTTGCCATCACGGCAGTTGCGGCCACCGGACCGTCACGGCCGCTCGCCCCCGATGATCCGCAACGCCCGGGGTGGCAGCAGCCAGTGCAGGATGCCGGGGTCGCTCTCCTCCCCGCGGCCCAGGCCGATGTCCACCAGCGCCGCCCCGGCCTTCTTGAGCAGCAGCCCGCCTCGCAGCGGGCGGTCGGCGATCAGCCGCTCGATCAGTTCGCTGAGCGTCGGCTCGTGGCCCACGAGCATCAGCCGCCGTTCCTTGCGTCCGGTAAGCATATCGCGGATGTCGGCGGCGGTGCCTTCCGCGATCACCTCGTCCGCTTCTACCGGCCGATCAAACGCCTCCGCCGCGATCTGCGCGGTCTGCACCGCGCGCACTTTCGGGCTGGTGAGGATCAGCTCCGGCGCATCGCACAATTCGGTTAACCCCCGGGCCGAAGCGGTCGTACGCTCCACGCCGCGCGGCGTCAGCCGACGGTCGAAGTCGCGGCCGGTCGCCGGCAAATCCTCGGCAATCCCGTGACGGAAGATCAGCAGTTGCATGGGCGGAGCATAACCGGCCGCACGGCTCGGGGCTTGGTGAGGAATCGGTTAATGCGGGATGAGGGCACCTCCGGATATCCGGCGGATACCCCGCCGCGACGCGCTTCGCTCGCAGCGGCGGGTTTGGAGGAGAGAAGGATGGGGAGGGGTATGTTGATTTAGAACAGCAACTGGAATTGCAGGCGCAGCAGCAGGTTCGGGTCGGCCTCCGCGGTATCGAAGTCGCTGAAACCCAGCGCCGAGCTGAACGGGTTGGCACCCCGCGGGTTGGCGACCGGCTCGTCGCCATCAAACACATACACCAGGTCCCCGGTGAACTTCGCGGCGTGCTTCTTGAAGTAATAGTTCGCGCCGACGGTGATGATCTGCGCCGCGTCGCGCGGGGTACCGGCGATTGCGGCTTCGTCGTCATCGTCCGCATCCAGCCACTCGTAGCGCACGAACGGCTCGATCTGTTCGGTCAACTGATAGCCGGCCTGCACCATGACGCCTTGCGCGAACAGGTCGCCGCCCAGCGGGCCGGGGGCGTCGGCCTGATCGTCGAAGTAGCTCATCACGTACGCGCCGTAGAGCGAGAAGCCCTGGTTTTCGTAGGACGCATCGGCGGTGCCGACGGTGTAGGTGCCGTCGAACGAGCCGGCGTTGTTCGCGCCGTCGATCACCTCGTAATGCCCGGCCACGCCGACGAAGATCGCCTGCGCTTCGTTGCGCCACGAGGTGAAGTCGGCGGCCTGCTTCCAGTCGCCGTCGAGCCGCACGTCCGCCCGGCCGGTGAGCGCGAATTCGACGATGTCGGCGTTGAACTCCGAGCTCTCGGAGTTGGCCCCGTCGGAGATCGCGGCGACCAGCTTCACATCCTCGTTCGTCCAGCCGAGCTGGACCTGCTCGGCGAAGTTGGCGGTGAAGTACTCGTTGACCGATGAGCGTTCGACGGCGAGCTGGCGGGTGGAGCTGACCAGCTCTTCGCGCAGCAGCGGCAGCTTGAGCTTGCCGACGGTGACGAACAGGCCGTTGTCGAAGGTGTAGCCGATGGTCGCTTCTTCGAGGGAGGTGTTGGCGTTGGTGCGGGAGTTGGCGAGGCGGACGGTATAGGTGAGCTTGGGGTCGGCGATGTGACCGGCGATCTGCACCTTGACGCGGCGGGCCTGGAAGCCGGAGTCGGTTTCATCGGGTCGGCCGGTGACCGGGTCGGAGTTGTCCTGGTAGTCGAAGAGGTAGCGGAACTGGACCTGGCCGGAGAGCCGGGCGTAGAACGAGCCGTCGGCGCTCTGGAGGAAGACCTTGCCGCTGTCGTCGATGCCGGCGGTCGCGCCCTCAGCCAGCAGGGTGCGGCGCGTTTCGGCGTCGGCGAGGACCTCTTCGATCAGGCCGCGGATATCCTCGGCCCGTCGTTCGGTGAGCCACTGGTCATCGGCCTGGGCCCGCAGCCGGGCGATCTGCTGGTCCTTGGCGCGGTCGGCGGCTTCGAGCTGTTCGATGCGCTGGCGCAGCGCCGCCAGGTCCTCGATCGCGGGGGCCGAATCGGCGCAAACCGGAACAGAGAAGAACAAAGCGACGCCGAGCAAACCGGCGAGGCGACGACGGGGGGCGGCGAACATGAGCGGTCTCCTGAGCAAGGAGGGTGGTGCGGCCCCGGATCGGGACCTGCGCGTGCCGCAGGCGTCCGGGTTGAAGACCTATCATGTCAAGAGTTGTAAACCATTCAAGCGGCACTTTTGGGGTGCGGTTTGGGAGGGGGGATCAGAGCGTGGAAAGGGGAGGGTGGGGGTTGATCGTAGACGCAAAAAAACGGCCCGCCTCGGGGAGGCGGGCCGCTTGGAGTTCTTCACATCGTCACGTGGGCCCGGTCAGGCAAGAGCCGGGCCTGGCGAGGATTTAGAACAGCAGTTGGTACTGCAGACGGAAAGCGATCTGATCTTCGTCGTTGGTCTTGCCGGTAAGGCCCAGACCATCGCTCAGCTCGCCGTTGTTGATGTCGCCGACATCATCTAGCGACGTGCCGTCGAAGATGTACACCACGTCAGCCGTGATCTTGGCGGCGTGCTTCTTGAAGAAGTAGTTGACACCGAAGGTGACGGCCTGGAGCGGGTCCTGACCGGCGGCCTCGGGGTCCTGCTCCATCCACTCGTAGCGGACGAACGGTGCCCAGGTGTCGTCGATGGTCATCGCACCCTGGAGGTAGAAGCCATGGGCTTCGAGGTCCGCCACGCCGGCGGGGTTCTGGGCGTCGGCGAAGAAGTAAGCGGCGGTCACGGAGAACGGCTTGACTTCCAGCAGGGCGTCCACGGTCAGGGCGTACCAGGTGTCGGCGTTAGCGACGGCCCCGGCGTTGTCCTTGTTGTTTTCCCACTGACCGGCGGCACCGATGAACAGGGCTG
>CAZTLX010000235.1:0-6034 GCA_964614575.1 uncultured Phycisphaeraceae bacterium | reverse complement strand
GGTCCTTGGCGTTTGAAGACGGGCACTTCGTGCCACCCGCTAAACGGCGGAGAAGAATTTTGTGCTTTTTAACCCGATGATGCATTGATTCGGCCGCGATGGTCGATACATTGCGCAACTGACCCACTCCCCGGAACGTTGGCCTAGCGCCTGACCCCCTTGTAACCGATCGCCCCGCCTTGCCGCGTGCTCTTTCGAGCCGCGGCCTGTTGGCATGACCACCCTCACCCCCCAACCCGCCCTGCTGCCGCTCGACTCGCCCCGCGCCCAACGCCGCCGGCACGAGCTGCGCCTGATCACCCTCGCCTGGGTCTTCGGCGCGGCGTGGATGTACATCGCCAACGGCTCGGTCATGCAGGAGTTCCTCCGCACCCTCGGCACGCCCGAGTGGGCCTTCGGGCTCATCGGCACGCTGCCGATGGTCTGCGGGCTGATGCAACTGCCCGGCTCGATCCTCGTCGAGACCTACGCCATCCGCAAGCGGCTGTTCCTCTGGACCGCGACCGCGTCGCGCGCGATGTTCATCGTCGCCGGGCTCGTGCCCTGGCTGCTGCCGGGCGCGCGCGAGGGCGCGTGGTGGACGCTGGTCGCCATCCTCGTCGCCGTCTCCTGGTCGCTCGCGCACGCCAGCGGCCCGGCGTGGTGGAGCTGGATGACGCAGGTCATCCCCCGCCGCGTGCGCGGCCGCTACCTCGCCTTCCGCTCGCAGGTCGGGCAGGTCATCGGCGTGATCGTCACGCTGAGCACCGGCTTCCTGCTCGACGCGCTGGGCGGGCAGGTCGGCGCGGACGACCACCGCCTGCGCCTGGTCACCAGCCTGCTGCTGATCGTCGCCGGCGTGCTGGGCGTGCTCGATATCCAGTGCTTCCACCCCGTGCGCGACACCGAAGATGCGCAGGCCAAGCGCGCGGCCCGCGGCACGCTGCGCCGGCGCGTGGCCGCGGCCCTGCGCAGCCGCAACCTCCGCCTGTTCCTCGCGTTCATGTTCGTCATGCACCTGGGCATCGGCTTCCTCGGGGCGTATGTCTATCTGTTCCTGCGCGTCGAGCTGGGGCTGAGCATGACGATGTTCAACCTCTGCGTGTGCGTGATCCCGCTGCTGGTGACGATCGTCGGCCTGCGGTTCTGGGGCGCGATGATCGACAAGCTCGGGTCGGTGAAGGTGCTGTCGGTCGCGGCGATCCTCGCGGTCGATGGCCCGCTGGGCTGGCTGCTGACCACGCGCGAGGTGTTCTGGCCCGGTTATCTTTTGACGCTGATCTCGCCGTTCGCGTTCTCCGGCGTGTTCCTCGCGATCGGCAACCTGACCATGTCGCTTAGCAGCGTGAAGGACACGACCGCGGAGGGCGACGCGGCCGCGGGGCAGGCGGGGTCGGTCAACGTCGCGCTGATCTCGATCGCCGCGGCGTGCGGCGCGATCCTCTCGGGCGTGCTCGGCGGCGCGGTGGCCGAGGCGTTCGCCGACTTCCGCTTCGACTCGGACCGGCTGGGCATCACCATCACGTACCACGGCCTGCTGTTCATCCTCTCGATGGTCATCCGCTTCGTGGCGGCCCTGCTCGCCCTGGCCATGGTCGCCCGCCACGCCCCACGCCTGCGCGACGCGGTCAAACAACAGGTCGCCACCGTCCGCGCAAAACGCCGGGCGAGCGCCTGACCCCGTTTCGTCACCCCGTTTAGCGGGCGGCACGAAGTGCCCCTGCCTTGAAATCCCGAATCTCGAAATCCGAAATCCGAAAGTATGTTGAACCTCGAATCCCGAAATGAATCACCACGCGACGTTTCGGTTCGGTTCGGTTTTTTGATTTTTCAATTCTGGTTTTCTTTCGGATTTCGTCGTTCGATTTTCGGATTTCAAGACCCGGGCACTTCGTGCCGCCCGCTAAACGAAAAGCGCACATGCCGCCCGCTAAACGAAATGCACTTCACTCCGCCTTCAACTCCCGCCGCAGCACCTTGCCCGTCGGGTTGCGGGGCAACTGGTCGATCACGCGGACCTCGCGCGGCACCTTGAACTGCGCCAGCCGCTGACGCAGGAAGTCGCGTGCGGCACCCGCATCAAACGACGACGCGTCGGCGCCGGGGTCCAGCTCGACGAACGCGATCGGCACCTCGCCGCGGCTGTCGTCCGGCTTGCCGATCACCGCGCACGCCGCCACCCCCTCGTACGTCGCCAAGACCTCCTCGATCTCCCGCGGGAACACGTTCTCCCCGCCGATGATCAGCATCTCCTTCTTGCGCCCCGTGATGTATAAAAACCCTTCCGCATCCTGCTTGCCGATGTCGCCCGTGCGGAACGCCTTGACCCGCCCTTCCCCCGGCAGGTCCACCTCCGTCATCACCTCCGCGGTCAGCTCCGGCAGGCCGTGATACCCACGCATGACGTTGGGCCCGACGATCAGGACCTCGCCCTCCTCATCCGTCCCGAGCACCTTGCCCGCGTCATCGACGATGAGGTTTCGCACCCCCGGGATCGGCTGGCCGACGCTGCTTCTTTTACGCGCCCAAGGCGTCGCCCAGTTGGTCACCGGCGAGGTCTCGGTCAAACCATAACCCTCGCAAAGCTCTACGTTCAGCCGGTCTTTCCACGCATCGAACACCGACGCGGGCAACGGCTCGCCGCCGGACACCGCAAACCGGATGCTCTTCACATCCTCCGGCCCGGCGTCCTTGACCGTGAGCAGCGCGCCATACATCGAAGGCACCGCGATAAAGACGTTGGGCCGATGATCCCGCATCAGCTTGAACAGCTTCTTGGGGATAAACCGCGCGGTGTACACCACCTTCGCCCCGCCCAGCAAGGGCAACAGCGTGAGTGCCGTCAGCCCGAAACTATGGAACTGCGGCAGCACGCCGAGGAACGTGTACGCGCGGTCCACCTTCGCGTGCGACACGCACGCCCGCGCGTTGCTCTCGAGGTTGCGGTGCGTGAGTTCGACGCCCTTGGGCTTGCCGGACGTGCCCGAGGTGTAGAGGATCACCGCCAGCTCGTCGTCCTTGGGGTTGGGCGGCCAACGCAGCGGCGGCACGCCCCGGAAGTTTTTCACCTCTTCTTCGAGTTTCACCGTCTTGATGTTCGACGGGATGACGTCTTCGCCGAGGAACTCGAGCATTTTGCCCGCGGTCAGCAGCGTGTCGATGCCCGAGTCGGCGATGACGTGCTGCATCTCGCCGGCGTTGAGCAGGTAGTTGATGGGGACGGGGACGCGGCGGGCCAGCCAGCAGCCGAGCAGCGCCATGGGAAACGCCCCGCTGGTCGGCAGCATGATGCCGACGTGCTTGGCGGTGGTGGTCTGTTTGATCAGCCGGGCGAGGTAGAACGAGCCGAGGATGAGTCGGCCGTAGGAGTAGGTGGAATTGTCATCGACCACCGCGGTGCGTTTGGGGCAGGTGATCAACCGGGCGAGGATCGGTCGCAGGAGGCTCATGGGATTAGACTATATCGGATGCGAAGCGAAAGCCTACTGAATCGACACGCCAAGCTTTTCACCCTAGCCGGGACGCTACGCGTCCCCGGCGCTTGGGGGAACCGGGGACGCGTAGCGTCCCGGCTATTGCTGGTATGCGTGTTGGGCGGCGCGCTTTGCGTCGCGGGCTGCGCGGGCAAGCAAACCACTTCTGGGGGCGCAGGCTCCGCTTCCGGGGGCGGGGCCACTTCCGGGGGGGGCGGTGATCTGGCGGCGGCGGGCGTGGCTTACCGGTCGGGTCGGTATGCCGAGGCGTATCGCGCGGCCGCGCCGCTGGCGTCGTCGCGGGGGCCGATCGGCGCGGAGGCGGCCTACGTCGCGGGCTTAAGCGCCCGCCGGCTCAACCGCGACGCCGAGGCCGAGCGCCTGCTGCTGCGGGCGACGCAGGCGCGCGACGACACGCTGGCCGGGGACGCGGGCGCGGCCCTGGGCGTGATGTATTCCGAGCAGGGCCGTTACGCCGCGGCCGCGCGCGCCCTGGACGCCGCCGCGGGCAAGCTCGAAGGCGAGGACCGCGCGCGGGCGTACTACTACCTCGCCGCGGCACAGCAGAAGCTCGGCCGCACCGCCGAGGCCAAGACCCACTTCCGCCTCGCCCGGGCCGCGACCGGCAACGCCGCGCTGCGCAGCGCGATCGACCAGCAGCAGGCGGCGACGGGCTGGACCGTGCAGAGCGGCGCGTATCGCGATCAGGGCAACGCGCAGGACGCCGCGCGATCGCTGGCCGCCCGCGTCCGCGGCGCGACCCCGCGCCTGGTCACCGCCGCCGACGGCCGCGGCGGGACGCTCTACCTCGTCCAGATCGGCACCTTCACCACCCACGACAGCGCGCGACGCTTCGCCGACCAACTCGGCGGCAGCGCAGTGATCGTCCCGTTCGGAAGATGACCCATCCCCCCCGTTTAGCGGGCGGCACGAAGTGCCCCGGCCTTGAAATCCGAACTCCGAATCCCAAAATCCGAAAAAATGATGAACCTCGAATCCCGAAATGGATCAACACGCGACGTTTCGGATCGGTTCGATTTTTCAATTCTGGTTTTCTTTCGGATTTCGTCGTTCGGGTTTCGGATTTCAAGACCCGGGGCACTCCGTGCCGTCCGCTGAACGTGTTTTGGGATACGGGATGTCGGCGGGGTTGCGTTAAACTATCCCCATGCCGGAGAACCCGATCCTTTCGCGGATGCTTGATCGGTTGTACGCGTCGCTGATGCGGGGGCCGGCGCTCAACGCTCGGCCGCACCGCTCGCGGCAGCGGATCGACCTGACCGACCTCGACCGCCTGGCCGACCAGCCCCCCGCCGCCGTGCTGCGGGCGCTGCTGGACCCCGCGGCGGGGATCGACCTGCGGGCGAGCGTGCCCGTGCCGCCGGGCTACGGCGAGGGGCGGTTCCACTTCCTCAACAAGCAGAACAAACCCGTCACCGACGACGCGGGCGACGCGCTCGAACCCGAAGCCGAAGCCGACCCGCAGGCCGCGGAAGCGACGAAAAAGTACCTCGCGCAAAAAGCGCTGCTCACCAAGCTGCGCAACCTCAGCGAAGACGCGAAGACCTACGAGCAGGACACCGGCGTGTCCGTTTTGGCGCTGGGCTATCCGGTGCTGAGTCTGCCGCCCGGTTCTTTGGGTGGGGGGACGAAAAGGATCCTTGCGCCCGTCGCGATGATCCCGCTGTCGCTGTCGGTGAGCACGGGCCTCAAGGCGGGGGTAACGCTGGCCTGCCGGGAGATTGGCGTCGATCGCGTCACGCCCAACGCGGCGTTGCTGGCGTGGCTGGAGCGTGAGACCGCGCAGGCCGCCCCGGAGGTGCCGGACGATGAACGGGTCCCGGAAGAGGAGGAGGGTGATCGGCCGTGGGACGAGCTGCGCACGATCATCGACACGATCGCGAAGCTGCTGGGTTTGTCGGTCGATAGTGCCGCGCTGACGAACCCGCAGACGCTCGCGCTCGATGCGATCCCCAAGGCCGAGGGCCTCGGCGATGCGCCCGCCTTGCTTCCGGGGGCGGTGCTGGGGTTGTTCCCGGTGAGCAATCAGGGGCTGCTGCGGGACATGCGGGAGATGATCGCCGCGCCCGCGCTCGACGGGCCGGTGCGGCCGTTCATCGATTCGCAGGCGTCGCTGGCCGTGGCCGAGCACGAGGCGGCCGAGGTCGAGAAGACCGATCAGAAGATCAAGCGGCAGTTCAGTCGCGAACGCTTCGTCGCCCAGGCCGACCCGTGCCAGGGACACACCGTCCGCCTCGCGCGGCACGAGCAGGGCCTGGTGATCCACGGCCCGCCGGGCACGGGCAAATCCCAGACCATCACCAACATCATCGGCGACTACCTCGCGGCCGGGAAAAGAGTGCTCTTTGTCTGCGATAAACGCACCGCGCTCGATGTGGTCTATCACCGCCTCGAACACCTGGGCCTGGCCCGGCTGTGCGCGCTGATCCACGACCCGCAACGCGATCAGAAAGACCTCTACCTCGCCATCCGCGCCCGGCTTGAAGAGCTTTCTGATCTGAAGACGCCGGTGCGGGCCGCGTCGCGTGTGGAGAAGATCGACGAGGAATTGCAACAGATCC
>CAZTLX010000234.1:0-6109 GCA_964614575.1 uncultured Phycisphaeraceae bacterium | reverse complement strand
TCGCCCGCGCCGGGCACCGCCGGGTGGAAGTTTGCCTCGCCACGCTCGTATTTCTGGATCGCGAGGTTCGGGTCGGACACGATCAGCTCCAGCAGCGAGCGGTTCTGCGTCGCGGCGTGGTTCCAGTACTGTTCGTTGGCTTCGAGATACACATATTGCTGGGGCACACGTTTGGCGATGCGGTAAGGCCCGTTGCACACCGCGGCCGTCCAATACGACGGCAGCACGTGCGCCATGCCCGACGCCGGGTCCACCTCGACGCTGGCCTCCACGCTCGCCGCGTGGTTGGGCATGTACGTGGCGAACGCGACCAGATCGAGGAAGTAAGCGGTGGGGCGGTGCAGCTCGACGACGAGCGTGTGGTCGTCGGGCGCGGCGATGCCGACCATCTCGTGGAAGTAGGCCTTGGCGTTTTCGTATATCGCCTCGGCGGCGTCGGCATCGCCCGAGGAGCCGAACGCCGTCCGCAGCTTCGCGTACTGCTCGAGGTCTGCGGCCCGTTTGTTGAAGAACGCCTCGGCCCCGCGGATACAAAACAGCATCGACGAATAGTCGGCCGCGAGGTCCGGCAGCAAAGCCCGCCGCCAGGCGTACACAAAATCGTGAGCCGTCACCGGGTCGCCGTTGGACCAGCGGGCGTCTTGGCGCAGGTGGAAGGTATAGGTCAACCCGTCCTCGGACACCTCCCAGCGCTCGGCGACACCGGGCCCATGCTCGAAGGTGGCGTAGTCGAGGCTCAGCAGCGGCTCGTAGAGGCACTGGGCGAGGCGGATGTCGTGGGACCAGCTCATCCGCTGGGGGTCGAGGTGGTTGTGCTCGCCGGAGCCGAGGAAGGTGAGGTCGGCCTCGGGCGGGCCGCCGCCCCAACTCGTCGCCAGGCTCAGCGCGAAGACCACCGCCGCGATGCCGAGGACATACCGCATGGGTGGGATTGTACGGTTTGGGCAAGCGCTGCGCGGGCGGGCTTGCCTGATCGGTGAAGCATCGGTCGCCCGTGAGTTTAAGGGACACTGCGACTCGCCCGCTCCCCGCGCAAATCGGAAGCTTGGGGGTGAATCGGGCATCGGTTCGGTTAAACCCCGCCTCGGCTAATTCAGGTATTCGATTGACCCGATGACGACCGATGGCGGCGTGGATTGATGTGTATCGCGCCGCCTCCCGCCCCGCCCCCATGGTCCAGGCCGCGCTATGTGTGAGAAGACGCCCCTGACGATCACGAATGGTGTAACCGAGTCCGCGGCCCCGCCGCGCCTGTTGCTGATCGAAGACGACCCCGACACCGCCGAGCTGATGCGCGAGTGCATCGAAGACCACTTCGGGGCCGGCGCGATCCGCCACGTGGCCACGCTCGCCGAAGCCCGCACGTTCAACATCGACCCCATCGACCTGGTCATCTGCGACATGAACCTGCCCGACGGGCTCGGGCTCGAGCTGCTGCCGGAGCTGTTGCAGAAACGGCCGGGCCTGCCGGTGGTTTTCGTCACCGCCGAGGGCATCCTGGAGAACGCGATCCGCGCGGTGCAGCAGGGCGCGTACGACTACGTCGTGAAGGCGGGCGATTACCTGTTCAGCCTGCCGGTGATCATCGAGAAGAACATGGCGCTGTACCGTATCAAGCGCCAGAACGCGCAACTCATGGAAGAGGTGCGGCTCAAGAACGATCAGTTGCAGGCGATGGTCGATCAACTGGCCGCGATCGCCGCGACCGACCCGCTGACCGGCCTGGCCAACCGCCGGGCGTTCAACGAAGCGCTGGACCGGCAGATCGCCGAGGCCAACCGTCGCGGCGACGACCTGGCGTTGATGCTCATGGACCTCGACGGGTTCAAGCAGCTCAACGACGCCCTGGGCCATCAGCAGGGCGACGCGATGCTCAACCTGGCCGCGCGCGTGCTGATCGCCAACTGCCGGTCCAGCGATGTCGCCGGGCGTTTCGGGGGCGACGAGTTTGTGCTGCTGCTGTGCCACACCGATTTTGACGAGGCGTTGGCGGTGGGCCAGCGCGTGACCGAGCAGTTTGCCGCCGACGCCAATGCGGCGCTGGCCCCGACCGGTTTCACCGGCAAGCTGAGCATGAGCCTGGGCCTGACCACGCTGCGGCGTGGCGGGGCGACGGGCATCGAGCAGTTCATCAACCAGGCCGATCACGCGATGTACGCCGCCAAGGCCCAGCCCGAGACGCAGGTCATCGCCTATCCCGATCAGGCCGCGCCCGTCACGATCAGCGTGTAAATCCACCTCGCGCATCGCCCACGCCGGGGACGCCCGGGGCTTAAACGTAAGGCCACGATCCACGCCCCGAGGTCGAAGCTAAGTACATACCCTAATTTTTGCGGGGCTTTAACTGGCGGATCACCCTCGGTGTCCCGGTTGAGCGCCCACGTGCTCCATAAAACACCCGAGAGGTAAATGACTGATTCGTGGTCATCTTGGCCGGCGGACGCCCAATCCACTCATCCGGCGGCAAAAACGGACGATACAAACGGATAGCGGGTTGCGTTGGGCCCGGGGATAAGGGAGTTTCCGCGTGGGGCGGGACCCGATAAAACAGGAGAGAATTGACCCGGAGCGTATATGCCTGCCGTCGATGCGGTTGCCCTGATCCGCGTGGAAATCCGTCCCGACCGGATGTGTGCCTGGTTGGTCATCGAGCCGGGTGTGCAGCGTGAGATGATCACGCCTGCGTTCCGAAAAACGCTTCTTGAGCAGGCGGGGATCAAGCCCACTGCCGAGCTGGATGCGGCGGTGGAGCAAGCGCTCGCGGTGCCCCCCGAGCCGGGCCGAACCGTCCGTGCGGTCATCGCGAAGGGCGTGGAACCGGTCCCGGGCACAGATGGCCGTATCGAGTGGCTGATCGATCAGCCGGGCACGAAGGCTGATGACCAGAACGACGACGAGGGGCGCGTCAACTTCTACGAATGCACCTCCTTCATCAGCGTCAGCCCGGGGCAGACCCTGGGCCAGATCCACAAGTCGACCCCCGGCAAATCGGGGTATGACGTCCTCGGTACCGCCTTGCCCGCCCGCGATGGCCACGAGTGCCACCTCAAGCACGACGATTCGATCACCATCCGGTCCGATGGCCAGATCGTCGCCAACCGCGCGGGCGTCCTCTCCCGCTCCCGCGGCAAAGCCAGCATCCAGCAACTGCTTCACATCGAACGCAACGTCGATTTCCACACCGGCAACCTCGACTTCGTCGGCGATATCGTGATTAACCGTGACGTCCGCGACCGCTTCGAGGTCAAAGCCACCGGCAACGTCGTCATCAGCGGGATCATTGAGGCCGCCAAATTGACCTGCGGCGGCGACCTCCAGGTCCGCGGCGGGTTCGCCGGACGCGATATCGGCCTCGCCAAAGTCGGCGGCGATATGACCGCACGCTACCTCCGCGAAGTCAACGTTCATGTCGCCGGCGATCTGGCCGTCGAGCGCGAGATCATCAACGCGTACGTCGACGCCCGCGGCAGCGTCCTGGCCGATCACGCGGTCATCCTCGGCGGCGAGCTGTGCGTCGCCGGCGCCCTCACCTGCCGCAACCTCGGCTCCGAGGCCGGCGTCCGCACCGTCATCCGCATCGGATCGGTGCCCGCCCTCGAACCGATGGCCGCACGCCTCGACCAGATCATCGCCGCCCTCGAGCAGGAACGCTCACAACGCGTCAACGAGCGGCAACAATTCGATTCCGCGACCGCCACACGCGAGCGGACCGCGACCGGCTGGGAACAGTTTGCCCAACTAAGCCAGCGCATCGATGCGCTCAACGACAAACTCGATCAGGCCCGCAACGGGCTGGGCACCCTCCGCAGCCGCATCGAAGCCAAACGCGTCTTCGATGTGACGGTGCAAAACAAACTGTTCGCCGGCGTCGAAATCCACACCCCCACCGCCATCTTCGTCGTCCAGCGCACCGTCACCGGACCGATCCACATCACCCGCGATGCGCACGACAACCTGATCTACGCCTACCCCAACGGGCGCAGCGGCCTGTTCGGGCAGATCGCCCAGACCCGCCTGGCGGCGTAACCATCGTCTGACCCCACGGGCCGGCCGGGGCGCTGGAAGCGCCTCGGCCGATCCCCGTTTTTACCCTCCGACGCCCGTGCAGCCGCGGGGACCACCCCTCGGTTCGCGCCGCCTTACCATAACGCGATGACAACCCCGCCCCCCGCCGAACCCGCGCCCGCCGGCTGCCGCGCCATCATCTGGCCCTTCGCCGTCGTCCTGCTGCTGGGCCTGGTCGTCGTGATCGTCACCGCGCTGCTCATCGCCCGCGACCCCGGCTCGTTCGTCGCCAGCGTTTGGGTCGAACAGATCGCCAAGACCTCCGTGCCGGATGAGCAGAAAAGCCGAATGGTCACGGTGATCTACGACGTACGCGATCGCGTCGAGGCTCGGGAGCTGTCGCCGGAGCAGGCGACGCGGGTGGCCCGGGCGATCGGCGGCGACCACGCGATCAACGCCGCGCTGTTTTACTACGTCGCCGAGCACGTGCAGCGCGGCGTCGCGAAACCGACCCACGACACCGAGGCGCTCACCCGGCTGCTGCAGAGGCTGGTGCGCGGCGTGGCGGAGGGATCGATCGACGGGCAGGTGGTCAACGACCTCGCCCCGCGGGTCAGCCGCAACGGTCGGCCGCGCAGCGAGGTCGCCCCCGCGGAACTCGCGGCCTTCGTTCGTGAAGTTCAAACCATCGTGAATGAAGCGGGCGTGCCGGATGAGCCGTACGAAGTCGATGCGGCGACGCTATTCGAGCGTGCGGTCGAACGGGCGCTGCGCGGGTAGGAAAAAATCCGAAAATCGAACTTCGTCATCCGAAAGGAGCGACAACTCCGAAACAAAGCGAGCGGTCGGTTTGAGGCGACCCCCATCACCCAGCCGGCGAAGCCGCAATCGCCGCTTGCCGCTTCACGAAACCGATACGCCCGCGGGCGCGACACCACGCGCGAGCTCGCCTCACGCATCCGTGTTCCGGCCTTCAACAGGGACCACTCCAGAACCGGTCAATCATTTGAATCGCCGGGACGCCGAGTGCGCCAAGTCGATTCATGATTTGCATTTTTATTGCGGCGGGTGAATCAGATGCCCCTTGCGGGTTTCGCGTTTGGGATTTCAAGCAATCGTTACAACCGTCAAAATCACCGCCCTTTTATCAGGCGTCCGCCTTAGCGCGGTGGTCGCGGCGGCCGGCGAATCGTACACCTTTCGCGGGCGCGGGATGCGCCCCGATCGATCCAAGGAGTGTGTATGCGCCTGGTGATTGACAGCATGATCGGCTTGATGCTCGTCGGCATCGTCGTCGGGGTGATGCTTTATCACCGGCAGGAGACGGTCGCGCTCGACGAGGTGCAGTCGGTTCATCAGTCGTTGGCGGATTTGCACGAGGCGGCGACGCTGCACCGCGTGCTCGGTGCCGAGGGCGACGCCCGCGGCGGGTACCTGCGGATCGTCAAGCCGGCGTGGTTCGGCGAGCGGATGCCGATCAACGTGCTGCTTGGCCGCGACCACCCGTGGATCGATGTCGCGCCGCCCGGTGACCTGGCCGAGCACCCGCCCGACCCCGTCGCCGATTCATCGGAGCAGGCAGGGTTCTGGTACAACCCCGCCCGCGGTATCTTCCGCGCCCGCGTGCTGCGCCAGGTCTCCGAACGCGACACGCTGGCGCTCTATAACCGGGTCAACAGTTGTGCGCTGCGGTCGATCCTGCCCCACCCCGACCCCGACCCCGCCCGCCGACCGGTCGCCCTGGCCCCCGCCGACGCCACCACCGCGCTGGCCAGCCCGAACCGCGGCGTCATCGAACGCGCGACCCAGCGCCCCGCCGCCGCTCCCCCGCCGCCGATCACCGACGTCCCCGAGGATGAAGTGGTCACCCTCGACTTCGACCAACCCGATCCGCCCTCGCTCTACGAGCCGACGCCCCCGCCCCCAAAACCGGTGGCGCACGATCAACCCACCCCCCCCGCGCAACCGACCGAACGCCGCACGCTGCGCCAGCCGTAAGCGGCAAGACCACGCAGAGAGGCACCGCGCATCATTTCCCGAACTCGCGCCGCCAACGTCCGATCATATGTGGGTAATCTGGGGAAAAGTCGTGGACAGGGTATTT
>CAZTLX010000233.1:0-6196 GCA_964614575.1 uncultured Phycisphaeraceae bacterium | reverse complement strand
CGAGGTCCTCAACGCTTTACCCGGTGTTGCGCTTCGGAATTGAATCTGCCACACAAAACCGCTGCTATCAGCATTCAAGACGACAACTTCTACCTTACCGCCGTTATCGCGAATCCGCCGAAGCATATTTTGGAAGCTGTCGTTGAGGCAGGTGACAAAACTGTCGCCCGCACCACCCGTACCGGGCGATTCGGCGCGGTGGCGCTGCTGCTGGGGACCAAGCAGGGCCGCAGCAGTCTTCCGGACCTCATGCTCGGTGGGGTGCATAACGCACTGGCGGGCAACGAACTGAACCTGATGGTCGTTCGCCAGCCCGATGAAAAATTGACGGACGAGCAGTACGTCCCCCGCCTGCTGCGCGAAGCCTGCAGCGACGGCATGCTGATCGACTACACCCACGGCTTCCCACGCCGGCTGATCGACCTGATCGAGGCGGTGGATATGCCGTCGATCTGGCTCAACTCCAAGCAATCACAGGACTGCGTGCATCCGGACGACTTCGATGCGGGCTTGCGGGCGACCCGTCATCTGCTGGGGCTGGGGCATCGCCGGATCGCCTTTGTGGACTGCACGCACGGGCCCGCCTTCGTGGAACCGCACTACAGCGCCACCGATCGGCGGGGCGGCTACCTGCAAGCGATGAGCGAGGCGGGCCTGACGCCCAGATTGCATGTGGCGGCCACCGGCGAAGGCGTGCCCAGTTTTGAACGCGTCGCCTTCTCGCGAGAGGTGCTCGCGGCACCGGACCGCCCCACCGCCGTGGTGGCCTATGGTGAAACGGCGGCCATCCCCGTCTTCCACGCGGCCGCCACCCTGGGCCTGAGCGTGCCGCGCGACCTGTCGCTGGTGACCTTCGGCGACCGCCCGGTGCTGTTCTTGGGGCCGGCCTTCGCCACCATGATCGTGCCGCAGCAGCAGGTGGGCGAACGCGCGGTGGAGATGCTGCTGCGCAAGATCGCCCACCCCCGCCAGCGCCTGCAGCGCCTGGCGGTTCCCTTCGATTTCGACCCCGGCGAGACGTGTGCCCCGCCGGCTGAGGCCTGATGGCTGATTTCCGTGTCACCTTCTTTTGGAGGATTACAGATGAAAAGCGCTAGACTCGCCACACTGATCGCCGCCGCCCTTGCTTTCAGCTCCGCGGCAAACGCATCTCCGATCACGCTGGTTCACTTCGACTTCGAGGATTCCGATCGCGTCGCCGACACCGTCGATCCGGGTCTCTTAGCTGCGCCAGTGATGACAGATGGTTCCGGTTTCGCAGCGATTGCTGCCGGCACCGGTATAGGCACGTTTGCCAGTTCCACAGGCATCTTCTTCGACCAGACGGATTACTCTAACATCAGCAGTGACGCTCAGACAAACATGACCAACGGCCTGTATTTCGAGTTCACTCTGCAGGCTGATCCCGGGAAGACATTCAGCATCAGTAGTGTCGGCTTTGAATCTGGCCGGACGGGTAGTGGCTTGAGTAACGTCTTTATCTATTCGAGCGCGGATGATTACGCCAGTTCCGTCGCCTCTACGGGCAACATGAGCTCTTCTGGCCAGTGGTTCCAGGCTGGTCCGGCCGACACTTCGGGCAATCCCGCGTTACAGGATCTGACGAGTATTACATTCCGACTCGTTTCTGGCGCGAATCCCAACACAAGTGGCACGAACCGTAATATTTTCTACGACGATGTCATCATTCAGGGCACGGTCATCCCCGAGCCGGGGTCGCTGGCGCTGGTGGGGGTCGCGGGGGTGCTGATGATGCTGACCCGCCGCGGCGGGCATGGCCGGGTGAACTGATCCTCCGTTCGGCGGTGGCTTGGCGGCCACCGCCGTGTTTTATCGTCAGTAGTCCAAGTGCGGTCACGGGAGCGTGTGATGCGAGCAAGAGCCTTTACGCTTATCGAATTGCTGGTGGTGATCAGCATCATCGCGCTGCTGATCGCGCTGTTGCTGCCGGCTTTGGGCGCGGCACGCGACGCGGCGCGCATGGTGCAGTGTTCGAGCAACCTGCGGCAGGCCGCGGTCGGCACCATCAGCTACGCCACGGAGCATCGCGATTATCTGCCGCCGGGTGGCCACCAAAACAGCAACAGTTGGAACGCTTTGATGATCATGGAGAAGTACATATTCCCCGACTCCAAAGCCTACGTCATCGGTTGGGGGAACAACGACTGGCCCGGCAAGAGCAGGCTCCACTGCCCGAGCTGGGAGATGGACAACCAAGGGGCGTCGGGCCGCTACACCTACGCGTTCGTGAATGACCGCCACGGCGCCTTCGCGACCTATTACACCGGCGGGTATCTCAATGGCAACGGGCCGATCTCTAACGCCACCGACTTTGCCGCGGCCGGCGGATTCCGGCGCTACGGCGACTACGCATCCTCAAGCGTCGGCATGTATCTCGACCACACGACTTGGCGCTCCCCGAGGACGTTCCTGCGCGTCTTCACGACACACTCGCAGCGCATGCGCTTCCCGCACATCGGCGTGACCGGCTCGGTGGTATACATGGATGGCCACGCAAAGCAGCATGATCAACCCTGGGCATACTTCCTTGAGACCAACGCCGCTGCCTGGCGTGACTTTGCGTGTAATGGGCGTAGCTTCTAGTCGATTTGTTACGGTTGTACGAAGCCACTCACCACCTCGGGGCGGGTGTGATGAGTCGGAGTATTGTGGTTGCCGCGTCGTTGCCGTAAGCGCGTCATAGTCTGCTGCACGCGGTTGGTGGTGCTGACCGTGTGCATACATGATCAAGAGGATAACGATGTGTCGTCGAGCGAATAGGGTTTCCCTTGCTCTGGTTTTGATGGTGTTGGCCGCGATGGCCGGTCATGCCGAGGCGGCGGACCAACCGCCGCGCGTCTGGGGTGAAGCGGAGGGTAATCCTTTCAAGGTGGACGGTCAGGCGCGATGGCGGGCGGACCGGTTGTGGCCGGCGGAGTTGAAGAACCCCGAGGCGTACCAGCCGCTGACGTGGGAGTCGGAACGATGGGCGGCCAAGGAACATCATCACGCGGGTCAGCCGGCGATCCGATTCGACCACGGCGTCGTTCATCTGGAGACCCGGACGGCCTGGCCGATCAACCCCGGACATAAGTGGCCGGCGCTGGTCTATATCGCTTCAGAGCCGGGCATCTACTACTTGGAGGGGCAGGCGGAGGCCCGCATGAGGACCGGCAACCCGCCGGCCCGGTTGCACATGGTCCGCCGAACCGCCGAGTCTGCGGAGGTGGCGCATTCTCTGACGGTGGATGTTGGAGAAGCATCGTCGTTGAGTGGCCTGCGGGTCGAGTTGGAGGCGGGCGATGAGTTGGCGTTTGTGGCGGTTCCGGCCAATGCCAACAGCAGCGCGGTCGTTGAATTATCCGAACTGGCGATCGGAATCGGCTTTTCGCATTTGAGTGAAGCGTCTGGAGAGCGTGCAAAAGCGGTCGCGGATCTTCGGCCGATCGAGTTGGTGGCAAAGCCGACGCCCGAACAACTGGATGCGGCGAACAGCGCGGTGGTCAAGGCGATGGAGCCCGGCCGCGAGGCGGGGATCGTGTTCCCGGTGGGCGCCAGGGTTGCTAATGTCAAGGCATACGGTGCGGTCGGCGACGGGAAGCATGACGATACCGCGGCGTTCCGAGCCGCTCTGGAGGCGAATCCGAAGAACACGCTGATCTACGTGCCTGACGGGACATACCTGATCACCGACAGCTTGAGATGGGGGCGCTTGAGCAAGGGCGACGCGCAGAAACGACAGATCCTTCAGGGCCAGAGCACCGAAGGCACCATCCTGCGTGTGCCGGATCATTGTCCGGGCTTCGGCGATGTTCAACGCCCCCGTGCGGTGATCTGGACGGGACAAGCGCCCGCCCAGCGATTCCGTAACAGCATCCGCCATCTGACCGTTGATACCGGCGCGGGCAATCCCGGGGCGATCGGCGTCCGATTTATCGCCAACAACCAAGGCGGGATGTTCCATGTCGACATCCGGTCCAGCGACCCGGATCGCGTGGGCCTGATCGGGCTGGACCTGGGTTACACCAACGAGCAGGGGCCGTGTCTCATTACGAATGTGCGCGTCACGGGGTTTGATGTGGGCCTCTTCACCAAGCACGCCGTGGACGGCGTCACGCTGGAGAACATCACGCTGCGTGAGCAGCGAGTGGTGGGTTTCCGCAATGATGGTCAGTCCATCGCCATGCGGGGGCTGCATTCGGTCAACCGCGTCCCGGCCTACGAGAATCTGCCGGGGGCGAGCCTGACCGCGATGATTGATAGTGAGTTGATCGGCGAGGATGGGGCCTCGGAGCGACCCGCCATCATCAACGGGCGCGGTCTGTTTGCCCGAAATGTGAAGACAAGCGGCTACGCGAAAGCGATAGAGAACACCGACGGCCATCAGCGCGATCACGACGACCCGATCATCGAGGAGTTTGTCAGCCATGACGTGCTGACGCTATTTGACACGCCCCTGCGGTCGTTGAATCTGCCGGTGGTGGACACGCCGGAGGTGCCTTGGGGGCCGTTGGATGGATGGGTGAGTGTGACGGACTTCGGGCCGCCCGAGAAAGCCATGCTGGTGCGACAATCCGATGGAAAGAAGTTTGAGCGAAACGATTGGTCCGGCGCATTGCAGCGAGCGATCGACAGTGGAGCGACGACGGTTTACTTCCCCCATGACCCGAGCACGAGTTATGGGATTTACGGCACGGTCGTATTGCGGGGCAAAGTCAGACGACTCATCGGGTGCGAAAGTTCGCTCGGTCAAACCTCCGGAGGGGCCCATCAGCCGCATCTGTTTGAGCCGGAGTCTCGTCCGACTTTCATTCTTGAAGACGGCGAGGCGCCCGCGGTGATCGTCGAGCGATTCAACACGTGGTACACCGGCTCGCGGTTCCTGCAACAGTCGAAGCGGGACTTGATCATCAGCAGCATGTCGTTCTATGAGCTGACCACCCAGCCGGAGGCGGGTGATGTCCATCTGGTGGATGTGCGAACGATGGACCTGAACATCCATGGTTCGCGGCTCTTCGGACGTCAGGTCAATACCGAGGCGGCCGAGCGACCACGATGCCTCAATGATGGCGGCGTGGTATGGATGTTAGGGATCAAGACAGAAGGGGACGCGCCGATTCATCATGTGACCAACGGCGGGCAGAGCGAACTCGTCGGCGGGTTCATTTATGCCAACAAGAACTTTGATCCCGAGAAAGTGATGTTCGTGATCGATGAGACTTCATTTTTCTCGGCTACGGTCGGCGAGTGGGTGATCCGTCAGCAACCCTTTGCAATCGCGGAACAGACGAGGCAGGGGCAGACCAAACGACTCGAGCATGGCGATACGCCGGCTCGCGGTCAAGGCTCCCTGGTTCCGCTGTTCGTCGCACAGCCGACCCCGTGACCTCGCGCCTCGATCAGGTGAGGCTTCAACAGGAAAGAAGGTAATCAAGACCGAAGCGCGGCTGAGTACGGCCCCTTGAAATCGGTCGGCTTATGGCTGGGGGGCGAGGGGTTTGGCGTATAGCGCGAAGCCCGTGCCGCCCGGGCCGTTCTCCACACGGATCAGCAGCGTGTTGACGCCCGCCCGCAGCGTCGCGTCACGGTAACCACGGTAGTGCAGCGCGCAGGCGAACTGGGCCACGTCGTTGCCGAAGCTGAAGAGCCAGGGCTGGCCGCATTCGGTCTCGTGCCAGCCGGGCGGTTCGACGGGCTGGTCGTTGACCCAGAGCTGCGAGGCGTCATCGGAGGCGAGGGCGAGACGAACGGTCATATCGCGTTCGGCCTTGAGGTGGGTGAAGGCGTAGTAGACGCTGTTGCCGCGCTGGACCGGGAAGTAGCTCGTGCCCGGGTCAGCTTCCTTGCGGAACGCCCAGCTCAGGCGTCGGCCGTCGGGGCCGCTGTAGGTGGCATCGAGATCGACGACGGCCTCGGGCGTGTAGCGGCGGTGCAGGTCGGCGGAGCTGCCGGTGGTGAACGGACCGATCATGTACCAGCCGTTGATGAAGGTCCACGGCTGGTCGGGCGGGTGATCGGCGGGCAGGTAACGGGCGGAGCGTACCTGGGCCATGGTGCGCTGGCGCCAGGCTTCGGGGTCAAATGCCGAAGGCCGACCATCGCCGGGGTCCGGGCCGCCGCCGGCGACGTTGCCGGCAAAAGAGATTTCACCATCCTGTGTGTCCGACGCGTGGGTCGTTTCGCGGGGGTCGGGCAG
>CAZTLX010000232.1:0-6241 GCA_964614575.1 uncultured Phycisphaeraceae bacterium | reverse complement strand
GCACACCACGCTGCGGGTGCTCTGGCAATTAAGCCGGTGGGTGGACCCGCGCCGGTTGCGGATGGAGTTTCTCAACCCGGCCCGCAACGCTCAGAAGTATGCCGACGACCCGCTCGCCCCTGGGAGCTACGACCCGGCGTACCTCTTCGCGACAGTGATGGCCGGCCAGCCGCTGGGCTGGTTCGAGTGCTCCAACCTGCCCCCGGAAATGATCGAAGCGGTGGGGGAGCTGGCCGCCGTCTGGCGCGAACACCGCAACGCGTTTTTCAACGGCACGATCCTGCCGATCGGCGAAGCGCCCGACGGGACATCGTGGACGGGCTTCATCAGCGTGTCGGCCGACCGCAGAACAGGCTACGCGCTGGTGCTGCGCGAGATGAACGAGCGGCGCACGGCCGAGTTCACCTTACCCGTTGAGTTGAAAGTGCGCAACGCCAAGACCCTGCACGGCTCAACCGACGATCACGTGAGTGATGCCGCCACGGGCCTGAGGGTCGTGCTGCCCGCGCCGCGATCCTATGTGTTTGCGCGGCTGGATTTTGCCGAGGCTTGACGCACGAGCCGATCCGCAGATGCCGCGTGAATGCCGCGCGTGTCCGCCACACATCGCGCCGCCGAGCATCGCTTACTTCTCCGACGCCATCAGGCTAAAGCGGTCGCCGATCTTCACGCCGTGGGTCTGGCTGAAGTTGCCATCGCGGATCGCGAAGGTCAGGCCCTCGCGGTGGAGCACGGCCAACGGCATGCCGGTCGGGACCGAGGTGTAGTCCTCCCCGAGGGGCAGCTCCATCGTCGCGTGGTCGAACGCGACGCGCAGCGTGCCGCCCGGCTTGAGCCCCAGCTTGTCGTATTGCTCGGGGCCGAGGCTGGTGTAGGCGTTGCCGTGCCCCGAGCTGATCTGCGTGATGGTTCCCTCGGCCAAAACGCCTTGGGTTTTTGTGCCGGGCGGCGATGCGGCGCAGGATGCGAACAGCCCCGCGGCGAGGATCGAGAACACGGCGGCAAGTCGTGGGGTCATGGGCGGTCTCCGTTGGCGAGAGGATATTATCGGTGGCGGATTCTAACGCGGCGCATGCGGTCGGGTCGCCAACAGGCACAGGCCGATCATCCGGTCCCGCCGACCGGCGAATCGATGGGTTTGGCGTCGGGGGCGTGGTGTTCGGCATTTTCGCCAGTGTTGATCTGGGCCAGGAAGCGGGTGTAGCTGTTGCATTCCACGGAATCCTGAACGGCGGAGGGTTTGGCGTAGGTGCGTGCGATATCGGCCAGCAATTCGAGCTGGGTTTCGCGCGCGTCGGTGGGGGTGAGGACCATAAGGGCCAGGCGGGTGGCCTGCCCGTCGGGCGCGTCCCAGTCCACGCCATCGGGCAGGATGCCGACGGCCACGACGGGCCGTTCGAGGCCGACAACCCGTGCGTGCGGGACCGCCAACCCGTGAGGCAGCGCCGTGCTCATCATTAACTCGCGGTTCCAGACCTGTTCGGTGAGTCGGGCGTGGTCGAGGCCGCAGGCTGCTTCGGCCACCTGAGACAGGGCGTGGATGACGGCGAGCTTGTTTGGGGCTTGCAAGCCGGGCACGAAGGTCTTGGCCGAGAGGTGTTGGCGCAGCCTGGCCGGCTGCTTGCGTCGGAGGACGAACTGCATCAGGGGACCGGCGATGAGAGATGTGAACAGGGCCATGACCACCAGGGCGACGAACAAGCGCTCGCCGATCACGCCGTATTGAAGCGCGAGCAGCGCGAGGACGATTTCCATGGCCCCGCGGGCGTTGAGGGCAAAGCCCATCGCCCAGGACTGCCGCCAGGGGAAGCCGGTCCAGCGTGCTCCCAGCACGGCCCCGCCGGTCTCGCCAACGCAGGCGATGGCGATCACGGTCAGGACCAGCATCCAATCGAAGTGGGCCAGAAAATCGACCTGCAGCCCGATGGAGGCGAAGAAGAGGGGGGCGAAGATAAAGGAGATGAATTGTTCGATGGTCGTGCGGGTCTGCTGGCGCAGGTGCTCGGAGTCGCCGAGGGCGACGCCGACGATGAAGGCCCCGAAGATCGCGTGGATGCCGATCCATTCGGTGAAGGCCGCGCCCAGCAGGCCCAGCACCAGGGCGAAGCCGAGCACACCGCCCGGCCAGCCGGTGTGTGCCTGAAGCCAGGGCAGGGACTTGTCGATCCCCCAGCGTCCGAGGGTGAGGACCGTCGCGGCAAAGCCGATGGTCAGCAGCACCGTCATCCCGACCCCTCCCCCGTTGCTGTGCCCCGCGTCGGGATTCATCATGCCCAGGATCATCGCGAAGATGATCCAACCAACGATGTCGTGGAAGATCGCCACCGCGACGATGGTCATGCCCACATCCGAGCGGTAAAGATTCAGGTCCATCAGGGTCTTGGCGATGACCGGCAGCGCGCAAATGGACATGGCGATGCCCAGGAACAGCGAGAAGATCAGCTTGTTCGCCCCGTCCTCCATGCCCAGGAAGCCGGGGATCAAATGGCCCAGCCCAAATCCCAGCGAGAAGGGCACGATCATGCTGGTCACGCCGATGATCACCGCGACGCTGCGGAGGCGCACCAGCGTAGAAAGGTCGATCTCCATGCCCGCAACCAGTAGAAACAGCGCCACGGCCAGAGTCGCCAAAGCGCTGAGCGCGATCGCGTTGGGCCCTTCCATCGGGAACAGGAACTGGTTTGCTTCAGGCCAGAGGTGGCCCAGCACCGTAGGCCCCAGCAGGATGCCCGCGAGTATCTCGCCCAGCACGGCCGGCTGTTTGAAGTGCCGGGCCAACTCACCCAGCAGTCGGGCCGCGGCCAGCAGCACCGCGATGGCTAAAAACAACACCGTGATCTGAGAGTGGGATAGCGTGTCCATAATCAGGCGGTTCCAGGGGGCCGGTGGCGAGGCGGTCGAGCCACGCGGGGGTTGGGGTTAAAGCACGAAATCGGGGTAGCGTTTTTCGGGACGACCCAGTTCCGCTTCGCAGCAGCGGCAACGCAGGGTGTGGGGCTCTGCCCAAAGCTGCAGCAGGGGGATCGGCCGCCGGCAATCGATGCATTCGCCGTAATGTCCCGAGTCAATCCGCTTGATCGCGGCGACGATCTGATCGCCATGCTCCAACAGACGCGAGGCATCCGGCGGCACACCATCGGGATACGCTTCTTCAAGCTTGCGGCGCAGGTAGCCGGTCAGCATCTGGAGGTGGTAACGGCGTTGGGGGTCGGTTTCGATCATGATGCGGCACTCCGGTGCGAGGGCGTGCGGGCAGCCCCCAGACCGATAGGCAAGCGTCATGCCGGATGAGGCACGCACGGAGAGGTAATGCCTAAAGTATTTGCTTATCAGCACTTATTTAATGCAATAGTAAATCAGGGCATCGATTGACGGTGCCAGGATCAGCCCCAACTGATTTGTAATGAACCATGTTGGCCAGAAGTTGGCCATCCTTGGGGAAGCTGATTCAGGCGGGGTCCGCGGCGGAGACGACCCGGATGCCGTGGGTGCGCATCTTCTGGCGGAGTGTGGTTCGGCTGATGCCCAGGCGTGCCGCGGCACGCTTCTGAGAGCCTTCTTCGAGATTCAATGCCGCCCGGATCATGGCGTTTTCTAGCTGCCCGATACCCCATGCCATCAGCTTCTGGTTGCCGGGCGGGGTCTGCGCCACCCACGCCTGTGCCAAGCGTTCCGCCATCGCGAGCGGGGCGGTGTCGGCGGTCGATTCCAGCGCGTCGGCGGCCGCGGGCTTGTGGGTCGCCCGACGAATCGACTCGGGCAGGAATTCGAGTCGCAGCACCCGCCCGCGCGCCATCGCCAGCGCGGAGCGGATCGCGTTCTCCAGCTCCCGCACGTTGCCGGGCCACGAGTAAGCCAACAGCGCCGCGACCGCCTCGGGCGCAAAAGCCCTCACCTCCGAGCCCATCTGCCCTCCAATACGATCCACGAAATAGTGGGCCAGCAGCACCGCGTCCACCTCACGCTGCCGCAGCGGCGGCATTTGAATCATGGCCACCTTCAATCGGTAGTACAGGTCTTCGCGGAAACGCTTCTGCTCGATCAACTCCAGGAGCGGCTGGTGGGTCGCGGCGATGATGCGCACATCACTCGTGATGGTCCGGTTACCGCCGAGGCGCTGAAACGCACCCGACTGCAACACCCGCAGCAGCTTCACCTGTGTGGCGGGGGGCAGATCACCGACCTCATCGAGGAACAGCGTCCCGCCATCACACGCCTCGAACCGACCGATCCGCCGGCGGTCGGCCCCGGTAAACGCTCCTTTCTCATGCCCGAACAGCTCGCTCTCAAGCAGCGTTTCGGGGATGGCGGCGCAGTTGATAACCAGAAAAGGCTTGTCCGCACGCGGGCTGTGTTCGGCCAGCGCCTGGGCGACCAGTTCCTTGCCTGTGCCGCTCTCGCCGGTGATCAGCACCGTAATCGGCTGCGGCGCAAACAGACCGATCTGCCGATAGACCTCTTGCATCGCGGGGGACTGGCCCACGATACGCACGACCGCCGACGGTCGCCGCGCTTCCCGGCTTGATGCGGGCGAGGCTGCCTCCGACTGAGCCGCCACCCGCAGCGCATCTCCGATCCGCCGGGTCAGGTCGGTCTCGCGCAGCGGCCTCAGGACGCAGTCGATCGCGCCGCGGCGGATCGCATCGATCATCTGATCGCTGTCCGTGGGGGCAGCGATGACCATCACCGGCACGCCCGGCCGCAGCGTCGCCAACTCCCGGATCGCCGAGCGATCCCCGATCACCAGGTCCGCCGACACGCTCCGCAGTGAGGTAACCGCCTCCTCACTGCTCGCCACAACCTGCGCCCCAACCCCTAGCGCATCACAGGCCCGCAGCAACTGGCGGGCTTCGGCGAGGTCCCCAGTGATGATCAGCACTTGACCAACCATGCATGCTCTCAGCGCGGGCGATCGCCGGGTTACGCCGACTTGGTCGCGACGACGAATCGCCGGCATCAGTCGCGGCTAAGCCGTCGAAAACTCATTTCTCATCCAACAGCTCGACCGACGCGAACTTCTTGCCTTCGAGCATCTCCAGCGACGCGCCGCCGCCGGTGCTCACGTGGCTGACCTGCTCCGCGAAGCCGAGCTGCTCGATCGCCGCGGCCGAGTCGCCCCCGCCGATGATGCTCGTCGCGTCCGAATCGGCGATCGCCTGCGCCACCGCCTTGGTGCCCTCATCGAACGGCGGCATCTCGAACACGCCCATCGGCCCGTTCCACACCACCGTCTTGGCGCCGCGGACCAGCTCGGCATACCGCTTCGCCGTCTCGGGGCCGATGTCCAGGCCCTCCCAGCCATCCGGGATCGCGCCGGCCGGCACCACCTGCTTGTTGCAGTCGGCCGAGAAATCATCGCCGCAGTGCGTGTCGGTCGGCAGCACGAGCTTCTCGCCCGCCTTGTCCATGAGCTGCTTCGCCAGGTCGGTCTTGTCCTTTTCGACCAGCGACTTGCCGACCTGCTCGCCCTTGGCCAGCGAGAAGGTGTAGGCCATCGCGCCGCCGATCAGCACGTGATCGCAGATGCCCAGCAGGTTGTCGATGACGTTGATCTTGTCCGAGACCTTCGCCCCGCCGAGGATCGCGACGAACGGCCGGGCCGGGTCCGCCAGGGTGTCCGAGAGGTACTTGATCTCCTTCTCCACGAGGAACCCGACCACCGCCGGCTTGCCATCTTCCTTCATCTTCCTGGGCACGCCGTACATCGACGCGTCCTCGCGGTGGCACGTGCCGAACGCGTCGTTGCAATAGATGTCGCCGAAGGAAGCGATCTCGGCACAGAAGGCGTCGTCGCCCTTCTTCTCCGCCTTGTGGAAGCGCAGGTTTTCGAGCACGACGACATCGCCCTCGGCCTTCATCGCGTCGATCATCGCCTTGGTGTCCTTGCCGACGCAATCGGGCGCGACCGCCACCTTGCGGTTAAGCAGCACCGACAACGCGTTGGCCGCGGGGCCGATCGAGTAGGCCGGCTCGGGGCCGTCGCCCTTGGGCCGACCGACGTGGCTCATGAGGATCACCGAACCGCCGCGGTCGAGCACCGACTGGATCGAAGGCAGCGCCATCCGCACCCGCCGATCATCGGTCACCTCGTAGCGATTCTCCGCCTCCTTCATCGGGACGTTGAAATCGACCCGCATCAGCACCTTCTTGCCTTTGACATCCACCTCCGCGATCGTCTTCTTCGCCATCACACACCTTCGGGGTTAGAGTTGACTTGGTAGGGGCGACTGCTCGGCCACCA
>CAZTLX010000231.1:0-6275 GCA_964614575.1 uncultured Phycisphaeraceae bacterium | reverse complement strand
CGCACATCCTGCCCCAGGCTGCCCGGAGCCGCGGCCAGACGACGCAGGCGCTCGACTTTCACCGCGGCATCAACTTCATAAGGCGATTCATGCCCGATCGGCAGGCCCCAGACCACTCGCCGCCGACCCACGTAAAACGCCAGCTCCAGACGGCCACGCTCCTCGTCACGACCCGAGACATCGATCGCGTCGAGCTGCTCGGCATAAGGCTCCGCCCCCAGCACCTCCGCCAACGCCAGGCCCGCCGCCAGATCATCACCCGCCCAACGCCCGCCCACCGGCGGCACCCCCGAAGCCGCGCCCGTCACCTCGACCAACTTCAGCAACGGCACCTGATGACGCTCGTACAGCCCCGGCAGGCGGATGCCCTCGCGATCGACCAGCACGTAGCCGTGGTCCGTCCGCAGCACCGCCACCGGCCGGCGGTATTCGGCTTCGACGTGGACCCGGCCGTCGGCCGCGCGACGCAACTGCGTCACCCGCCGCACCCAGGGCTGGTTGCTCAGCGACGCGACCGCGTCCCGCAGGCTCGCCGCATCAAGCGGGTCGGTGCCGACCTCACGGGCGACCGATTCGACCAGCTCCATCTCCACCGCCGGGCTCATCCACGCGGGTTTATTCTCCAGGACAACCGCGTCGGCGGTGACCGGCGCGGCGTGATGGGCCGAGGCGTAGCGGGTCAGGCTCTCTTCGAGATAGACCCAGCCGACGACCAGCGCGACGGCCACGGCAATGTACGCCGAGAGGCGCAGGGCCAGCAACGTCCGCCGGGGGTCCCAAGGCTTGGGCCCGAGGCGTGTCGAGCGTGATGAACCGCGTTTTTTCCCGCCTCGCGAGCTCTTGCCCGTCGATCGGCCGGTCAGAAACCATCCCATGCATCTCCCCATCGGCAAGGCGGGCACCGTTTCCCCAACGAACGGCCCGAGCTTATCCGGACCCACCCGCCCCACCCGACCCCAAGCCCACCGCTGCGAGCGCAGCGCGTTGCGGCGGGGTATCCGTAGATATCCAACAGACGCTTCCTCACACCCCCCTACAATTCAACCATGCCCGACCCACAAAAAAAATCCTCCCCCCTCCCCGGCATGCTCGGCCGGCTCCACGCCGGGTGGCTCATGCTCCGCGACCCCGAAACGCCCACCCTCGGCAAGCTCGGGATCGTCATCCTCGGCCTCGGGGGATTGCTGCTCATGATCGCCTACGGCATCTCGCCCATCGACCTGATCCCCGATGTGCTCTTCCCCGTGGGTTTCATAGACGACCTCATCCTCATCCCACTGATGTTGTGGGTGCTCAGCCGATTCATGCCCCGCGACAAGGCCCAGCGCATCCTTGAACGCTTCGGCAAACGGAAGAAGACGTCCGCCGAACCCGACGACCAACCCTCCGACGTTTAGCGGGCGGCACGAAGTGCCCCTGGTATTGAAATCCGAAACCCGAACCCCGAAATCCGAACCCCGAACCCCGAAAAAATTGAACAATACTGAACACCGAAGGAAGGCTTGATGACCCGTTTCGAGGTTCACGATTCATCATTTTTTCGGATTCCGAAGTTCGGGTTTCGGATGTGATCACCACCCGCGAAACATCACGGGATATCCGGTTGTTCTTCGGGGGTGCCGGTGTTCAACACCACGCGCTTGAGCGACTTGTCCGCGGTGACGTAGAGCGTCCGGCCGTCGGCGCCGAAGGTGCAGTTGGTGGTCTGCGGCCCGGTCGCGATGAACCCGAGACGCTGCCCCTCGGGTGAGAGCACCAGGATCCCCCCGCCGTCGAAGATCGCGACGTACAACCGCCCCGCGTGATCGACGCACATGCCATCGGGCCCGCCGACTTCCGCGGTGTCGTAGAGCACCTTGCCCTCGCCCACCTTCCCGGGGGCGGTCAGCGGGTAGGCCATGACTTTTTTTGCGCCGTGGTCGTTGACGTAGAGCGTTTTCTCATCGGGCGACAGCGCGATGCCGTTGGGGCGGACGAGGTTGTCGATGACCAAATAAACTAATTGGCGGCGGTCATGTGGGCGCAGGTAATAGACCGCTTCGGGTCCGGACATATCATCGCGCTTGCCGTAGCGCGGGTCGGTGATGTAGCAGTTTCCTTTGCGGTCGAACACCAGGTCATTCGGGCTGTTGAACAAAATTCGATTGTGTGGCGCTTGCTTGGGATGGGTTTCGGAAATCAGGACCGATGCTTGCTCGCGATCGAGTTCAAAAACCATCACATTGCGATCGGCCCCCGCGCAGGCGACGAGTTTGTCCCCCATGAACGCCAACCCATTCGCCCCGCCGCTGTCCTCGCGGAAAATCGCCGTCTCCCCCGTCTCGGGATCAAACCGGTGGATGCGATTATTGGGGATGTCGGTGAAGTAGATCGACCCGTCGGGCGCGAGGGCGGGGCCTTCGGTGAACTTGAAGCCGTCGGCGACGGTTTCGACATTCACCTCCGCGGGGATCAGCGGCGGGGCGTCTTCTGCGGCGGTGTTCACACCGAGCATCGCGACAAGGGTTAGAATCAGCCGGCAGTTCGTTGGGAATCGCATCGCCGCATTGTAAGTGGGTACCAACCATCATGACAGACCGTCTGCGTTTCGGCATCCTCGGCACCGGGAACATCGCCAACCAGTTTGCCGCGGGCGTCGCTGGCTCGCGGCGCAGCGCGATCGCCGCGGTCGGCTCGCGCAGCGACGCCTCGGCCGAGGCGTTCGCGCAGAAGCACGGCATCGCCAATCACCACGCCTCCTACGACGCGCTGCTGGCCGACGATTCGGTCGAGGCGGTGTACGTGTCGCTGCCGAATGCGCTGCACCATGAATGGACGCTCAAATCGCTCGCCGCGGGCAAGCACGTGCTCTGCGAGAAGCCGATGAGCGTGACCGCCGCGGAAGCGCAGGAGATGTTCGACGCGGCGGACAAAGCCGGGCGGCTGCTGGTCGAGGCGTTCATGTACCGCAGCCACCCGCTGACGCACGCGTATGTGGATGCCATCCGGGCCGGGCAGATCGGGGCGGTCAAACTCATCCGCACCAGCTTCTGTTATCACGCCCGCAAGACCGAGGGCAACGTGCGCTTCAGCACCGACCTTGCCGGCGGCGCGCTGATGGACATCGGCTGCTACTGCCTGAGCCTGTCGCGCCTGATCGCCGGGGCCGAGCCCGAGGCGATGCACGTCAGCGGCACGATGCACGAAAGCGGCGTCGATCAGTTTGCCGCGGGCACCCTCACGTTCCCCCACGGCATCACCGCGAGCTTCGCCTGCGGCATGAACCTCCAAGCCAACAATGCGGCGCACATCAGCGGCGAGGAGGGCTGGATCGAAGTCCCCATCCCCTGGAAGCCCCCGGAAAAAGATGCGCAGTGGATCATCGACGGGCAGACCCCGCCCAAGCAGGACGGCGGCGGACGCAAGCCCGGCCGGCAGACCTTGACGGTCGATACGGAGGTGCCGCTCTTCGGCCTCGAAGCCGACGACTTTGCCGCGGCGGTGCAGGACGGCACCCCGGCGAGCGTCTCCCCCGCCGACACGCTGGGCAATATGCGGCTGCTTGATGCGCTGCGCGGGCGGTTGGGGTTGGGGTTTTGAGATCATAGTTCGTAGTTCGTAGTTCGTAGATTTTTTGAGCTGACGCTTGCGTATATATTGTCTGCGTTTTCGCTACGAACTACCAACTACGAACTACCAACTCTCTCCCCATGCCCTTCGACCCTGAACAACTGCCGCTCGCGGACTTCGGGCTCTCTTGCAAGGGCTGCGGGTATCCGCTGGCAAACCTGACACGGCTGGCGTGCCCGGAGTGCGGGCGGGCGGTGGACCTGGAAAGCTACATCCCCGAAGGCGCGATGCCCGCGCTGTGGGCCGACGGCGAGCCGGTGAAGCTGACCGCCGACATCGCGGAGCTGTTCGGGGCGTACGGCATCCCGTTCGTGGAGTTGCACGGGCCGACGTTCAACATCATGCCGGGCATGTCGCACGACCGCGACCGGGTCGGCGCGCCGATCGCGGTGCCCCGGTCGCGATACTTCGAGGCGATCGACCTGCTGCGGCGGGTGAAGCTCGATGAGGAGCTGCCCCCGCCGCCGGAGCCCACGGTTCACGTCGCGACGGATTGGGATTGTCCCGTATGCGGCGAGGAGAATCCGGGGCACTTCGAGGTGTGCTGGAGTTGTCAGGGCGAGCGGGGTGAGAATAACGCACCTTGATAGCCGCGGCGTCCCCGCCGCGCGTGCCACGCCCCGTTCGCGCGGTGGGGACGCCGCGGCTGAAACGGCTTAGTATTACGATGCGTTGAAGCGCGATGATGCGCCGCGCGACCCGCACCATGCCCACCCTGGCCCACCTGAACTACGCCTCGCTCTCCGACCCGGGGATGAAGCGGCTGGCCAACGAGGACGCCGCCGCCTCTGATCCGCATCTGGGGTTGTATGTCGTGTGCGACGGCATCGGCGGGATGCCGTCGGGCGAGGCGGCGTCGCACCTGATCGCGCACAGCCTGCCGCACGTCATCCGCCGGCAACTGCGCTTGCTGGAATCCAGTGAGCCCGAGCCGGTGATGGGCGCGTTGCTGCTGGCGTTGCGGGCGCTGAACCGCGCGCTCTTTCACACCGCCCGGCCGTTCCCCGCCTTGTGCGACATGGGCGCGACCCTGGCCGGGGCGTTGATCGATGGTTCGACGGCCTACCTGCTGCACGCCGGCGACGCCCGCATCTACCTCAAGCGCGGCCGACGCCTGCGCCAGCTCACCCGCGACCAGACCAAGGGCCAGCAACGCCTCATCGAGCAGGAAGAAGGCGACCTGCTCGACGGCGGCGAACGACGCCTGCTCATGCAGTTCATCGGCCGCATCGGCGACGTGGACCCGCACATCGCCTACCTCAACCTCGAGGTCGGCGACCGCCTGCTGCTGTGTACCGACGGGCTGACCGACGCGGCACCCAGCGAACTGATCCACGAGGTGCTCCACCGCGAGAAGAACCCCACCGTCGCATGCGCAAAGCTGGTCAAGGCGGCGAACGACCACGGCGGGCCGGACAACATCACCCTGACCATCCTCGATTACCTGGGCACGCGGCAGATGTCGGCCGAGCAACTCAAGCAACCCAAGCGCCCCAAAGCCGCCACGCCCACCGGCGTCGCCCGGAAGGTCCACGAGGCGTTGCTCGCGCTGCAGAAGGACATGGACTGGCTGATCGCCGGCGCGAAGGACGCGGCCCAGCCCTCGACGCTCTCCGCCCTGGCCGCGGTCAAACGCCGCGTCGGCACCGACCTCTACCGCGCCTTCCTCGAACACCACCCCACCACCAAAAACCCCTCGCACATCTTCCACCAGCTCTGCACCAACCCCGACAACCCCTGGCGCATCGGCTACCAGCACAACATCAAGGCGCTGGAAGGGCCGCTGGACGAGATCACCGCGGGGCGGGTGCGGCTGTCGCCGGTGCTCAGCGCCGAGGAGACCGGGCTGATCTTCAAAACCCTCTGGCGCGACTGGCGACGGGTCGAGCTGCGGTACTTCACGACGTGCCAGCGCGACGCGATCGACACGTCGGAGAAGACGCTGGACATCCTCATCAACCACATGCGCCAGTCGGTGCTCACCCTCGCCGGCCTGCTCGAGTTCCTCCCGCGGTTCCTGCGGGACCCCGGCCCCTCCTCCACCGCTTAGCGGGGTATTCGACGCCACGCCCCGCGTCCGGCATAATGCGATCCTCACACGGAGTGTCGCGAATGAAAGTTGCCATCGCATGTGACCACGGCGGGTTCCCGCTCAAGAACCGGATCATCGAAGTCGTGCAATCGATGGGCCACGAGGTGCTGGACCTGGGGGCCCACGACTACGACCCGACCGACGACTACCCCGACTTCGCCCGCTACGTCGGCGATGCGCTGATCCACGATCAGGCGGCGCGCGGCGTGCTGCTGTGCGGCTCGGGGGTGGGGGCCTGCATCGCCGCCAACAAGTTCAAGGGCGTCCGCGCCTCGGTCTGCCACGACGTGTACTCCGCGCATCAGGGCGTCGAGCACGACAACATGAACGTGCTGTGCCTGGGCAGCCGAATCATCGGCCCGCAACTGGCCGAGGACCTGGTCCGCGCGTTCGTCAGCGCGAACTTCAGTGCCGAGGAACGCCACCACCGCCGGCTGGCCAAGGTCAACGCGATCGAAGCCGAGCATTGAACGGGGAATGACCAATGACGAAGCCCGAATGACGAGACTTGCGGCTTTACACACATTCGTCATTCGGATTTCACCATTCGTCATTCATCATCGCCATGAACCTG
>CAZTLX010000230.1:0-6352 GCA_964614575.1 uncultured Phycisphaeraceae bacterium | reverse complement strand
TGCCGTAGGTCCCCCGGATCCGGGCGTGGACCTGCGCAACCTTGGCTGCCAGCTCGGCCCAACGCGTCGCCCGCGGCCCCGGGGGCGACGAGCCGACGGGCGTAGACATAGAACCGTTGAGGCTGACACCTAACGCCGCGGACATGCGACGCGCTCCCTCATAGTTCCCTTTTGCCGACTCGTTTCCCTAAAGATTACCCGAAGATTACGCATTAGATACCCATCAAGCACCCGCTTGATCGGGCCCTCTCTGCAACCATCTGCCTTAACGCGTGGATTGCAGGTTCATCGGTAAACCTGCCACGCGTCAACAGACACTAGGCGGGTAGCCCGCCGGAGGCCAGATGACTACACGATCGGACGTCAGAGAGGTGGCGGTTTCGGGTGGCACAACCAGACTTGCACTAAGGCCTAGGGATGCAGCCATAGCGCTAAGCATGAGCCCTCGAAAACTTTGGGAGCTGACACAGCGTGGCGAGATCCCACATGTGCGCGAGGGGCGGATGGTGCTCTACCCGGTCGCGGCACTCGAGGCTTGGTTGATGACTCCCCAGCAGTCGACGCGGAGAGGGGGCTCTGATGAGTGAATATTCCCCCGAGCACTCCGACGCCCAAAATGCCGGTGGTTCGCACCGTCCCTCTATGCCTCGGTCGCACACGGACGAGCCGAGACGCATCCGCGGCATCGTCCGTGTCGGGCCGATGCGAGCGTCACGAAGTACCTTCGATACCCTTCATGACCCAGAGCTCCGAAAGGTTTTCGAAGGTGAGTCGCCCCCGGACACCGTGATCGAAGCCGACAACGGCACTGCGATCACCATCGTGGACGCCGATGTCCACCATCTCGACAGTAAACCATCCCTCGAAGAGTTCCTCGCATTCGTGGCCGACATACGACCACGGCCAGATGTGCTGTGGCAAAGTCACGGCTCGGGTGGGAAGCTGGTGTATATCGGCGAGCGACACCGAGACCGCGCCGTGGCGGCGGCTTTATCGCTCCCTCCTTTCTACACGGTCGAATTGAAGACACAGACCCGCCACCCTGGCAGCGCAAGTTCGTCGCATGGTGACGCCCACTGCGGTGGCCTGCACTTCAGCGACCAGCCTGACGGCGAAGTTCATCTCTCCAACATCGGTCGGCTCGACCCACAGGGGTTGGAGTCACTGCTAGATCAACTGCAACTCAAGACAGGTGGCCGATACGACCATGATCGATGCTTGGTTGATCCCAATGGCGACAGCACCGCCAAGGACTGCGTCGTGGTCCTGGACCGCGGGGTCTACTGTTACCGCTGCGCGGGTAAGGGTCTGAAGTACCCCGGTCAAAGAAGCCCAGGCTTCGTACCCTTTACTGCTATTCGTGGCGGGGTCACGACGGTCCTGCAGAGCTTGGTGGAGGCCCGCGTGCATTGGCGGCACGCTGTTCATGTGCTTCGGCACATGCACCCCAATCTCAGTGAAGGCGTGCTGGAGGAGGCCTATCGGCTCGCTTTGGTCGAACATTACGGCGGGGATGATCCGCGAATCCAAGCAACGTTCAGCCGTGATCTGAATGTGCTTCTATCCGATCAAGGTTGGGTCGACGCCACGACGTGGAAACCGACCCAGCTGGATAATGACCTCGTCGACGCCATGCCCGCAGCACAGGATGTCCGCCGGTCCGATGACCAAACCCCGCAGATACACGTCAACCGCGAGCGGCGCTCCAACATCAAGAACCGCACGCCTGACGGATACCCTCCGCTCAGACGGGTATCGGGCATGAGCTTCGACCAGGATGACGCGTGCATCCCTGTCGTCGCTAAAGAAGCCCGCCACCGCGTGGAACTGCTCAAGGCGCCCATACCCGAAGATGAGGCTTTCGCGCACCTGCAGCGCGCCTTCCCCGGCGTGGACCGGACTTACCTCAAAGCATGTCTCGCGGCTGCAATCTGCGCCGAAGCCCGACGTGGCCAGCCCCCGATGCTCGCATGCACCGGACCGAGTGGCGCTGGTAAGGAGCAGCACATCCGCTTGGCGGCCAGCTTTCTCGACGAAGACACTGACAAACTGCCCAATCTGGAGGACCCTGCGAAGTTCAATCGGGTACTCGGCACTGCGACCGGCAACGGCCGGCGGTTCCTGGTGCTCGACGAGCTGGGCAAGACCCGCGACCTGGGCTCGAAGTTCAAGACTTTGCTTGAAATCGGCAGCAAGATTTCCTATGTCCCTCACTACAGCAATGGCTCACGCCAAGTCCGGATGTGTAGCGCGATCTACATGCCCTGCGTTTCCTTCCCGGCCTTCCTCATGCGAAGCGTGGAGTTCAACCGGCGGGTCTGGGCCTGGCGCTTGGACCGGTCCCTCGAAGACTGGCAGGTGACTTCAGGTGGTGATACATGTGGGTGGCGCGACCGCTCGCCAGAAAACGCCCGCGTCGCCAACAGCGTCCTCACGCACGTGTGGGGCCTTTGCCGTGAGCATTCATTTCAATTCACGAAGGTTGCAGGGGTGCTGGGATTGCACCGGCTTTCCGACGACGAAGGAGGTATCGATCCCGAGAGACTCCGTGATCTTTACCGCTTTGCGCAGAGTACGTCAGCCGGCCGTGTGCTTATCGCAAGTGTCAGCACCTTCACTCGGGGCTGGATCGACCTAGATTCCCCGGCGGCCCATCACATTGTTGACACAATCGTTCCTCTCGATGATCCGGACAACCAGCGTCAAGCGCGGACCATGACGAAGCAAATGCTCGAAAGTGAATCGTGGACCAGCATCCTTGGCATTCCTCGCCCGACAATCCGCTGCCGGGTCAAGATCCATGGCCGGCGATGGGGTCTGCGATTCGAGTCGTGTGAATCCTGCCTCCGCGGGCAGGAACTTATAAACGACCAACTCCCGCCGATCCCCGCCGATGCTTCCAGTCCCGATGACCATGCCACGGTCGAAGACCCTACACCCGCCGGCCCTGACCCGGTCATAAGCGTGTTCAGGGCCGGAGGGCTACCCATATGACAGACCGCAATCTGACCGTCATCGACTTCGAGACGTATTACGATGACAAGTTCTCTCTGGGCCAGTTGTCCATCCCCGAGTTCGTGTACGACCCGCGGTTCAAAATCCACGGCCTTGCGCTGCGATGGCCGGGTGGGGCGACTGAATTCCGCACCGACGTGGATGCGATGGTTAAGGAAATTGTCGAGCGTTTTGGTTCGGAACTGGAAGGTACGACAATCCTGTGCCACCACGCACACTTCGATCTCTACGTCCTCAATCACCGGTTCGGGGTCCGACCGCGATACTTTGCTGACACGATGCTGTTGGCACGCCATGTCCACGGACCGAAGGCGACTTCGGGAGATGGTGCCTCGCTCCATGCTCTGGCCACGCGACACGGTCTTGCCGCTAAAGGTGACCTGAGCATGATGTCGGGTGTACGTGAGCCCGACGCCCGGCAACTGGCCGACCTATCCGATTACGCCAGGCATGATGTCGGGCTGACTTACGAGCTGGTCGATCATCTTGTCCCGCGAGTGAGTCGGCCCGAGATCGAGTTCCCACTCATGATGCACACGGTCCGCTTGTTCACTGAACGTGTAGTCCACGTTAATCACAACGAGCTCAAGGCGCTGAATCGTGACGTGGCAGACTTGCCGTCGCCCAACCTTTCTCAACGAAGCATCGACATGTCGATTATCGCTGGGAACAAAGCGTTCCCTGAGGCAATCGCAAAACAACTGGCCTGCAGCGGTCGCTCGCTCCCGACGAAGCCGGGTAAGCACGGGCCGATCCCGGCACTGGCCAAGTCCGACCGCGCAATGCTGCAGATGGTCCATGACGCAGACCCTGAGGTGGCGGTACTGGCCACCGCTCGGCTCGCGAAGAAGAGCGGAGACCAGTTTCGGGGGGGTTTGGCGACTCTCGGCCGCATAGTGGCTGCGACCGGTGGTGTCATACCACCTTACCTGAACTACTACGGCGCGCACACCGGTCGCTTCTCCGGCGGGGGGAAGTTCAACCTGCAGAACCTCGGACGCAGCGGCGTTTGCGGCCAAATCTGTGGACTCTTGGTCCCGCGTCACGGATACCGCTGGATTATTGCAGACTTCGCGCAGATCGAAGCCCGGGTGACCGCATGGCTCGCCGGTGAAGACGCCATGCTTGCGGCATTTGCAGAGGGGCGTGACCTTTACAGCGAATTCGCGGCTCATATCTTCAACGAACCGGTACGTAAATCTACAGATCAGGATGAACCCGACACGAAGGATCATCTCGACGCACTGCGACATGTGGGCAAAGCAGCGGTGCTTGGGCTCGGGTTCGGCATGGGCGCAGACAAATTCCTCACCACGTTGATGAACAGCCCCGCCACATGCCACCTCGTCGCGTGTGGTCAATTGACACCGGTGCTTGCCAAGCAGGTGGTGGACACGTACCGCGACACCTACCCAAAGATCAAGCGGTACTGGCGCGGGATCGAAAGAAGCGTGCGCAATGCGATCGGCGGCGGCAACTACTCGTTTGGGGCCATCCCCATCGATCATGATGGTGACGTGATGCGGCTAAGGCTTAAGAGCGGCCGCAAGCTGCGTTACCCCGACGTAAGACTCGACCATACTCCGCGTGACATCACCTACACGGATCAATCGGGCCAGAAGGTGACCAAACCCAATCCGGAACCGGGCATTGTTTACGGCAGGGGCAAGAATGGCAACGGTGAATACCTGTACGGCGGCAAGCTGTGCGAGAACATCGTGCAGGCCACCGCACGCGACCTGCTCGTCGAGGCAATCCTCGAACTCGAACGCCGGGGGCTCCCGGTCGCATTCCACGTGCATGACGAGGTGATCGTTGAAATGCCGGAAGCGAGCGCCGACGAGTCCGCCCGGCGGGTTGAGGAGGTGATGAGCGATCCGCCCGGATGGGCGGAGGGGCTCCCGGTCGCGGCGGAGGTCAAGGTCGCGGATCGGTACGGAAAGTAAAGGCCATGTAACCAAAGGAAACACCATGACGAGACACCGCAGCAAGGGGCAAGGGTCCCTCTTTAAGCGTAATGGCAAGAAGATCTGGATGATGAGCTGGTACGACCACGATGGCCGGCGACAAGAAAAATCAACAAGGACGACGGATAAGGCGGCGGCGCAACGCATCCTAAACAAACACGTGGCGGACGCCGCCCTCCGCCGGGAGGGTGTTATCGACGCCGGCCTGGATCGGCTCGCCCGTGAGGCCCGCCGTCCGTTTCAAGACCATGTCGATGACTACATCCGGCACTGCCACGACATCGGGCTCGACGCCCGGCACATCCACGAAAAGCGGGACCACCTCCGTCGGTTTATCGCCGCTTCGGGCGTCCACCGGCTCAGCGACATGGCCGCGGGCCACATCGAGCGCCACATGCGTAGGCTGATCGAGCAGGGGCTTTCCGCCCGCACCGCTAACTTTGCCCGCCAGCAGATCAACACCTTTGCCAACTGGTGCGTCGCCGAGGGCAGGCTCGGCGTGAATCCGGGAACGCGTGTGGCCAAACTGGACGAGCGTCACGACCGGAGGCGGGTCCGCAGGCCGCTGACTGACGACGAACTCGATCGGCTGATCATGATCGCCCGAGCCCGCGGACGCGAGGCCTGGTACCTGACGGCGGCTTTGACCGGCTTGCGGAAGGGTGAGATGCAGGATTTGCGATGGAAAGATGTCGATTTGAACACGCAGGTCATCACGGTCAGGAATGACAAGGGTGTACGAGAGGACCTGATCGCGATCCACGCCCAACTCCAAGAGGTGCTTCGCGAGCTGAAGAAGCGAAGCGGTGGGCGACCCAGGGACAAAGTCTTCCCCAAGACAGTTACCGACCTGACCCGCAAGAAAGACCTTCTCCGGGCGGGTATCGCCCGCGAGGTCGAGGTGAGGGACGAGCAGGGTCAAGTTGTTATGGTCGGCACAGGTAAACGGCGACGCCCCAAAACCAGGATCGAAACCGTGGACGAGGCGGGCCGTGAGGTCGATCTGCACTCCCTGCGGACGACGTTGGGGACGAACCTCGCCCGTGCCGGCGTAGCGCCACAAGTTGCTCAGCGGGTCATGCGACACACCGACTATCGTACGACGCTCAAACACTACACCGTCCTCGGACTGGCCGACACGTCGCGGGCCGTGCAGCAGTTGCCCGGTATCGGGTTAGGACACCAGACGCGATGCGAAAACCGAAAGGAAGAGGTGGCTTAAGCCGCTCCATACCCCACCGCAATAACCACCGCAATTGAGGCGCTGAAAGATGCAAACGCATGCGAGACAGTGCGACGAACACATCCAACCCCGCCGTGGGCGAAATCGTGCTAACTCCTTTAACAACACGGCCTCTTGCGACTTAGTG
>CAZTLX010000229.1:0-6362 GCA_964614575.1 uncultured Phycisphaeraceae bacterium | reverse complement strand
TGTGGCTCATGAACCGGCAGGGCTGGGCGCGGTCCCACGAGGGGAAGGTGTTGGTGCTGAAGCGCGAGTGGACCATCGCCAGGAGGGAGATGTACTCGGGGTCGCGCAGGTCGGGGTAATACTTGGGCACCTGCCCGCTGGTGAGCTGGCCCTTATAGACGATGACCTTCGCCGAGAGCGAGCAGGTGTAGTACCACCCGGCCTCGGTGAAGCCGCCGGGGTCCTGGGCCGCCAGCTCGGTGATGCGGCGGCGGGTCAGCTTGCGGATGAGGTAGAACTGCCGCTCGGCCGCGTCGCCGGCCAGCCCCTGCGGCGCGCCCAGGAAGAGCTGCTCCATGAACGGCTCGGTCTGCCGGGCGGTGGGGCCGACATCCGCGCCGTCGGGGTCCTGCGGCAGGTCGCGCCAGCCGAGTACCTCGACGCCCTGCGCCTTGGCGACCTCTTCGAGCACCGCCTTGCAGCGGGCACGCTGGTTCGGGTCGCGCGGCAGGAAGATGTTGCCCGCGGCGTACTTGCCCGGCTCGGGCAGGTCGATGTTCAGGTCGCGCTTCGCCGCCTGGCGCAGGAAATCGTGCGGGAGGGCGGTGAGGATGCCCGCGCCGTCGCCGGTGTTCGGCTCGCAGCCGCAGGCCCCGCGGTGGTCCATGCGCGAGAGCATCTCCAAGGCATCGACGACGATGGTGTGGCTCGGCTGCCCCTTGAGGTGGGCGATGAACCCGACGCCGCACGAGTCCTTCTCGTTGGCCGGGTCATAAAGCCCCGCCGCCGCAGGCAGCCCGGGCGAGACCACCGACGCCGCTCGAGGCGCAACCACGGCGCTGGAGGTAATCCCGGCGAAACCTCCGGAGAAACCTCCGGAGAAACCTCCGGGGGAACTTCCGGGGGCGGGGTCACTCCCCCGCGGACCGTCGCCGGTCGGCAGGGGTGATTGGGTTGGCAGGCTCTTCATGTTATCTCGTCCCGATCAGTTCAACATCGCGGGTCAGCGTCCCGACGACGTCCACTTCAGGCCCGGCCGACTTGACCAGGTGTTCGACAAATGCATGGACCGCCGGCGGCAGGGGTGAACGCCCCCCGCCGTGGTGCGATCGTGCGCGGTGGATCGCCCCGATCGGCCGCACGAGCGTCGGCGTCAGCTCCACCATCGCCAGGGACCCCGCCTCCACCTCGCGGATCACCGTCCGCTTGGGCAGGATCGCGAAACTCTCCGTCACCGACACCGCCGTCTTGAGCGTGTCGAGGTTGTCAAAACAGTGCGTGATCTCCGGCGAGGAGCCGTGCTCCTTCAGATAAGCCTTGATCCGCCGACCCACCGGCAGGTCCAGATCGAAGCTCACCATCGTGTAAGGCGAGAGCTGCGCCGGGGTCACCGAACCCAGGCCCGCCAACGGGTGGCCCTGCGCACAGACCACCGCCATCACCTCTTCGCGCAGCTGGATGACCTTCACCTTCTTGAACCGCTCGGGGTACGACACCAGGCCAAGGTCGGCCCCGCCGTCGAGCACCAGGCGATGGATCTCATCCGGCTTGAGGTAGGTGATCTCGATATCGACCCGCCGATGCGCTTCTTCAAAGGCATGGCGGATACGCTCGAGCAGCTCGATGCCCGACGAATAGATCGCCGCGACGCGGACGGTGCCCGACGGGTCGTCCTTCATCGAACAGATCTTGCGTTCGAGGCGGTCGTACCGCTGGAGCACGTCGTCGCAGCCCTCCAAAAAGATCTTCCCGGCGGCGGTCAGTTCCAACGGCCGCACCGATCGGTCCAATAATTGCACGCCCAGCCGCTTCTCAAGCTGGCCCACACGCTGGCTGGCCGCGGACTGGGTGATACCGTGCAGCTTCGCCGCCTGGGAGAAGCTGTGATACCGCGCCACGTCGGCGAACAACCGGATCGCGTGCATACCCCGGATGTTACCATTAGGCGGCATTATGTCAATCTGTTGCAATATTAGTATATCTGATATACCGCCCCCGGCCGCGGGCTCACGCGGCCGCCGCGGGCGGTGGCGGGGCGGGCGGGGGTGAGGTAAGTTTTGTGTCGTCAATCAGCTATGAACACGATTCTCTTCGCCGTTGAACCCGGCTCATGGCGAGCCGGACGCAGAATCAAGCCCCCCATTGGCCCATCATGACCGACCCGCGGCCTACGATCGGACACGTCGTTCATCGGCTCGACCTGGCCGGGGCCGATCAATTGGCCGCGGACGTCGCCCGCACGCTGGCCGACCGCTACCGCTTCATCTTCCTCTCCCTCGGGCCCACCGGCGTGCTCGGCCAGCAGCTCATCGGTCTCGACCATAAGGTCATCCAACTGCGGGCCTCGGCCAAGCCGGCGCGGCTGGGGCCCGGGCCGATCTGCGCCGTACGGCTGCGGCAGGCGATCGCCCGCTACCGCATCGACCTGCTCCACGCCCACCAGTTCGCGCCCTGCTTCGCCGCAGGCGTCGCACGCTGCCGCGCCCGCCGACCGCCCATCCTCTACACCGACCACGGCCGACCGCTCGACGACCGCCGCCGACCCGCCCGCGCCCTGGCCTGCCGATCGCTCCTGCGCGACTCCGATCACATCACCGCCGCCGCCGAGCACGTCCGCGATGCGCTGCAGCTTTTCGAGAGCATCGACCCGGCCCGCATCACCATCATCCCCACCGGCATCGACCCCGAACGCTTCGACCACGGCTCCGATGACGAACGCGCCGTCGCCCGCCAACTGCTCAAGCTCGGCCACACCGAGCGCGTCATCATCCACGTCGCCCGCTTCGCGCCGGAAAAAGACCACGAAACCGCCTTACGCGCCTTCGCCCGCGTCCACGATCAACTGCCCGACGCCCGGCTCGTGCTGGTGGGCGACGGCCCGACACGCCCGGCGATCGAGCAACTCGCGTGGGACCTGGGCGTCGCCGACCACTGCCTCTTCTTAGGCCAGCGCCATGATGTCGATGCGCTGCTTCCGGGGGCGGACGTGTGCCTGCTCAGCTCCCTGGCCGAGGGCGTCGCGCCCACCCTGCTCGAAGCCATGGCCGGCCGCCTGCCGGTCGTCGCCACCAGCGTCGGCGGCAACGCGGAGGTCGTGGTCCACGGCTCCACCGGCCTGCTGTGCCCGCCCCGCGACACGCACACCCTCGCCCACAACCTCACCCTCCTGCTGCGCGACCCCGACCTGCGCCAACGCATGGGCACCGCCGCCCGCCAACGCGTCGAACAACGCTTCACCCGCCGGGCCATGCTCAACGCCTACGCCCAAATCTACGACAAGATGCTCTCTTCATAGCGGTGCCCCCCCCAAGCCCGCCGATGCGCAGCGCAGCGGAGCTTCGGCGGGGTATTCCCGATCCACTAAAAAGCCTTGCAAATCTTTTTCACATCGCCCCACTCAACCGCGCCAAATCCCCCAGCAACGAAAGCGTCCGCTCCAACGGCAGCATCGTCGCGCCGTCGGACAGTGCCTTGCTTGGCTCGGGGTGGGTTTCGATGAACAGGGCGTGGACGCCGGCCGCGGTCGCCGCGCGGGCGAGCAGGGGGGCGCGATCCGGCCGGCCGCCGGTGTGGGTGCCCTCGCCGCCGGGTTGCTGGGTGGAGTGGGTGACATCGAAGCAGACGGGGCAGCCCAGGTCCATCAGGTCGCCGAGGCCGATGAAATCGTTGACCAATCGGTGGTAGCCGAAGAACGTGCCGCGCTCGGTGAGCATCAATTCCTTGCCGCCTGCTTCGGATACTTTCGTGATGACGTTGCGCATCTCGCCGGGGCTCATGAACTGGCCCTTCTTCACGTTCACCGCCTTGCCGGTCCGCGCGCACGCGACCAGCAGATCGGTCTGGCGGCACAAGAACGCCGGCACCTGCAACAGGTCCACCACCGCCGCGACCGGGGCCGCCTGCCCCGGCTCGTGTACGTCGGTCGTCACCGGCACGCCGAGTTTCTCACCCATACGCCGCAGCAGCGCCAGCCCCGCGTCCAGCCCCGGCCCACGCTGAGTGTGGATGCTCGAACGGTTCGCCTTGTCGAAGCTGGCCTTGAAGATGTAGCCCAGACCCAGCTCCGCGCAGCGGTCGCGCAACGCCTCGCCGACCCGCAGGCAAAGCTCCTCGCTCTCCGCCTGGCAAGGCCCGCCGATAATCGTCAAAGGCCGCCCCGCCCCGATCGTCACATCCTGAATCGAAATCGTCTGCATCCCCCCATTAAACCAAGAATCCCCCCCGGAAGCCCCCGGAAGTTCCCCCCGGCGACCCCCGGAAGCTCCCCCGGCGACCCCCGCAAGTTCCCCCGGCGACCTCCGGACCCGCCGGGCGATGGCGAAAAGAACCCCGGCGTCTCAAGTGCCTGGCGGGATATACCAGACCCTCAGACCCCTTCGAATACCTCGTTCTGCCCGGCTAAGCGGCTGTTTCCCCGGCGTTACGCCTGACGCCGACGATGCAGCAGCAACGCGGCCAACGTGCCGGTCATGGCCAGTGATGTGGGCTCGGGGATGGGCGTGTACTCGTACTGCAACGACACGTCGCCCGATTCGACCCGGGCGAAGGCGGTGATGAATGCCGAGCTCAGGTTATCGAGGGTGAAAGACGTCTCATCGAGATCGATGCTGGTGAACGCGGTCACCGACAGTGACGTCACCTCGCCGACACCAACGAAATCGGCTGCGTTATAAAAGCTGTCGGTGCTGTTGATCTGGCCCGTCCGGGGCGTCGAGCCCCCGTTGGCGAACCCGCCATAGTTAATGCTTGAGGAGTCGGTGTATTCAAAGTCCGGATTGCTGTAATCGTCGGAATCGAGGCCCGTGCCGCCGGTCGTGCCCAGGTTCCCCGAAGTGATCGCCACGAACCGCGTGGTAGTTCCGTTGACGTATGCGATCTGCGTCTGTACGAACGTCTTTGAGGGCTGATCGACATGCTGGAGGGTAAACAGTTCCTGGTCGTCCGTGATGTCGTTGGAAAAGAGCGTCACGGAGGCGGTGGCATCGACCTGGATCGACAGCAGCACGGCCGTCAACGTGCCCAGGCTCGGGTCGAACTTCTGCAACCCCGTAATCGGCGTTGTGTAGCTGGCCCGGACCTGCGTTTCGCTCTGGTCACCCGATTCGGTGACTTCACCGCCCGTGAAGTTGGCCGTCTGAATCGGCGTCAACTCCGCCATCGCCGACGTGCCCACGGCAACACCAACCAGCATACCCAGCCCTGCTTTGAACAACATCTCGTTCCCTTCCCTCGAGTTTTCAGCGAAATGTGAGACCTCTTAGGCCTCCGCATCAAAAGAGTAAGCAACCCGCCACATCGTGTCAACACATAATAACCCCCGATTCATCTTCTATTTTGCCCCGACCGCTTCAATCTAACCCGAATATAACCCTCCATCTGGTGGACAATCATCGCCCCGCGATCAGCGATCATGGTTGCGTCCCGTGCGATGAACCGGGGGTATTCCACTACATTGCGGGCCGCACTTGGGCGCGTCCATTTCGCGAAACGCGAGCGGCCAGCTCGTTTGGCCGACACGATTTTAAGAGGTGGCTATCGATGCGATGATCAGCGGTCGGTGTCTATTGGCTCATCCATAATCTGTGACCTTGATGCCATCTGTGTTTCACCTCACTGGACTCGGCGGCCTCCGCGACATGGCGGTTTTAATAGCTCCCCGTCCCCGCGCCCCCCGTCACGATCGCGACGCCGGCGGAGCAGCCCAGGCGGTCGGCGCCGGCGTTAATCATCGCGACCGCGTCTTCCCGCGTGCGGATGCCGCCGGAAGCCTTGACTTGCAAGCCGCGGCCGTGCTTACGCATGAGCTCGACCGCCTCCACGGTCGCGCCGCCCGCGGCATGAAACCCCGTGGACGTCTTGATGAAATCGACGCCGGCTTCCCGCGCCACATCGGCGGCGAGGGCGATGCGTGACTCGGCTCCCGCTTCGTCCACGCCCGCCATCAGCGCGGCCGTCTCGAGGATCGCCTTGACCACCACCTTGTCGTTGCTGCGCCGGGCGGCGGCGACGATGGCGGACCACTCCGCGATCAGCGCGTCGCGCCGGCCCTGCATCAGCATCGGCAGGGACGCGACGAAGTCGATCTCGTCCGCGCCGTCGTCGCACGCGGCCTGGGCCTCGGCGGCTTTCATCTCACCGCGCATCGCGCCCAGCGGGAAGCCGACCACGCTGCATGTCTTCACCGCCGACTTGACCAGCACCGACGCGACGCGCGGCACGAATCGGCCGTTCACGCAGACCGACGCGAAGCCGTGCTGCAACGCCTCGGCGCAGACGGTATCAATCGCGGCATCATCCGCCTCGGGCCGCAGCAGCGTGTGGTCGATGCGGGCGGCGATCGCGGCGGGGCTCAGGTCGGGTGTATCGGGCATGGCATTCCTCTT
>CAZTLX010000228.1:0-6377 GCA_964614575.1 uncultured Phycisphaeraceae bacterium | reverse complement strand
CGATCGGCTTGCGGTCGGCCCAGTCGCCGACCAGGCCGTCCATGACAGGCACGAACTCGGCCCCAGTGGCCGCCCCGGCGAGGAGGGCGGCGATGGCGATACCGCGAGTTGCCTACGGTCCGCGGAAGACCAGTGCTTCTTCATGATGAAGTCCGTTTCCCAAGCATCAGGGGCTCGTTGTTCGGGACGGATCATAGTAGACGCGGTCCCAGCGAGGCACGGGACTTGCCGCCTGGAGGTGTCGCCGGGTCAGGAGGCGCAGGTGGACTTCGGCACCGGCGCGCCGGTGGTGGATGCAGCGGGTTCCGGGGGCAAGCGTCGCCGGACGCATGTGCTGCGGGTGGTGCTCAGTCACAGTCGGGCCGGCTACAGCGAGACGGTCGATCGACAGACCACGGAAAACTTCATCCGCGGCATTGAGAACGCCTTCCGCCCGGATCGAGAGGCCGATAAGGATGTTGAGCGTGGACCATTCCGAACTAATTCGCCGTAAACATTTTGTGGACGGCCTGAGCGTGCGGGCGATCAGCCGGGCACTCGGGCGTTCGCGCAAGACGATCCGCAAGGCGCTGGTGCATGGGACGCCGCCGAGTTATCTGCGTCGCCAGGACGTAGAGCCGGCCGAAGAGCTGTTCGATCAGCCGCGCCCACTTGCGCTGCTCGATGGGTCGGCCGGGCAGCGTCGGGTCAACGTGGTGGCTGAGTTCGACGTCGCCGTCATCGCGGCCGATCTCTCGCCAGAAGTGATGTGAGAGGAACGGATCGGTCAGCACCGCCGTGATGTCGGCCCGGTCGCGGTACACCCACGCCGCGATGAACCCCTCGCGGTCCATCTGCAGCAGGTCGCCCAGGCAGGTCCGCATCCCGGCGAAGTCGCGCTCGGCGTGGCCGTCGTCATCCCACCGGCAGTAGAGCGCGTTCCAGCTGATCCAACCGGCGATGAAGGCCAGATCGTGACGTCCCTCGCGGTACAGGGCCTGCGACTCGGCCAGCCGCTGCGCGGTCCAGGTGCCATCGGCCTGAATCAGCGTCAGGATCCGCAGCAGTCGGTGGATGCGGCCGTAGTCAGCGGGCAAGACGGGGGTCTCCGGAACCCGGGGTCAATGTGATGATCATCATGGTAACGACCTGGCCATGCAAAAGGGCTCCGGGCCACACGCCCGGAGCCCCCCCCGGAAGCTGCCCCGGAAGGTGGGCACGAGGCTCGTGTGTCAGAATCAGTCGACCGGCTGTTTTCGCGACCGGCCACTTTCAATCGCCGCTGCCCGGGTGAAGGCGCGGGCAGCCGGCATGACCTGCCCAAGTGGTCATCCCGCTACCGTCCGCAGCGGCGCAAAGGGCCTGTTCCTTGCCTGCGAGAATTACCCGGCCTGCGATTGGTCCGATTCAATCAGATTGCTGGAAGGGATGTACAACGCTGGGCTTCAAAGACGACCCCCGCGGAAGCGGATCATCCACCACCGGCCTTAGGAATCGGACAGCCCGCCGTTTGACGTCATGACGAAGTGCCTTCCTGCGGCCCCAGGGACGGGATGATTCCTGAGGTGTCCTTACGCTTGCCTAAATCGACTTGTGCGTGTAATCTGAACATGAAATATTCATTATGCGGACGCGCCCGTGCTCAAACGCCACCTCGCCGCCAAGCTGATCGATGCCGCGGGCCACTACCCGGTGGTCACGCTGACCGGGCCACGGCAGTCGGGCAAGACCACGCTCGTGCGGGCGACGTTTGGCGAGCACGCCTACGTCTCGCTGGAGAACCCCGACCATCGCCAGTTCGCGCTCGAAGACCCACGCGGCTTCCTTGATCAGTTCCAGGCGGGGGTGATCCTCGATGAGGTCCAGCGGACGCCTGAACTATTCTCCTACATCCAGGGGCTGGTGGATGAACGCGACGAACCGGGCCGGTTTATCCTCACCGGGTCGCAGAACTTCCTGCTGCTTCAGTCCATCAGCCAGAGCCTGGCCGGGCGCTGCGCGGTGCTGCACCTGCTGCCGTTTAGCCACTCGGAGCTGAAGGGCCAGCCGCCCATGTCGCTCGATGAGGTGGGGCTCTCCCCGCCGCGCCCCCTGCCGGGGGGAGCGGGCCTGTTCGGCACGCTGCTGGCCGGCGGATACCCCCGCATCCACGACAAGCACCTCGAGCCGCAGGACTGGCTGGCCAACTACTACCAGACCTACCTGGAGCGCGACGCACGGGACGTGTTGAACATCGGCGACCTCGATGCGCTGGGGCGTTTCATCCGCCTCTGTGCCGGGCGCTGCGGCCAATTGCTCAACCTCTCCGCCCTGGCCAACGACGCCGGCATCTCGCACACCACGGCCCGTCGCTGGTTGTCGGCGCTGGAGGCGAGTTTTCTGGTGTATCTGCTGCGACCCCATCACCGCAACTTCAGCAAGCGGCTGATCAAGTCGCCCAAGCTCTACTTCCTGGACACGGGCCTGCTGTGCTACCTGCTGGGGGTGCGTGGCGAAGATGAGCTGCGCATCCACGCGAGCCGCGGGGCCGTCTTCGAGTCGTGGGTCATCGCCGAGGCCCTCAAGACCTGCTACCACCGCGGGGAGGTGCCTAGGCTGTATTTCTGGCGGGACTCGGCGGGCCACGAGGTGGACCTGCTGATCGATCGCGGCCCGACGCTGGTGCCGGTCGAGATCAAATCGGGCCAGACGGTCTCGGCCGACTTCTTCAAGGGCCTGACGTATTGGCGCCAGTTGCCGGGCCAGGCCGAGGCCCCGGCCGCGCTGGTCTATGGCGGCGACGAATCTCATACCCGCCGTAATGTCGAGGTCGTCTCGTGGAACCGTTGGGGCTGAGTACCGGGTTATCCCGGCTTAGCGTGGCGTGTTTTTTGTGCCCGAGTGACAAAGTCGATGGTTTGCCGGCTACCACCGCCACGACCAGCGCGGCTGGGACATCGGCTCCGGCCCCACCGAGTCCATGTGCAAGACCCTCACCCGCCGGATCAAGGGCGGCAAACGCTAGGACCCCGAACACGCCGAAGCCATGATCGGCCTCCTAGTCCTCCACCAAAGCAACCTCTGGTCCGCCTGGTGAGCAAACCGCCTGCAACACGCTAACTGACCGCGCCCCCCGGAAAGTTTGGCAGACCGCGGGGCGGTGGGGGAAGCAAAAAATGGACGCGGGGCTGTTTCGTGCTGTAAAATTCAGGGTAATTCAACCGATGGAAAGCTAGTCACTATGGAACACATCACCATCCCCATCCCCGAAGGCCTGCCGGCCGATCAGCGTGAGGAGTTGGTCGGGTGGCTGACCCGTGAGGCCGCGGCGGCCCTGCCCAAGCGTGAGGCCTTCGAGGACGACTCGGCCTGGCAGCAGGAGACGGCCCGCCGCATCAAGGCGGGGATCGAGGCGGCCGACGCCGGCAACGTTATGACATCGGCCGTCGCCCGCCGCCGGCACGACAAGAAACTCGGCATCGATCGGGGCCTATGACCTACCGCGTCGTCTACACCGACCCCTTCGTCACGGACATCGACAACCACATCGACTATCTGCTGGGGCAAGGCGTCTCCGTCGAGACGATCACGGCGTGGTACGACAAGCTGTACGAACGCCTCGACGCCTTGGACGAGATGCCCAAGCGTCTGCCGGTCGATGAGCGGATGACCAAGCTAACCGGCCAAGAGACCCGCAAACTCAACTACGGCGACTACCTCGCCTTCTACCGCGTACTCGACGACAAGCGATGCGTGGAGCTGCTGCATTTCCAGCACGGAGCCCGAGAACGCGAGCGTTACGCGGATTCCGTCGGGTAGGTTGTCCGTGAATGAAATACGAACCGGTCATCGCGGATCGAGTGCCGACCGTTCGGTTCTATATGTTAAACCTCACCTAGTTCAACTGCTCAGCGCCGAACCTGCCATCACCTAAAACTTGCGCTATCCGCCGAAACATCGAGGTAGTTTCTTGGAACCGCTGGGGCTGACTACCGGGTTATACCGGCTTTGCGTGGCATGTTCATGTGCCGAAATTACAAAGTCAAAGGTTTACCGGAAATACCGTCGAAGCGGTTGAGTACCGCCTCCAGGTGCCTCCGAATGCGTCGGTATGCGCGCTCTTGCAAATTTTTTTCGACGCTGTAACATACGCATAGATAAGGGCTTCTGGATAAAAGATACATAGGTCTAGATACCATTCGGGACGCAGAGGCCGCAGGTTCAAATCCTGTCACCCCGATTTGAATCGACCCCGAGCCTTCCGCCGAAAACGGAGGGTTTTTTCTTGCGCTGACGCGGTTTACAATCGACGTCACTCAGGCCCAGTTCAAACTCGCAGCGGAGGCGACTGGATTTATGAACGCAGCGCATGCTAACAAAGTAACGCCAACGCCCAAGTGCATCATCGTTACCGGGCGGCCGGGGTCCGGGAAGACCACCCTCGCAAGAAAACTCTCACAGCTTGTCCACATGCCGATGCTGAGTCGGGATGAAATGAAGGAAGGGCTCGTCAGCACCTTTGGCGTCAGTCATGAGGAACTGGCCCCGGATACAAACCGCAAAATAACAAGTGCCTTCTTCTCCATCGTCCGAACTGTCTTGCAGGCCCATGTGTCTTTAGTCGTCGAGGCTGCGTTCCAGCACAATCTCTGGTCCGACGCCGTGGCCGCGTGGAGCAACGATGGCGAGTTGTGCTTCATCATCTGTGAGGCAGAAGCAATGCTCTGCGCTCAGCGGCACCTGGACCGGGGCCTGCAAGACCCAACGCGTGAGTTCTACCACGGAGATAAGAGGGTGAAAGTATTTCGACAGACGGGCGAATTCCTGCCTCCGGGTGAATACGCACCGCCATCTTTTGATCTGCCAACACTCAGTGTAAGAACAGCCGACGGATATACGCCTGACCTGCCTGCAATCAAAAACTTCATTCAAAAAACCGTAGACCATGCAGGACAATGACGGCGTGAATCAAGCCGTGCGCCGCATCATTTCGTCGATGCGAAGGACCTGCGGATCTGGCCCACGCAGGAACGTCGCGACGTAGGATTGGATCGGCTTGTCAGGTTCAAGGTTCGGCCAGTCGCCCCGATTTGACTCGACTCAAAGACTACCGCCTGAAACGGAGGGTTTTATTCTTGCGCAGGCGGGGTTTACCATAGGCGCAGAAATGGCATGATTCGAACTCGCCCGGGAGGCGACTGGTTTGGCGAACCGCTCAGCAATCTGGCGCAGAAGGACCCCGCCACGGGTGGCTGCGGTAGTCGTCTTGTGTGCCCTTGTGCTTCTCGTGACACCGCTTGGCCGTTATGCCGGGTGGGCCTGGCGACGGTTGGCTGGTGGTGCGACGGTGGAGCAACGGCTGCAACAGTACGGGCCCGCTGCACGTGATCGACTCAAGCCCTTCTTTGATGCAGCGGGCATCGAGTATCCCCCCTCCGAATTGGTCTTGATCGGGATCAAGGATAGGAAGCAGCTCGAGCTTTGGGGCCGCCATGGCGAAGGGACGTTCCGACACGTGCGGACTTATCCCGTGTTGGCGGCAAGTGGACGACTCGGTCCTAAACTGCGTGAAGGCGACCGACAGGTTCCCGAGGGGCTGTACCGGATCGAATCACTCCATCCCAACAGCATGTTTCACCTTGCGCTTCGCGTGAACTATCCCAACGAGGATGACCGCATGCGCGCTCAAGCAGAAGGCCGAACCAATCTCGGCGGGGATATCATGATTCACGGGAGTAACGCCTCGGTGGGATGTCTGGCGATGGGAGATCAGGCTGCTGAGGACCTCTTCGTATTGGTTGCTGACGTGGGATTGGCCCACACCGACTTGATTCTGACGCCCGTTGACTTTAGGACATCTCCAGGCGCGGTGACGGCGGAGGCCCCTGCCTGGACGGAGCAACTGTATTTAGAGATCCGCCAACGCTTAGACCCGTTCCGTGCTGATCATCCATGACGCAGTCAATCAGGCCGCCTGCCGCATGATTTGACCGATGCGAAAGATGTGCGGCCGCGGCCCGTGCAGGAAGACCGCCACGCAGGGCTGAACCTTGCGTTTGAAGTCCTGTCTGTCTCCCCGATTCCATCCACCAGCCGATCCCGCGGGCTTTTCCCCGCGACAGCCGGTGGGTCCGTGACGTGGGTGTAGATCAGGTCGGCCGGCCACAGGCGCAGGTCGAGCTTGTCCTTGGAGACATCGTCCCGGCGAAGACGGGGGCTTCCGAGAAGGGGCGCAAACCCCGGCACCGCAAAGGCACGCGACGGCTCGCAGCGGGTCGCGGCAAAAAAACCCTCGCGTTCTCACAGCCGTGAGAATTGTGAGGGTTTGCGGGGGGAAACGGTCGGTTGCGATGAACCTGACATTTCCTTGATGACCGGGGTGGGATTCGAACCCACAACCAGCGGCTTAAAAGGCCGAT
>CAZTLX010000227.1:0-6435 GCA_964614575.1 uncultured Phycisphaeraceae bacterium | reverse complement strand
GTGCTAACTCCTTTAACAACACGGCCTCTTGCGACTTAGTGCGGCGTTATGCTAAGATTCGTAGAACATGCGGGTGTAGCTCAGTTGGTAGAGCGTCAGCTTCCCAAGCATACCTCCCGGATCGCAAGCAATTGAAAATGCTGATCTTGCAGCCGACAGTCGCAGGAGACCGCTATAACCCCCGCACTTGCGGCATGGTTAGTTTCTCGACGCGCGTAGCCCCCGGCATGTCGCCGGAATCGGTGTGATCCCGTGCCAAAATCGCGGTGGTTTCCTGTGCAAAGAGGTGTGCCGCACGTGCCAACCGGGCCGGATGCGGAGCGGGCGTGGCGCTGTTACCTCGCCAAGACCGAACAGGACCGCTGGCGGGCGGCGCGGAAGGGCCGGCCGATGAGCGCGTTCAATGTAAGGCGGCTGATGGAGCGGAGGTGGCGGACTTCGTGCTCGAACCAGGTGAGGTCGGCGGTCGTCTTCAAGTCGACGATGCTGCGATGCGGATGCAGCCAGTCGATGCGGATCTGGCACGGCGTGTCGCAGTAATCGACGCGGCCCCGCCGCTTGCTCTGGTCCGGCACCGACCCGCGGAACGTCACCGCATTCTTAAACTCGTCGAGATTGTCGTCCGGATCGATGATCGGCTCATGCGCGCACCTCCGGTTCTCCAGCACTGTGTACCAGACGCAGCCGGGCCAAGCCCACGCTTCGTACCCAACGCATGAACGCCAGCTCGACAGCCGCGTTGTCCTGGAGGGAGGAGTCCCTACAGGTCACCTATGCCGCCCCCAAGCAAGCAGCGCATGAAATCAGTACATTATAATGCCGGTCGTGCGAATGCGTGTCCATTCGTGGTCAAATACTGGAATCTAGTGCCAATCGAAATCTTACTTATGCGGGGAACAAAATGATTGATGAGCAGGACTTTCGGAACATGATTAACGAGGCGGTTGAAAACGCCTTCAAGAAGCGTGGGCAAGTGAACGTGCTCATCGCTGGACGCACCGGCGTGGGCAAGAGCACTCTGATCAATGCGGTGTTTCAGGGGAACTTGGCTACGACAGGGCAAGGGCGTCCTGTGACCACACATGTTCGGGAAATCCATAAAGAGGGGATTCCACTTACCATATTGGACACACGCGGACTCGAACTTGCTGATTTTGATGACACTCTCAATGCTCTGAAGCAGATTCTCCGTGAGCGGAAAGCCAGCCCAGACCCCACGAAGCATATTCACGTTGCGTGGATTTGTATATCGGAGGATTCTCGGCGGGTTGAACTAGCAGAGTCAAAACTCTGCGAGATGCTGGCAGAATACTGTCCCGTTGTAGGCGTGATAACAAAGGCGCGAAGCGATAGTGGTTTCCGCGCCGAAGTGCAATCCCTGCTGCCGGAAGCACGGAATGTCGTGCGCGTACGCGCGATTCCTGAGGTATTCGATGATGGGCATGCAATGCCACCGGAGGGCCTGGTCGCCCTTATCGAGTTGACGGAAGAACTTGTTCCAGAAGCGCACCGCAATGCGCTTTCTGCTGCTCAACGCGTGAGTATCCGTATAAAAAAAATAGGGCTCACGCCGCAGTTGGAACCGCCACCGGCGCGGCTACGGCGGCGGGGGCATCTCCGATTCCATTTTCTGATTGGGCGATTCTGGTTCCTATTCAGATCGCCATGCTAGCGACCATTTCTGCGGTGTTTGGCCTTCAATTATCCAGGGCATTCTTGTCAACAATTGTGACAGGTGCGGCGGGTTGCTCCGCCGCCACTTTCGCTGGTCGAGCTTTGGTAGGTAATCTGCTGAAACTTATTCCAGGTGGCGGCACATTGGCGGGCGGCGCGATCTCTGCCGCCACCGCAGCAACGATGACTGCGATGATGGGCGAAGCGTATATCGCGGCATTGAGTTATTTTTTCGAAGCGGACGCCGACGCATCACCTTCTGCAGACGAGATTGCCGAGCAGTTCAAGAAGCAGTTGACACTTAGAAAGAAGTCTAAGTGACTTCGCATAGCTGCGTCATCCCCGCCAGCGTGCTGCCTTGAGAAAATTATTGACGAGAAGATGCGCGCCAAGTTGGTTAGCGTCCACCCGACCCCTCCATGCAACGGGGCTGTTTACAGCCTGTCGGACGTATCCCGTGCCACAAAAAAACGCCCGGCCGCCCGTGAGGACGAGCCGAGCACTTCCGGGGGCGTGATTGTGTCGACAGTTTAGCCGGGGCAGGCGGCTTGGGAAAGCGACGCCTCGGGCCGCAGGCGGTCCGCCTCAACTAGCGGGGTTTGGATTCGTATCAACGACCTTCGGGTTATCGGCTGACAATACGAAGTTCACAACGCATGGCCTGCCTTGCTGCAGGCCATTTTCATGCGCGGCAAGCGCCGCAGAAAGGTTATCCCTATGCCATTAACCATCAACGTCGGACTGTCCCGCAAGACCAGCGAGAACTACAACTCGGCTGGCACGTCGATCAACCTGACCGCGGAGCTGGATCAGTCGCTGCTCGCGAGGCCGCGTGAGCTGCAGGGTGCGATCGACGAATTGTACGAGCAGGCGGAGCTTGCCTTGGAGCAGCAGGCCCGCAGTGACCGCCGTGATCGTGACTCCGAGCCACGACGCAACGGCTCGCCAAACGGCAGCCAGCGCAATGATCATGACCGGCGACAGAACGCCGGTGGCAACATGACCAACTCTCAGGCAAAGGCGATCCACGCGATCGCCAAGCGGTTGGACCTTGATCCGGCCCAAGAGGCTCACCATGAGTTCGGGATCGACCTGGACCGCATGAGCGTGCGGGAGGCGTCGCAGTTCATTGATCACCTCAAGAGCCTGCAAGCCAGCGGAAACCAGAAACCCCACCCCAACGGAGTACGGCGATGATTACTACCGTAAGTTATGTGCCGTCGACTCACAACGGCTCAACCTCTGTCGGTGGCGACTCGCCGACCCCCAACGACGTGATCGAATCGCTGACCGGCCGGCGCCACCTCAGCTGGTCACAGTTGTCCAGTTTCCGCGGCTGCCCACGACGCTGGCACTTTAGCCATGTCGAAGGCCTCCTGCCGGAGTTTGTGAGCAGCGCCCTGCTGCTGGGATCGGCGGTGCATACCGCGGTGCAGCATCATTATGAACAGCGGCTGCAGGGTCAACCTACCACGCTCGATCAGCTCCGGCAGGTGTTCAATCAGGCCTGGCATGATGAGGCGGATCAGGTTGACGTGCGCTACAGCAAAGATGATGACTGCGACACGGTGAAGGACACCGGGGCACGGATGCTGGAGGCCTTCCTCAGTTCCGACCTGGCCACACCATCGGGTGATCTGATCGCCATCGAAGAGACCTTGGTGGGTTCGGTTCATCCCGACCTGCCCGACCTGATGGCCCGCATCGACGTGGTCTGGCAGACCAATGATGGGGTTCACCTGATGGACCTCAAGACCTCACGCTCACGCTGGTCGGCCAGCAACGTGAATGAATCGTCCGATCAGCTGCTGATCTACCAGCAACTGGCCGGCGAGCTCTCGGCGCAGCAACAGCTGCACCTGCATTTCGGGGTGATTACAAAGGCCAAGAGCCCGGTGGTGCAACTGCTTGATGTACCCCCGGCCCCGCCCCCGGAGGGTGGCAGCCGCGCTGATGACGTGATCAGTGTGATGTTGCCGGTGTGGAACGCGATGAAGCTGGGCGTCGACTTTGCTTCACCCTCGCCCATGTCGTGCTCGACCTGCGGCTACCAGTCTCACTGCCCGGCCTACAGGGCCGGCTGATTCACGCTTCATTGTCCGTGATTCGGCGCTATAAGTACTCGAAGGCAACTTAGCCCTTCGATTTCTCACCCCGACCGCGCGGCTCCCATCACCTTGTGGCGATGGGTTGTCTGCTGCGCGGCTCACCACTTTCTCTGAAGGAGCTCTCTGATGACCATCGTTCCCGTCGCATCGCTGTGCCCCGAAGAAGTGACCCACCTGGGCGACAACCTCGCGCAGGCCATCCGTGACGACCACGAAGACTTTGCCCAAGGCCGATCGCTGGCCTGCCTCGGTGAAGACGATGTGGAGCTGGACTGAATCTCGCTCACTACTGAACTCAACATACCAAGGAACCCAAGATGAAGCTGATGCAACGAATCAAACCGACTCTGGCGGCAAGGAACTCAGTGACCGCGTTCCGCGTGCGCAGCAGGATCGGCCGCGCGGTCGGCAAGGTCAACTCACGCTACTCTGTGGATGCGGTCCGCGTGCTGCCCGGGCCCAGGCGTGATCAGGTTCTATTACAAGCCACCGATGGACATCAGGCGGTCTGTCTGGTGGCCCCCGGCAGTTGTGCTCAATCAGAGCTGGTGCCGGTGTCTGTGCTGCCTGGCCGACAGATGAGCCGGGACATCGAGGTGCGGCTGGACCATGATGAATGGCGCTCCAGCGACGGCAGGCTTTCACCGTGCCTGGAGAGCGAGTCAAGCTTCCCGCCGATCGCGGATGTGTTGCCAGCGGTGCAGGGCTCGCAGCAGGTCACACTGGGCATTGATGTGTCTCTGCTGGGCAAAGTGGCTGACTCATTCGGCACGCCCAAGCTCACGCTGATGATCACGCTGCCACCGAGTCATGCCAGCCATGTGAACAAGCCGGTCGCAGTCTGCCCGGCCGATGAAGACTGCCCGGTGCATGGCGTCGCTGTGGTGATGCCCCTGGCGGCCAAGCACGGGGTGGACTACTACACCAAGGTGCGCAAGGACGTTCAGTTGGCCGAGTCCCGGCTCAAGAGTTCGCCCAAGCCTCAGGGCAAGCCCGCGGCTTGAGTCAAGCTCACCGTTGTTCAAACAAGGCGCGTCGCGCGTGCGGCGCGCTGTCTTCTCTTTCTTTCACCCGCTCACAAGGAGCATCCTGATGTTCGCGTTCATCCAACCGTTGGTTTCACTCTTGATCGGCGTGGCGCTCAGTCTGTACGGCCTGATCCACAGCTCGACCCACTACCCGGGCGCAGGCCTGCTGTATCAGCTCTGGCAATCGATGCCGGCGCTCACCGCGGTATTCATCTTCACGCTTGGCCTTCTGGCAGTGGTCTGCGGCCTCACCTTGGTGCTGTCCGGCGTGCATGGCTTACGGAAGCGCTACCGGCAGATCGATCGGGCCTACTCGGATCCGCGCCGTGATCGTGACCCGTATGAGGATGAGGGGTATGGGTATCGGTGAGCTTCAACTCAAGAGAGGCTTGCCCGGAGCCGACACCAAGTGTATGCTTAAAGTGATCACTGGGAGCCGGTCATGAAAGCCTCGTTCGTCGATCTTCGCAAGCGGTCGAGCCAGATCATCCGGGCCCTTGGCCGCAACGAGTCGGTCACCTTGTTCTACCGTGGCAAACCGGCGGCGATCATGCAGCCGATCGGTGACCGAGGCGACGAGCCGGCGTTACGCGCCAAGGATCACCCCGCCTTCGGTCTGTGGGCCGATCGTACCCAAGGTGATGTCGCCGAGCATGTCCGCACGCTGCGCAAGGGGCGATTCGATGCTCTTTGACACCGACGTGCTGATCTGGGTGTTGCGTGGCAACACGAAGGCCGCACGCGCCGTTGATCAGGCCGAGCAACGAACCATCTCGGTGGTCTGCTACATGGAGCTGCTGCAGGGCGCCAGAGACAAGGCGGAGGTGCGCGCGATCAAGTCGTTCCTTGGCGATATGCGGTTCGTGATGCTGCCGCTGACCGAGAACATCGGCCACCGCGCGTCGATCTACATGGAGGAGTACGGCCTATCGGTGTCGATGAGCATGGCTGACGCGCTGATCGCGGCGACGGCCGTTGAAGTCGGTGAGCAGCTGATTACGGGCAACGCCAAGCACTACAAGGCGATCAACGACCTTGATCTCAAACGCTTCAATCCTTAACGCCGGCGTTATCTGAACGATAAACCCCCGCGATACACGAGGTACCGCGAGGGCTTCCGGGGGCAGTAGAGCTCAATCAAGTATAGCACCAGCCAGGCGAGCGCCAAGCTCGCCGCTATCCAAAAACTTCAAGGAACACACAATGGCACTGCGTATTACCGACCGCTTGATTGATGGGTATCTGGACAACACGGAGCCCGGCAAAGTGACCGGGCAACTGCGATTCGTCGGCCTCGACAAACCGGTCACGCTCAACCTGCGCGGCGACTTCCACCGCGACATCCGCGGCGCGGTCATCAAGCTCAAGGGCGACGCCGATCCTGATCATCCCGCGGAGTATCGCTCTCTTGAAGGGTTTTCACTTGAGCAGGTCGGCGACGCCGGCGACATCACGGCCGGTCTGCCTCCTCAGGACTACGTGGCGTACCCGTATTATGCGTAGTTGCCGGTTATGCTGTGCATACCTCGCCAACGGTCCCTCGCGTGGATTCTTAGGTTCATGACGCCGCATATCCCCCCGGTCATGACCCCGGCAGTCAACCCCGTCGAGGGCAGCAACGCGGC
>CAZTLX010000226.1:0-6448 GCA_964614575.1 uncultured Phycisphaeraceae bacterium | reverse complement strand
CGCCGAGCGCGTGGTGGGTCGGCAGGCCAGTGCCGGCGGGTGGTACTGGCGTAAGTTGGACGATGCGCAATCGAACTTCGCGCTACTCTTGGAAAAGATCGACGTGACGGTGGGGGATCCCAATCTGGACCATTCCGAGTCGCACCTGCGAATCCACGACTGGGTCGGGCCCAACACCTATGTGACCCGAGGCTGGCTCGCGATGCGCCACCGGACACAGAACGTCACGTTCATCGAGGGCTCGGTGCAGAGCGTGCAGCCCGAAACGCTCGAAGCCGCCGCGGCCGCCGACGGCTGGCCCTACGACGTCTGGTACCGTGAGTTGCAGTAGCCCCCCACTACCCCCCACCGATCGTGTGAGTTGGCGAAGCACGTCCCGGCGGCGGCCCGCAGGCACCGGCGGACGCGGACGGCTCCGACCCCCCAACACAGACAGCGATAATACGGCTTTGATCCGAGTGAACTGATGCTTAAAACGACAATCGTCATACTGATTCTTGCGGGCATGTGTCTGCCCAACCTCGCCTGCGCCGCCGCGGCCGGGCAGAGCATCGTCTTTCCGCCCGACGCGGGGCTGGTGAACGTCAAGACGGATTACGGTGCGGCTGGCGACGGCAAGACCGACGACACCGAGGCGATCCGCCGGGCGATCGATGAGAACGTCATGACGATGATCTACTTCCCCGATGGGGAGTACCTGATCTCCGACTCGGTGGGGTTGTTCGATTCCAAGCCGCACAGCCGCGACCGCTTCCGCAATCTGCAGGGCCAGAGCGAGGCCGGGACGGTCATCCGCCTGGCACCCAACAGCCCAGGGTTTGACGACCCGCAGAACCCCAAGGTGTTGATCAGCACCTACGACGGTCAGAGCACCGGCGACGTGATGCACACCTACGTGCGGAACATGACCATTGAGGTCGGGCGGGGCAACTCCGGCGCTGCGGCCCTGCGGTTCATGACCAACAACACCGGCGCTGTCGAGCACGTGACCATCCGCAGCCTCGATCCGGACAAGGCGGGCGCGATCGGGCTGGACCTGCGGCAGTCGCAGAACGGACCCGGACTCATCAAGCACGTGACCGTCGAGGGATTCGACCGCGGCGTGCAGATGGGCAACACGTTCTCGATGGTCTTCGACCACCTGACGCTACGGGACCAACGCAAGATCGCGTTCGACAACGAGGTCGGCCGGATCACCATCGGCAACCTGCGCACCGAAAACGCGCCGCTGGCCTTCCGCAACGGCAGGCACGGGCACCTGACGCTGATCGGTGCCGAGCTGATGGGTGGCCCCGGAACCCAAAGCGAGGACGCGGCGGCGATCGAATACCAGAGCGACAAGATCTTCCTGCGCGACGTGCGCGTCGAGGGCTACGCGCACCTCGCCCGCAGCGGCACCGACGGCCAAACGCTCACGCTCAACGAGCACGGCGAGGCGTACCCGCTGCTCGGCTACACGCTGTTCGAGAGCACCCCGACCGCGACGCTGCGCCTGCCCATCGAGCCGACGCCTGTCGTGCCGTGGGAGACTGACCTCGACAAGTGGGTAGGGATCGGCGATGGCAGTGCCGACGGTAAGCTCGGCAAGGACATCACCGCCGAGACCCAGGCCGCATTCGATCGCGCCGCCGAGAAGGGCGCGACGACGGTTTATTTCCGCAAGGGCAAGTACCACCTCAGCGCACCGATCCGCGTGCATGGCGGCGTGAACCGCGTGATCGGGATGAGCAGCGAACTGAACTTCAAGCCCACCGAGGCGCTGTCGGTTGATGGTGATGGCTCGGTATTCACGCTCGATGGACTCAAGAGCGACACGATCGTGTTAGAGCGGTTTTTTCTGTTCGGCGGGTGGGACCGGCCGGCGGTGTGCGTGATGGATAACCGCGACGCGGCGACGGTGGTGGTCAAGAACCTGGGCTGGACGGGGCATCGATTCAAGCGCGATCGGCCCGGCGGGCGGTGGTATATCGAAGACGTGGCCGGCAGCCGCAAGGGATCGTGGACAGTGGGCGAGGACGAACGGCTGTGGGCGCGGCAACTCAACCCCGAATCGTCGCAGACGCCGATGATCGTGGCCCGCGATGGCGGCCGGGTGTGGGTGTTGGGTTTCAAGACCGAAGGCCGCGCGACCCATGTGATCGCCGAGCACGGCGCGCGGGTCGAAATCCTCGGCGGCGTGGCGTATCAGTCATGGGGCAACCAGCCGCTGGACCCGCCGATGTTCGACATCACCGACAGCGCATTGTCGGCCACGCTCGGTTTCTATCACCACCAGCACCCCTTTGCCACGATCGTCCAAGAAACGCGCGACGGCCAGACCCGTCACCTCCCCCGCGAAAAGCTCAAGGGCTATCACCTGCCGGTCTATCGTGCGGGAAGCACGGATACAGCCGGGACCGAGTGATGTATTGAGCCCGCCTTCCCCAAACCCTTTTGCCTGACAGGAATGATGATGCGACGACCCATGCGGGTATTTTTCGTGACGTTTGTGACCGCGATGGTCATCGCCGGCGTCGGCCGTCCGGCCTTCGCCCAGGACCAGACCGAAGCGCGGTCTGAGGACAGCGCCGCCGCGCCGGAGCAGCTCGTGGTCGATGACGCCATGCAACTGGTCTCGGTGGACTGGGTGCAGGAGCTGATGGAGGGCGGGATGACGATGGTCTTCCTGGGATTGCTGTCGGTGGGGTTACTGGCCTTCGCGGTCGAGCGACTGATCACGATGCGCATCGGTCGGTTCATCCCCGCGGGGCTGGCTGATCGCATCCGGCCGCTGTTCCTCAAGCGCGACTATGACGCGGTGATGCGAGAGCTGGAGAAACACCCGAGCATGCTTGGGCGGGTCATCGCGTATATGGTGACGCACCGCGACGCCGACCCGCAGTTGGTGGCCCAGACCGCGGGCGATGTGGGTGCCCGCGACGTCGCCGACCTCGAACAACGCACGGTGCCCTTCGCGGTGATCGCGGCGCTCGCGCCGCTGCTGGGTCTGCTGGGCACGATGATCGGCATGATCGAGGCGTTCAAGCTGGTCGAGGTGTTCGGCGACGAGGGCGGCGCATCCATGCTGGCCGGGTCGATCTCCAAGGCGCTGATCACTACGGCGGTGGGACTGATCCTCGCCATCCCCGCCATCGCGCTGTACCACTACTTCAAGCACCGCGTCCATCAGATCGCCCAGCAACTGGAAGCCACCACCGAATCGCTCTACAGCGACTGGTTCGTGCGTCAGACGACCGCCAACCCCCGCGACCCCGATTCGAAGGATCGCACCCCTTCGCCGGAAAAAGCGGAGCCGGCAAACGCCCCCGCCCCCGGCAGTCGCACCGCCCCCGCCAAAGTCGGCAAAGAGTAATCGCCATGCGGATGCGCAAAAAAAAGAAGTCGGTCGGCGAGGCGGAGGTGATGCTCTCGCCGTTGATCGACTGTGTCTTCCTGCTGCTGATCTTCTTCCTGGTGACCAGCATCATCAAGCGCTACGAGCGGCAGATCCCTGTGACGCTGGCGGACCCGACCGCCGCGGTGTCGCAGGAGGTGCGCAGCGATGTGTACCAGTTGGGCTTGAGCGTCACGGGCAAGGTCTATCGCGAGGCCGGCCGCGATGAATTGGGCATCGTCCGGTTCCAGCCGGTCGATGACCTACCCGTCCTGCTCAGCGAGCTGACGGCAAGTGGCGCGGCCGACACCCCGATCGAGCTGGTGGTCGAGGAACAAACACCGTTTCAGCACGTGATTGACCTGATCGACACGCTCCAGGAAGCAGGCCTGACCCAGGTGCGTTCACGGGTGCGTGACGGTGATCTTTGACCCGCCTGATGGGAGCGACGATGCGGATGCGACAGCGCGAGCAGGACAAGGCGGAGGTGATGATGGGGCCGATGATCGACGCGGTGTTTCTGCTGCTGATCTTCTTCCTCGTGGCCACCATGCTCAAGAAAGAGAAGCGGGATATCGACATCACCCCGCCGGAGTCCCGATCGGCGGTGCGGCTGCTGCCCGACGACGACACGCTGGTGCTGGGCGTGGACCGCGCGGGTGATTTCTTCTGGCAGGGCGTGCCGCTGACGCTCAACGAGTTGCACCATCGGCTGCGCGAGGTGGCGGTGGTGGATCGGGACCGGCGTATCCGGCTCGACGCCGACCACCAGACGCCATTCGTGTACGTCGTGCAGGTGCTGGACCTGGCGCAGTTCAACGGCATGACCAACGTGGGCATCCGGACCTACGACAGCAGGTACAACCGATGATCGATATCGCGAAACGTCACTGGTTTGCAGGGTTGATCGCATTGTCGATCCTGATCCACGCGCTGGGCCTGCTGGCGCTGCGGCCCTGGGCGCATACGCACATGCGGTTCGATGCCCAGGCCGAGCAGCAGCGCGCCACGCTGGTCGCCCAACGCGAAGAGCTTCGCAAACAGATGGAGCATCAGCGCCGGCAGCAGATCCGCCTGCCGAAGGAACACGCCGAGCGCTTGAAAAACCAGGAGGAGGCGAAGCGTCGCGACATCCTGCGGGACAACGTGGTGCGCCTCGCCCAGGCGCGGGAAAAGGTGGTCCGGGAGCGTGAGAAGGCGTTTGAGCGGCTGGAGAAGCGGACGGAGCAGGAGTTGTTGCCGCACCAGATCGAGCGATTGCTGGAGAATCTCCGCAAGGCCAACGACGGTGCCCATCAGGTGACGCGCGAAGGCAAATACAAGGACGAAGCCGACGCGATGAAGCATGAACTGGAAAAAGCGCAGGCCGACATTGAGCAGATGAAGAAGCAGGTCGAGCAGGACCCCGATGAGGTTCCGGACCTGGCGGGCAAGGCGGCCGAGATCGCAAAGACCGCCGACCGTCTGGCCGAGCGTTACCGCGAGATGGCCGAAGAATCGGGTGGTTCGATGAAGGCGCGCGCTCAGCATGCGCTGCGTGAAGTCGAAGGCCTCGAGCGGGAAGCGCAGCGCCAGGCGGCGGGGATCGACACCGCCATGATGAACGACACCAGCGACGCCGAACCGATCGGTGAGCCTCCCGAAGTGGTGGCCGGCGGCGCAGTCGCGCCCGAGGCGACACCGGCCGATCTGTACGACGCGGCGGTCGCGTTGGAGCAGCAGATCGACCGGGCCGACCAGCAAGCGCGGGCCGCGGAGTTGGCAGTGCTGCAGGGAAGTTCCCTGAGCGAGGCGAGCGCGCGTCTGAACCAACCGCCGCCGCCTCGACCGGACCTGACGCCGGCGCTTCGCAAGGGCGATGCCACCGCCGAGGCCGCCGGCGAGCCGGGCATCGCCACGGTCGGCGACCTCAATGAGTACCGCGAGGCGATCGCCACCGCGACGAACGAAACCACCGACATGGCCCGGCGTGCCTCGCGTCAGGCCGACGGCTCCGCCCCGCCGACCCCGGCTAAGTCGCGGGCGCGCCACTCCGACCCCGCCGAAGCCCGACGCCTCGCTACGCTCGAACGGCTCTCCCGCACCCGCGGTCAATCCAACTACGGCTCGGTCGTCGATCTGACCTCGCTACAGCTTTCCAACTGGCAGGGCGGCGGCGGTGACGAGGCCGTCACGATACAAGGCCTCCGCGCCGATCAGTCCGGCCGGGGCGGCGAGATGGTCGCCGGCAGCGGCCGGCAGAATAAGGTCCGCCTCAAGGAATCCGAGGTGGTCGCCAATGCCTTGCCCGGCCGGATGCTCACTGAGGCATCCGCCCGTAAGGGGTTCCTGTTCCTGGATACCTGGTACTTCATCGGCCCGTGGGATAACTGGGCTCGGGCCGACTTCGAGCTCGTCCATCCCCCCGAGCAACGCATCGACCTCGACGCGCGTTACTACGACGGCAAGTTCGCCGATCGCTCCAGTCATCCGGACCACATCCTGCGCTGGGAGTTTGTGCAGTCCGACCGCATCGCGATCGAGCCGCCACGCATCACTTACTCCGCGACCTGGTACGCGTACACCGAGGTCTATTCCGACCGGACTCGCGAGATGCTCGTGGCCGTGGCGTCCGATGACATGGCCAAGGTCTGGCTCAACGGCGATGTCATCTGGACCGACCTCGGCCAGTCGAGCTGGAACCTCGACGAGGGCTTCCGCAAGGTCGTCTTCACCGAGGGCTTCAACACGATCCTGGTGCGGGTCGAAAACGGGCCGGCCTACTGCGCGTTCTCCGTCCTGCTCTGCCCGCCCGAGGTCCTGGAAGCGCCAGGCCAGCAGCCATGAGTACCGTCTGACCATGACCTTCATGGAAATGATGTGCGAGTGACGCACTTGAGTCCCTAGAAAGGTGTCTGATGAATCTGCCGAGAGTTCTATTGATCGTCGTCCCGGCCATGATCTTCCTGACGGCTTCGCCCCGTGCCGCCGCCCAAGCGCTGCCGGACGACGCGGGGGTGGTCAACGTGCGGGACCACGGCGCGGTCGGGGATGGGAAGGCGGACGACACGGAAGCGCTGCGGGCGGCGGTGAAGT
>CAZTLX010000225.1:0-6545 GCA_964614575.1 uncultured Phycisphaeraceae bacterium | reverse complement strand
ACGCAGCGTTACAAACTCACCCTCGCGTATGACGGCAGCGGGTTTCACGGGTGGCAGAAGCAGCACCCGCCGGGCTGTGCGCCCCTGCGCACGGTGCAGCAGGTCGTCGAAGACACGCTGATCCGCCTGCTGCGGCAGCCGGTGGCGGTGGTCGGCGCGAGCCGGACGGATGCGGGGGTGCATGCGCTGGGGCAGGTCGCGCACTTCGACGCCGACACGCCGATCCCGGTGGAGCGCCTGCTCAAGGCGTTGCGCGGCCGGCTGCCGGACGATGTCGATGCGGTCGCGCTCGAACCCGCCGCCCCCGACTTCCGCGCGATCAACGATGTCACCACCAAGCAGTACCGCTACCGCATCTGGAACGAGGAAGCCAAGCCGCTGGGCTACCGGCACATGCTCTACCACGGCTACGTCACGCTCGACGTGGACCGCATGAACGACGCGGCGGCGCGGCTGGTGGGCACGCACGATTTCGTCGGCTTTGCCGCGGCCAACCACGGGCGAGAAACCACGGTGCGCACCATTTATCGCTGCGATGTGGCGCGTGATGCGCATGATCCACGGATCATCCATATCACCGTCGAGGGCAACGGCTTTCTCTATAACATGGTGCGGATCATCGCGGGCACGCTCTTCGAGGTCGGCCGCGGCCGCCTGCCCCCGGAAGTGATCGAGCAAGTGCTGAGCTCCGGCGACCGCCGCCTCGCCGGGCCCACGCTCGGGCCCGAGGGGTTGTGCCTGCAATGGATCAAGTACGATTAACGGCCCATGAAGATCGTCCAGTGCATCACGCGCATGATCCTCGGCGGGGCGCAGGAGGTCGTCGTCATGACCTGCGATGCGCTGGTGCGCGACGGGCACGAGGTGACACTGATCCACGGCCCGACCGACGGCCCGGAGGGTTCGCTGCTGGCCGAGGCGCGGGCGGCGGGGGCGACGCTGATCGAAGAGCCGACGCTGATCCGGGCGGTGCAGCCGCGGACCGACTGGCGCTGCCGGGGCGCGTTGCGGCGGCTGTTTGCGCAGCTCAAGCCGGACGTTGTGCATACCCATTCGAGCAAGGCCGGCATCGTCGGGCGCAGCGCCGCGTGGGCGGCGGGCGTGCCGTGCGTCGTGCATACGGTGCATGGCCTGGGCTTTCACGACCGGCAGCGGCCAATCGTGAGGCGGGCGTATATCCGCGCCGAGCGCTGGGCGGCGAAGCGGTGCCACCACCTGATCGCGGTGTCGCCGCAGATGATCGACGCGTTCGAGTACTACGGCATCGCGCCGCGCAGCAAGCTGACGGTGATCCCCAGCCCGGTGGACTTGGCGCGCTTTGATCGCAAGCCCGGCGATCGGGCCGCGGCCAAGCGGGCGCTGGGCATCGACAAGGACGCACCGACGGTGGGCTTGCTCGCGCGGCTGGATCGGCACAAAGGGCACCTCGATCTGCTGGACGCGCTGCCGACGCTGATCGAAGCGCACCCCGCGCTGCGGGTCGTTTTCATCGGCGACGGGTTTGATCGGCCGCTCATCGAAGCGCGCATCGCGGAGCTTCAGCTCGGTGAGCGTGTCCGCCTGCTCGGGTTGGTGCCGCGCGACAAGGTGCCGGGGGTGCTGGATGCGATCGACGTCAGCGTCCTGCCGTCGTACCAGGAGGGCCAGAGCATCACGCTATTGCAGTCGCTGTTGCGCGGCTGCGGGATCGTCGCGTACGACACCGGCGGCATCCCCAGCGTGTGCATCGACAAGCAGACCGGCCGGCTGGTGCCCACCGGTGACACCGCCGCGCTCGCCGAGGCGATCCGCTGGATGCTCGATCACCCCGCGGAACGAGCCGAACTCGTGGAACACGGCCAGGCGCTGGCGCGTTATCAGTTCGGCCCCAAGCGGATGACGGATGCGACCGTGGCGGTGTATGAGCGGGGGTTGGGCAGTTCGTAGTTCCGAGTTTGTAGTTGGTAGCCAAGGCGGGTGACTCAACTACACTTTGCTCACAACGAACGACCAACTACGAACGACCAACTACGAACTGGAACTACCATGAACATCCTCGTCGTCGGCCCGCATCCGGATGATCAGGAACTGGGCATGGGCGGCACCATCGCCCGCCTCGCCGCGCAAGGCCATCACCTGCTGCTGCTGGACATGACCAACGGCGAACCCACGCCCCACGGCTCGCCGGCGCAGCGCGAGAAAGAATGGACCGCGGCCACCCGCATCCTCGGCGCGCAGGCCGAGGCCGCCGGCACCGGTGGCACCATCACCCGGCGGTTGCTCGGCCTGCCCAACCGTGAGGTCGTGCATTCGATCCAGGCGCGGCACATGGTCGCCGGGGTCATCCGCGAGCATCAGGCGCAGGTCGTGTTCCTGCCGTTCTTTGAGGATGCGCACCCGGACCACGTCGCGACCACGCGCATCGTCGAAGACGCCCGCTTCGACGCCAAGCTCTCCAAGGTGAACCTGCCGGGGGAGCCGATCTATCCCAAGTGGCTGATCTACTACTACTGCACGCACCTGCGTTGGGTCGCCGACCCGTCGTTCTGCCTCGACATCACCGGGCAGATGGACGACAAGGAGCGATCGATCAAGGCGTACGAGTCGCAGTTTGTGGTGCCGGAGAAGAACCGGCGGGTGGTGGAGTTTGTGCGGGAGCTCAACGGTTACATGGGCAGCCGCATCGGCACGCGGTACGCCGAGCCGTTCTACACGCGCGAGCCGCTGGGGCTGGGGTCGCTGGAGGGGTTGGTCCTGTGAGGTCGGCATGAGGCCGGCACGTTTTCGTTGACGCCGCGGCGGCGTGTGGGATAATCGACGGCATGAGTCAACCCGACCCCATCACGCTTTCGGGCGAGTCGGCCCGCGTCGTCGAAGAGCAGCTCGCCCGCGGCAAATTCGCCTCCGCGCGGGAGGTGGTGGAAGCCGCTTTGCAACTGCTCGAGGCCCGCGAGCAGGAGGAGCAGGCGCAGATTGAGCATTGGCGCAAGCTGATCCAGGAGGGTGCCGACGATCTGGACGCGGGGCGGGTAGTGGATGGCGAGACGGTGATGCGGGAGTCGCGTGAGCGGCTGCTCGCCAAGGCCGCCAAACTGCGCGAGGCGTCGTGAGCCGGCAATATGTTCTTACCCCGGCTGCGCAAGCGGACCTCAACGCCATCGAAGATCGCACCTTTGATTCCTTCGGCCTGGGCCCGGCGTTGTCCCTCAGCGAGGCGATGCACCGCGCCTTTGCGGACCTCGCGGAAGAACCGGGGCTCGGGCATCTGCGCGAAGACCTCTCCCCTCCGGACAGGCCGTTCCGCTACATCACCATCAAGCAGCGCTTCATGGTGATCTACAGGCCAAGCGATGACGGCATCGCGATCGTTCGCATCATGGATGGCTCGCAAGATGTGCGAGGTCGGTTGAGCGAAGGCGCGTGATCTGCCCGGCCTCGGCCGCACCTTCACGCCTCACCGGTACGCGATGTCCTGCACCAGCTTGCCGGCGTCGTCGCGGGACCAGATGAGGGTGGGCTCGGGGCGCAGGCCCGGGGCGGTGACGCGGGGGGGCAGGTCGTCGCGGGAGGCTTCGAGCATGACGAAGTCGGTGGCGCTCCCGCCGGGGCGGGTGTAGGTGAAGAGGTCGTCCTCGGTCGCGCTGAGCGTTTGGCTCAGGCCGTGCGACGTGCGGGTCACGCTGAAGCCGCGCGAGCGCAGGTGGTCGCGCAGTTCGGGCAGGGTCGCGGGGGTCGGCTGGTCGTTCTCGTGCAGGTAGCGTAACGCCGTGCCGATGAACTCAAGCCGCAGCGCCGCGGTGCTGACCGGGTCGGCTTGCTGCATCGCGGCAAAACTGCGCCAGGCCTGCTCCATGCCCGCCAGCGAGCGGACCCCAAACGCTTCGGCAAACGCCCGCTCCGCGTCCAGCTCCTGCGCGAGCTTCTCCAGGTACGTGCCGAACGCCCGGCGGTATCTGCCCTCATCCGCGTGGATCAGGAAGTACGCCACCGACCACGCCTGCGCGTAGAGCAGCTCCGACCTTCCCGGCTCCTCGCGCAGCGTCTGGCCCCAGCGTGCGGCGGTCAGCCCCAGCAGCTCGCTCAGCGGCAACGCCTCACCCGTCTCCAGCGCTTCGCGCACGCGCTGCACCCGCCCCGCGTTGGCCAGCCCGAGGGTGAGCCGGCCATCGATCAGGATCGCGTCTTCGAAATACTGCGCCAGGCCTTCGTTCACCCAGACCGGCAGCGTCGGGCCCAGGTGCCGCCACGCGAACTGATGGAACCCCTCGTGCTGCAACACCGACAGCGTGCGTGAGCGGCTGTTGCCTTCCACCCAGGTCGCGAGGCCGGAGACCTTCGGCGTCACAAAGAACATCCCGCCGGAGTGATCCGACGCCAGGTCGTGCGCCGCCAGAAACGCGTGGTATGCCTCGCGGGTGCGGAAGAGGTAGAGCGGCATCGGTGCCTGGTCGCGGGTGCGGAAGCCCGCGAAGCGCGCGTTGTATTGCGCGTGGATCGCGTCCATGTGACGGCCGATGGGCACCACATCGGTCCGCTGCAGATCGGTGTGGATGTGGTAATGCCGGGAGGCGAAGACGCGCAGCCCGAAGGCGCGCTGGGTCTCGGCCTCGGCTTGACGCGGGGCGTGTGAAGCGGTGATCGTCAGCCCCACCACCGCGATCAGGAGCGGGGCGCGCAGCAAAGTCGTCAGCCATGCGGTGCGTTGAGCATGCATCTCCGAGGGGGATATCGGGTGTTTTGAGGGGGGACTGAAGGGGTGGGAGCAGACGTTGATACCCCGCCACAACTCCGCTGCGCTTCGCCGTGGCGGGCTTGGTCAATATCCCCTGGAAAACTCACATGCCGGCGTAGTCGATGGCGCGGCTGATCTCGCTGCGGAGCTGGTGGCGGTGGACGACGCGATCGACGAAGCCCCGCTCCTGAAGGAACTCGGCCCGCTGGAAGCCCGGGGGCAGTTCCTGGCGGACGGTGTTGGCGATCACGCGTGGCCCGGCGAAGCCGATCAGCGCTTTGGGTTCGGCGAAGATCAGGTCGCCGAGCATCGCGAAGCTGGCGGTGACCCCGCCGGTCGTCGGGTCGGTGAGCACGGCGATGAACAGGCCGCCCGCGTCGTCGAGCCGGGCCAATGCCGCGGACGTCTTGGCCATCTGCGCCAGGGACAGGGCCGACTCCATCATGCGTGCCCCGCCGGAGGAACAGATCACGACCAGCGGCCGCTTCTCGTCCGCGGCCAGCTCGGCGCAGCGTGTGACCTTCTCGCCGACCACCGCGCCCATCGACGCCATGATGAAGTTGTTATCCATCACCGCGAGCACGACGCCGCGGCCCTTGATGAACGCGCGGCCGGCGATCAGCGCGTCCTTGCGGCCGGTCTTGGCCTGCTCTTCTTTGAGCCGCTGCTTGTAGGGCTTGCGATCGACGAAGCCCAGCGGGTCGGTCGGGGCGAGGTCGGCCCACAACTCCTCGAAGCTGCCGGGATCCACCAGTTGCCGGACGCGGTCCTCGCCGCCGATGCGGTAGTGGTGGTCGCAGTCGGCGCAGACGTAGAGGTTCTCCGCGACGGTCTTGCGGTAGCTCATCGCCGCGCAGCCGGGGCACCGCATCCACAGGCCCTCGGGCACGTCCGCCCGGTCGCTGCGGTCGGTCACCTCGGACCATGCGCGCGGGCGCGGGGGTTTGGCGGCTTCGGTGCGACTGATCGCGGCGGCGTCGGTCTTCGGCTCCGGCGCGGGGGGGGTGGATGGTTCCTTGGCCAAGCTGCGGCGCTCCATTGGCGTCGAATCGTCAGTTGCGTGATTATAACGGCCGACACACCCGACCGGAACCCACCCCCCGGAAGTACCGCCATGCGCATCACCCGCTTCATCGACGACCGCGGCGACACGTTATTCGGCCTGGACCGCGGCGATGGCACCGCCGACCGCCTCCGCCAGTCCCCCCTGCTCGGCCCGCCCGAGCCGACCGGCAAGGTCCACGCCATCGCTCATCGGCTCGCGCCGGTCGATCCGCCCAATATCCTCTGCATCGGGCTCAATTACGCCGCCCACGCCGCGGAACGCGGCAACCCCGTGCCCGAGCACCCCTGCCTCTTCATGAAGCCCACCACCTCGATCAACCACCCCGGCGACCCGATCGTCCTGCCCGCGTCCCGCCACGAGCCGGAGGTCGATTACGAGGCCGAGCTCGCGGTCGTCATCGGCAAGACGGCACGCGATGTCACGGAAGACAACGCGCTGGACCACGTGCTCGGCTACGCCTGCGCCAACGACGTCTCCGCACGCTGGTGGCAGCAGCACGGCGGGGGCGGGCAGTTCGTCCGCGGCAAGGGGTTCGACACCTTCTGCCCGCTGGGCCCGGTGATCGTCCCGCAGGTCGGCCGTGATGAAAGCAACTCACCCGACGGCATCGCCGACCCGCAGGCGCTGCGCCTCCGCGCCCTGCTCAACGACCGCGTGATGCAGGACGCGAGCACGGCCGACATGATCTTCAGCGTCGCCGATCTGATCGCCCGCTTAAGCCGCGACACCACGCTGCTGCCGGGCACGGTGATTCTGACGGGCACGCCC
>CAZTLX010000224.1:0-6613 GCA_964614575.1 uncultured Phycisphaeraceae bacterium | reverse complement strand
GCACGACGACGCTGATGTTGTCGAACACGCCGGTGAGGAACAGCATCGCCAGCGACAGCCAGAGGGTCGTCGAGAAGCCGAAGGCGATCGTCGCCGCGCCGAAGCCCGCCACCGCCAGCAGCATCGTGCGGCCGGCCTTGCGCAGCGGCGGCAGGTGCGCGAGGATCAGCGCCATGACCAGCGCCCCGGCCGCAGGCGCGGCACGCAGCCAGCCCAGCGCCTGCTCCGGGGAGAGGCTCGTGCCCGAAAGGTCGATGATGTCCCGCGCGAAGATCGGCAGCAGGTACACCGCCCCACCCAGCAGGACCGCGAACAGGTCCAGCGAGATCGTCCCCAGCACCAGCTTCTGCCGCCAGACGAACGCCAGGCCTTCGACGATCTGCGCGATCATCCGGCCGCGGGGCGAGCCCTCGCGCTTGGGCACCGCGATCGTCATGAGCAGAAACATGAAGGCAAACGTGCTCAGTGCGCTGACGACATAAGCCGCGGGCAGCGACCAGGCGATGACAAACCCCGTGATCGCCGGGCCGAGCATCTGGCTGATCTGCCCCAGGCTCGTGCGCCACTTGACCGCGTTCTCGAAAACATCCCGCGGCACCAGCAGCGGCAGCAATGCCGCGCGGGCCGGCCAGCCCAGGCGGATGAAGCACGAGTCCAGGAACAGGATCGCATACATCCACGCGATCGAGCCCTCGGCGTAGCTGAACGCCGCCAGCCCGAGTGACGTGAGGCTCGTGCCGAGCATGCTCAGGATCATCAGGAGCCGGCGGTCGAACACATCCGCGAGATAGCCTGCCGGGAGCGTGAGCAGGAGCATCGGCACCGCCTGCACCAGCCCGATGAGGCCTAGCGCCAGCGGGTCGTTCGTGCGGTTGTAGAATTCCCAGCCGATCGCCAGCGTCTGCCCGGCCGTGCCCATCTGCATCACGAGCGAGCCGAAGAGAAACCGCCGATACGCCGGCACGCGGAACGCGGCATACGCGTCGTGGCGCGGCGGCGGCATTTCGGGGGGATGGGGCGGTGTGTCGTTGATCGAACAAACCTCGGTGTCGCGCCACCGGCCCGTTCAGCGGGTGGCACGAAGTGCCCCTCGATCGGCGTCGCGTTGTGCGGGGCAAGGCAGGGGGCACTGCGTGCCAACCACTAAACACGTGGGGGAGATCAGCCCAGCGCATCGACGACGAGTTTGGTCACGTCGCTCGTGCTGTAGCCGCTGCGGTCGAGCTTCTTGCCGGTGAAGTTTGGCGTGACCTTCTGCACCGCCGCGCCTATACGCTGGCCGGTCTTCACCGCGGCGGCGTCGCCCTTGATGCGCCCGGTTTCACGCAGCAGCAGGCCCATCGAGTCGATCGCGGCGATGGGGTTGGCCTTGTTCTGCCCGGCGATGTCGGGCGCGCTGCCATGCACCGGCTCGAACATGGACGGCGCGTTGTTCGTCGGGTCGGGATTCAGGTTGCCCGACGCGGCGATGCCCATGCCGCCCGCGATCGCCGCGCCCAGGTCCGTGATGATGTCGCCGAACATGTTGGGCACCACGATCACATCGTAAACCTCCGGCGACTGCACCATATACATGCAGCACGCATCGACGTGGTGGTAACCGGTCGTGACGTCCGGATACTCGGCCGCGACTTCTTTGAACGTGCGGTGCCAGGTGTCCCCGGCAAAGGTGAGCACGTTGGTTTTATGCACCAACGTGAGCTGCTTCCGGGGGCGTGCTTGTGCCAATTCAAACGCGTAGCGCACGCAGCGCTCCACGCCCATGCGCGTGGACACCATCGTCTGGTTCGCCACTTCGTGCGGCGTGCCCTTGCGCATGATGCCCCCGAGGCCGCAGTACAGGTCCTCGGTGTTCTCGCGGACGCAGACGAAGTCGATGTCATCCGGTCCTTTGCCTTTGAGCGGCGTCTCGATGCCGGGGTAAAGCTTCACCGGGCGGAGGTTGATGTACTGATCGAGGTCGAAGCGGAGCTTGAGGAGGATGCCCTTCTCGATCACGCCCCCGGCCAGGCGCGGGTCGTTGGGCTGCCCGCCGACCGCGCCGAGCATGATCGCGTCGAACCCGCGGAAGGTCTGCACATCATCATCGCTGAGGATGTGGCCGGTCTTGAGGTAGTGCTCGGCCCCGAAGGGGAACTCGGTCTTCTCGTAAGAGAAGCCCTCGGCAGGCGCGGCGGCGTCGAGCACGCCGAACGCCGCGGCGACGACCTCGCGGCCGATCCCGTCGCCGGGCACAGAAGCGATCTTCAATGGCATGGTGCGGTCCTCACAAACGGTTGGGGAGCGGGGAGTTTAGCGGGTTGGGCGGGTATCGCACGATTCAGGACGGCAGCCGGATCGCGACGCGATCCCGGCCCGGGGTCGCGTACCGACCCGGCTATCGAACTGTGTAAGACCCTCAGCTCAACCCGCTACGCCCACTGCTGCGGGTCGGGGTTCCACCAGTTCGGGCCCTTGCCGCGCATCGCCTCGATCGCCGCGGCCCGGGTCTCGGCCAGCTCGACCTCGCTCATCGGCGTGAAGCTTTGCGCCGCGGCAAACGCGGCGTCCTGCTCGTCGGGGAAGCTCAGCCCCAGCAGCGCGACATCGGGGTCGTGCGTGAGGGTGTAGTGCAGACACCGATCGACCGGCAGGCGCGTCGCGGTATCTACCGCCGTGCCTCCCGCCGGCGACGAGAACTTGCCCCGCGGGCGGGAGCGCAGCGGCGCACCGTAGCCGCTGGTCTCGGCGACGAGTTTGCCGGCGCTGAAGGTCTTGAAGCACACCGTCCCGATCCCCGCCGCCTTCGCGCGGGGCAGGCATTGCTCGACATACCGCGCATCGACGCCCGCGCCGATCGGGAACATCAAAATATCGCAAAGCCCGGATTCGATGGCCGCGAGCACCACGTCCGGGTGGTGCGACGAGATGCCGCGGAAGCGCGTCCGGCCCTTCGTCACACAGGCCGCGAGCTGATCGAACCCGCCGCCGGGCGTAACCAGGCGGTTCCATAAATCCATGTCGGAGACGCCGTGGAACACGAACGCGTCGGTGTGGTCGAGGCCGAGCGTCTGCAAAGACTTTTTGACCTGCGGGGCGACGGGGTCGTCCTTGTGATCGATCTTATCGATGACGAACACCCGGTCGCGTCGGCCGTATCCGCGGACGGCGAGGCCGACGATCTGCTCGGAGTAGCCGTCCTCGTAGCCGGGCGCGGTGTCGATGACGTTGAGCCCGGCGTCGAGCGCCCGGCGGGCGGTGGCGACGCAGTCCTCCAGCGGGACGCTGCGGTCGGCCAGGTCGCCGATACCCAGTTGCGAGGCGAGAAATCCGGTGCGGCCGAGTTCCCGGCGGGGATCAAAGAGGCGTTCCATGCCCCGATTGTATCTACACTGACGGCATGCTCATCCGGCAACGCCTTGTTTTGCTGTGCGTCGTTTGCGCGCTGGGCGGCTGCGCCGTCACGCGGCCTGCGCCGCTCGATAGCGACATCGCGCAGGTCAGGGCCGATGTCGCGGCGTTGTGCGACCCGGCGATGGAAGGACGCGGCGTCACCACGCAAGGCATCATCCTCGCCCGCGATTTCATTGCCGGGCGTTTCGCGGCGATCGGCCTGCAACGCGCTGCGGTGGGCGAAGCGGGGCAAGCCTCGTATTTGCAGCCCGTGCCGTTGTACCTTGATGACGGGCAAATCATCGGGCACAACGTGGTCGCCACGCTGCCCGGTCGCGGCGGGCTGGCGTCGCAGTGGATCGTCATCGCCGCGCACTACGACCACCTCGGCTTCGGCGACGAGCACAGCCGCGCCCCCGAGGCGACCGGTCAAATCCATCCGGGGGCCGATGACAACGCGTCGGGCGTGGCGGCGCTGCTGTGGATCGCCGAGCGGATGCAAGCGCGTGGGCATGATGATGAGACGCCGCGCCGCTCGGTGGCGTTTGTCGCGCTGACCGCCGAGGAGATCGGCCAACTCGGCGCGCACCTGTTCGTGCTTCAACGCCGCAGGCTCGGCCCCGAGGCGCGTGTCGTCGCGATGCTCAACCTCGATATGGTCGGCAACCTTACCGATGATCGGCTGCGCGTCTTCGGCGTCGGCACGGGGACGGGGCTGCGCGGGGCGTTGCGCGATGCGAACCGGACGCATGGCCTGCGGCTGTCGCTCCACGACGAGCCGGGGCCCAACTCCGACCATCTCACCTTCCACACGCGTCGTGTCCCGGCGATGCTGTTCATCACCGGCCTGCACCCGCGGTATCACACGCCCGACGACACGCCGGCGCATTTGGATTACGCGGGGATCGTGCGGGTGGCGGGGTTTGTTGCGGCGGTGGCCGAGGGGTTGGCGATTGGGGCGGAAGCGCCGGTTTTTGTCGGGCCTCATGCAGGCGAACATGGGCGCACAAGTGCCCACGCCGACGATCCGGGCCTATGATGCGGCCTATGGATGAGACACTCGCCCAAGCCGATACGCATTCGACCGGGATCGTGATCGTGGACCACGGCTCACGGCGCGAGGCCTCGAACAAGATGCTCGAAGACTTCGTCGCGCGGTTTGCGGAGACGACCGGCTTCGCCATCGTGGAGCCGGCGCACATGGAGCTGGCCGAGCCTTCGATCGGCACGGCTTTTGACCGGTGCGTGTCGCACGGGGCGAAGCGCGTCGTGATCTGCCCGTACTTCCTGCTGCCGGGCAAGCACTGGAACCAGGACATCCCGGAACTGACGCGCGAGGCCGCGGCCCGGCACCCGGGCGTGCCATTCATGGTCACCGCGCCGATCGGGCTCAACCCGATGATGGAGCAGGTCATTGCCGGGACGATCGACTACTGCCTCTCGCATGTCGCGGGGAAGGTGGACGAGTGCGCGAGTTGTCGGGGGACGGGGCGGTGCAGGTTTGAGGTGGCGGGGGTGACGGAGAAAGTCAGCGCGGATTGAAGCGTCGGGATATCCCGCCGAAGCTCCACTTCGTTGCGCATCGGCGGGCCTGGGTGAGGTCTTTAGAGAATTACAGGCCCAGCTCGACGCGTTCGCGTACCGCTTTGAAGGTCGCGAGCTGGTCGCCGGTCAGCTCGAAGCGCGTGTTGCCGATGCGGCCGGTGGCTTCCACGGCCCGGGCGAGGCGGCGCAGCTGTTCCCACGTCAAATCATACGTGAGTGTCTCGTTATCGGTGCGGGAGCCGCCCTTCTGGCCGGTGCGGGTCTGCTTGCGGACGCGGTCGTAGTTGCTGGGCTTGACCGTCATCGCCTCGCCGTCGTCGAGGGTCAGGTCCAGCGGCGTGGTGGCGTTGTACGAGCCGCCCGACATCACCGATTGGATAAAGACCGTGACTTTCTCCGGCTCGCCATCGAGCTTTTCTCCGGCGTAGACGTAGGCGACCGAGACATAGTGGTCGTCCCGCGAGCCGTGGGTGATGCTCAGTTTTTCGGGCTGCGAGCGGACGACGGTGCGGCCGGCGTCGGCGTCATAGCTGCTCTGGATCAGCGCGCGTCTGGATTCGATCTTCTGGCCCGAGGTGGTGACGCCGGCGAGTTGTTCGAGCTGTTGTTTCTCGGCTTCGAGGTCTTCGCCGCGGGTTTCGAGTTGCTTGATCCTGGCTTCGAGTTCCGCGACGCGGGCGCGCAGCGCGGCGTTCTCTTGCTGCAGGCGTTCGAGCTCGGAACCGCTTTCCTCCGCAAACGCGAACGGCGACAGCGCGATCATCAAGCCAATCAACAGCAGGCATCGTTTCATCGGTGAACCCTTGTCATGCATAAGCAAAGGCGGGGCACTGCGTGCCGCCCGCTGAACGGCTTGGTTACGTCGGGCGCGGGGGCAGGTCGGCTAATCCTAGCGGATCGGACGGGACATTGAACATCGAGGGCTTGACGCGGGCCCCGGCGTGCATGATCACGGCCGGGGCTTCGATGTCGCCGTGCCACTGGCACTTGGGCCCGATGACGACGGTCTGGCCGCTGATCACTTTCCTGGCTTCCATGACGCCCTCACACTCGACCCCGCCGTGGGCCTCAACGCTCTTGGCGACCATGAGCCGGCCCTTCTTCTTGATGGTCACCTTGCCGCAGGTGCGCAGCTCAACCAGACCGGCGCGGAGGCGGTCCACCACGATGTCCTCGACGATGACGGGCTTGTTACAGCCCGGGCACGACGTGGACTGGGTGCGACCGCCGACCTCGAACCGGTGCTTGCAGTGGTAGCACTGCACCGTGCGTGGGCCGGTGTTGCGGGCCATGGGTTTGGGACGTTCCTTCTGTGGACGCGCACCTTGCGACGCGCGCATGACAGAACAGCGACAAGCGGCGGTGCCCATCAAGACTCACGGACCAAGGTGGGTCAGCTCACGGGGACATCGCCTCGATAGCCCGCCCGCAACGCGGGCGCGTTCGCCGCGCGGACGTTGCCCGCGGGCTTCTATCGTTAGCGTCATGACCACGCGGTAACACGCTTGGCATCGTGCATCCATTTCGACACCGCGGGCCGGTCACTTCTTGTCCTGACCACCCTGGCCCTGCGGCGCCTGCGGGGGCACGGCCGAACCACCGGCCGGGGCGGTCTTCTTGGCGGCATCGGGCCCGACTGCGCACATGCCGTAGAACGCCGCGCCCTCGCTCATCACCATCTTCGCCGCGGTGATGT
>CAZTLX010000223.1:0-6634 GCA_964614575.1 uncultured Phycisphaeraceae bacterium | reverse complement strand
TGCTCGAGCCGGGGCAAACGCTGACGATGACGGCCGACGAACGCATCATCCGCGCTGCATCGGCCGAGGAGAGGCGGTGACATGACGCGTAACCCCGCAGCGTTGACCATCGACACGCCCGACGGCCGGCGGACGATCACCACGAGCGAAGCCGAGGCCCGCCGGCCTTTGACCGCCTTGCTGCGTCACCACGACCTGCCGCTGAACACGCGCTGCGGCGACCGCGGCTTGTGCGAGGGCTGCCTGATCGAGTTGCATGGCGGCCGGCTGATCGAATTGGACAGCGAACAGCCCGTCGATGCGCACGGCCAGTCGCTGCGCGCGTGCCGGTATCGGTTGGACCCGGCCGGCGCGGCGCAGATCACCTTGCCGCAGCGTTCGATGACGCGGTTCGAGGCCCACGCGGTCGATGAGTTCGAGATCGAACTGCCGCACGCGCACGACCCGCTCATCGGCGACGACGCCAAGCAGGTCGCCCAGCCGCTGGGCATCGCGATGGATGTAGGCACCACCACCGTCGCGCTGATGCTGGTGGACCTGACCGATGGCCGGGTGCTTGCGCGGGCCGGAGCGTTTAATCGGCAGGTGGATTTTGGGGACAACGTCCTGACCCGCATCAACCTCTGCTTGTCCGACCCGGCGAACGTCGCCGCGCTCCAGGCCTCGGTCGTGCAGCAGACCATCGGCCCATTGATCGATCAGGTGTTGCACCAAGCGGGGGCATCGCGCGAGCGGATCGTGACCGTGACCGCCGCGGGCAACCCGACGATGCTGCACCTGCTGGCCGGGGAGAACCCGGGGTCGATGGGCGTCGCGCCGTTCGAGGCGGTATTTCTCGAACATCGCACGATGCCGATCACCCACACGGGGCTGGCGTGGCCGAGCGAGGCGGGTTGCGTGCCGACGCTGCACCTGCTGCCCTCGGCCGCGGCGTACATCGGCGCGGACCTGAGCGCGGGCATCGTCGCCACCGCCATGCGCTATCAAAAGCACACCACGCTGCTGATTGATGTGGGGACCAACGGCGAGATCATCCTGCAGCACGACGGCCAACTGCTCGGCTGCGCGACCGCCGCCGGACCCGCCTTCGAGGGCGGCGGGCTGACCGACGGCACGCGCGCCGGCGACGGCGCGATCGGCCACCTCACCCTCGCCGGCGATCCGCCCGCCCTTGCCGTCGAAGTCATCGGCGGGGGCAAACCCGTCGGGATCTGCGGCTCGGCGTACATCGACCTGCTCGCCGAGGGTGCCCGAACCGGCCTGCTGGGCCCGACCGGTCGGCTCCACGGCGGCGACCTGGCCGAACCCGAGCAACGCGCCGCCGGGGCGGGGCCATGCGACGGCCGCGGCATCGTCATCGCGACCGGCCAAGGCAATCGCCCCATCGTGGTGCGCGAATCGGACATCGCCAAGCTCCTGCAGGCCAAGGCCGCCGTCGCCGCCGGGGTGCTCACGCTGCTCGATAAGGTCGGTCTGTCTCCCGCCGAGGTTCACACCGTTTATCTGGCCGGCGGGTTCGGCCGCCACGTCAGCGTGCGCCACGCGATCGGCTGCGGCCTGCTGCCCGGCTTTGCGCCCGAACAGGTCCGCGCGGTCGGCAACCTCTCCCTCGCCGGGGCCTACCTCACGCTGATCGACCGGGCCATGCTCCGCGAAATGTCCGCCGCCGCGGAAGCGGTCCGGGCGATCGAACTCAACCTCGAGCCCGGCTTCGAAGACCGCTACATCGATCAACTGATGCTTCACGCCGACGCGCTTACCTGAAACGAAGCGCCCCGGTTTCGTATCTTCGGCGTCGCCCACGCGGGGCCGATAGCCTCGGCGAGGTCGGCGATCTCGAGATTGAATCGCCCCGTCATGTCAAAACCGCCCCCACCCCAATCCGTCAAAACGGTATCCGACACCTATGGACCCCCGACACCTTTGGACCCCAGTCACTAGAAAATGAAATTTGCAAAAGCTCTTGCACTTCTCACAGAAGAAAGTATGGTGGTTTTTTAAGTGCCCCGGGCGATGTCGCTTGGCGAGGGGCGAAAGCCATATTCTGTGTCTACAACTTGCAGAAGGAGAAGTGTTATCAAGCGAATCACTACTTTAAGCGCGATTTTATCGCTTGGCGCTGGGTTGTTGCCTTTGGGGGTGCTTTCGACGCAGGCCCGGGCGGACTTCGACACCGTCATCGACGTCCCGCCGAACCTCGGCGATTCCGTGGACCTCGATGATAACACGCAACTCAACGTCGGGCCCGGCGGCAGCGTCGGGGTGCTTCTCTCTGCCGCGGGCGAACCCGGTGAACTCGGGTCTGAATCCGTCGGGGCCATCAACGTCGAAGTCAACGTCACCGGCGGCACGATCGGCCAGGGTGCCAACTTCGACGGTGATGTCACCATCAACCTCTCCAGCGGGTCGTTCAGCTCCTCGTTCATGGCTGGCAACGGCGCCACGGTGAACATGTCCGGCGGCAACATCGGCCCCACGTCAGGCATCGCCGGCTACGGCAACGCGACGGTGATGCACATGACCGGCGGGACGCTTGGCGATGCCTTTGATGTCAGCCCCGGTTCGACCCTGAACATGAGTGGCGGCACGTTTGGCCAGCAACTCGAAGTGTTCGGAGACACCTCTGAATTCGACCCCTTCAACGATACAGACGCGCCGGGACACCTCAACTTCATCGGTACCTCTTTTGCGGTCGGCGGCACTGAACTGACCCTGACGCCCAATACCCCGTACCTCGTCACCGATCGCGGCGATGACCTGCTGCTCAGCGGCACCTTGGCCGACGGCACGCCGTTTAACTTCAACCTCAACAGCTCCTTTGTCGCCGGCGAAGATGTGCTCTACACCAACGCGATGCTCACGGTGACGCTGGTGCCCGAGCCCACCTCGGCAGCCCTCCTCGCCGTGCTGATGATGGCTCCCCTCGCCTCACGGCGACCACGCCACTGCTGACCACCCCGTAAGCGAAGAAAACGGGACGCTCCCCATCCTGTTCGGCCCGGACTTTGCACCGGGGGATCGGAGCGTGCCGGGGCGGGGTGCGGCAAGTCGGGGGTGGGGGGATGAATCATGCTGCGATCGCGGCGGCGGCCTGCGGAAATACTTGAAGCCCTGTAGCTGTTTCTTGGTCGCTGCTTCTCGGTCGGCTTCGCTCGTCGCGCTGATGATGCCGCCGCCGCTTGAGGATTCGCGCGCCCGATACGCCATCGCGCTGATCAGGAAAACGGGGCACTTCGTGCCGCCCGCTAAACACGCGCGACCGGCTACAATGGGCGGATGGATCGTGCGCTGACTACCCAACCCGCCGAGGCGAAGATCACCTTGCGTGACCTGCGGCGGTGGGTGCGCGAGGGCACCAAGTTCGGCATGCTCACCTGCTACGACGCGACCACCGCCCGGTGGTTGTGGCGCGGCGGGGTCAAGACCATGCTCGTCGGCGATTCCGCGGCCCACGTGATCCTCGGCCACGACTCGACGATCCATATCAGCCTCGACCTGCTGATCACGCTGACCGCGGCGGTGCGGCGCGGCGCGCCCGCGGCGTTTGTGATGGGCGACATGCCGTTCGGCTCGTACCACGAGTCGGACGCGCAGGCGGTGCAGAACGCGGCGCGGATGATGACCGAGGGCCGGGCGGATGCGGTGAAGATGGAGGTCGATGGGCAGTTCACCGGGGCGATCGAGAAGGTGGCGCGGGCGGGGATCCCGGTGGTCGCGCACATCGGCTGGCGGCCGCAGCGGATGATGCGCACGGGGGTGCCGGTGGTCAGCGGCCGGACACCGGAGAAGATTGACGAGCTGGTGAGCCTGGCGCGGATGATGGTGAGCTGCGGTGCGGCGATGCTGCTTGTGGAATCGGCGACGGCGGAGGCGGGGCGGGCGATCGTGGAAGCGGTGGAGGTGCCGGTGATCGGCTGCGGGGCGGGTCCGGCGTGCCACGGGCACGTGGTGGTGCTGCAGGACTGGCTGGGCATGACCGACTGGCAGCCGAGCTTCGCGCCGCCGGCGGTGGCGGGGGGCGAATGGCTGGCGGACGCGGCGTCGCGCTGGGCGCAGATGGTGGAGCGGGGCGACTATCTGGCCGACGGCGGTCCGTACCACATGAACAAACCTTGAACCTTCCCGCGTCACGGGCGTAGGATGGTTTTGACCGCCGGCGTGGGCGCGGGTGGGGGGGTCGCAATGAAGAAGGGCGACTGTGTCGCACCCGCTGAACGGTTTCGGCAAACGCTATCGCCATGGGAGACTTTTCTATGGAACGCATCCGCTGGTATGGCCCGTCGATCGTGCTGCTGCTGACGCTCCTGGCCGTGATGATCACCGGCCCGAAGGTCGTGCGGAATCTCGCGTATGTGCAGCAGGACGCGGACATCCAACTCATCCGCAACGACCTGGCCAACAACTCGCTGCTCAAGGAGTTGTCCGACGCCTACGCCGGCGTCGCCAAGGTGGTCGAGCCCAGCGTCGTTCACATCGAGGTGCTCACCCGCCGCACGCCGAACGCCGGGCTGAACCTGGGCGACCTGCTCTTTGGGCCGCGTGGCCAGATGCCGAACCCGCGCGAGCTTCGACCCCAGCCGTCCCAGCCCGACAACGACCTGGACCGTTACAACCCGCCCACGCTCTCGGGCAACGGTGCCGGCTGGGTCTATGACAAATCCGGGCACATCATCACCAACAACCACGTCGTCGAGGGCGGTGATCAGATCATGGTCCGCTTCTACGACGGCTCGCAGCACAAGGCGACGATCGTCGGCACCGACCCGCGCACCGACATCGCGGTCCTCAAGGTCGAGGCCGACCACCTGCACCCGGCCCAGCGTGCCGTGGATAATGTCCGCCAGGGTGAGATCGTGTTCGCCTTCGGCTCGCCGTTCAAGTTTGAGTTCTCCATGAGCCAGGGCATCGTCTCGGCGCAGGGCCGAAGGCTGGGGATCACCGGCGGCGGGGGCTACGAGAATTTCATCCAGACCGACGCCGAGATCAACCCCGGCAACTCCGGCGGGCCGCTGGTCAACATCTACGGCCAGGTGGTCGGCATGAATACCGCCATCGCCTCGCGCTCCGGGCAGTTCCAGGGCCTGGGCTTCGCCATCCCCGTGATGATGGTGCAACGCGTCGCGGATGAGCTGATCGACAGCGGCACGGTCAGCCGCGGCTACCTCGGGGTGTATATCGAAGAGCTGTCGCCGAAGATGGCGCGGACCTTCGGCTACGCGGGCGAGGGCGTGCTGGTCAACGCGTCGATCGATGGCAGCCCCGCCGCGAAGGCGGGCTTCAAGGCCGGCGACATCATCATCAGCATCAACGAACAGCCGGTGACCACGCCCGACGCGCTGCGCTTCCTCGTGGCGGGGTACAAGCCCGGGGACACGATCGAGGTCAAGGTCTTCCGCGAGAAGCAGGAGCAGACGCTGAGCGTCGAGTTGGCCAAGCTGCCCGACAGCGAGCTGGCGCGGGCGCCGTCGCTGAGTCCGGACGGCGAGCCGGGCGATGCGCAGGTGCGTGATGCGTTGTCGCGCCTGGGACTCGAAAGCTACCAGACGTTCACCGGGGATATGGCCGACGAACTGGGCTGGGCCAAGCAGCCGGGCGTGGCGGTGGCGCGGGTGCGGCCGGGCTCGGTCGCGGCCAACGAGGGCCTGCGTCCCGGCGTGGTGATCACGCACGTGATGGACACCGCCGTGACCAACGCCGCGGACCTGGAGCGGGTCCTCGAGGGGCTGGACCTGTCCGAGCCGGTGCGCTTCACCGTCGTCGAGTGGAGCAGCCGCGAACGGACCTACCTCAGCCGCTTCGTCGTGGTCGAGTTCCCCGAGGTGTGACCGCAAGGCGCTTCGGATCGATTGCATATCCAACCCCCAAGCCCGCCACTGCGCAGCGCAGCGGAGTTGTGGCGGGGTATCCCCCTTCGATCCACAAGCCCCCTTATTGAATCCGTTATCATGTCCGCGTGTCCGAAGCGAACCTCCCATCTAACGACACCGCCGCGCAACCCATCCTCCGCGTGCGCGACCTCAAGACCTACTTCCCCGTGAAGCGTGGCCTGTTGCGGTCGCACGTGGGCGATGTCAAGGCGGTCGATGGCGTGAGCTTCGACATCATGCCCGGTGAGACGCTGGGGCTGGTCGGCGAATCCGGCTGCGGCAAATCCACCGTCGGACGCACCATCCTCCGCCTGATCCCCAAGACCGCGGGCAGCGTCGCGTTCCACGGCGAGGACATCCACGCCGCGAGCAGCGGCCGCATGAAGCAGCTGCGCCGGCAGATGCAGATCATCTTCCAGGACCCGGTCGGCTCGCTGAACCCGCGCATGACCGTCGGCAGCATCATCGGTGAGCCGATGATCGTCCACGGCCTGTGCGAAAAATCACAGGTGCCCGACCGCGTCGGCGAATTGCTGGTGAAGGTCGGCCTGCAGAAAGACCACGCCCGGCGCTACCCGCACGAATTCTCCGGCGGGCAACGCCAGCGCATCGGCATCGCCCGCGCGCTGTCGCTGGGCCCCAGCTTTATCGTCTGCGACGAGCCGGTCAGCGCGCTGGACGTGTCGATCCAGTCGCAGATCCTCAACCTGCTCAACGACCTGCAGGACGAGTTTGACCTCAGCTACCTGTTCATCGCCCACAACCTC
>CAZTLX010000222.1:0-6643 GCA_964614575.1 uncultured Phycisphaeraceae bacterium | reverse complement strand
TAAGTCATAAAGTGCTGCGTGGTTACCGGGACCAGCTCCAGCGTTGCGACGATGCAGTCGAGTTCACACGGTTTGTCGCGATCGACGTAATCAAATTTAACCGGGGCCACACATGGTTGGCCGAGAGGTAGCCGGTCAACGAGTGCGATGGCAATATCGCGCCTGGCGCGACGGTGAATCATCGCCAACACATCGGCTGACTGGGTTGTGTTGTCCGGTATCGCGATTTTGGTTTCATACGTTGACATGGTTACTCCCGTGTTTCTCGCGGTAGCGAGCGAGGGCGGCTTCCTCGGTGCTGTACCACGCGTCGGCGGAACCGGCAGCATCGGTGTAAATCCAGTCAGCTACGTGTGTCCCCGTCACACGGTCCCTGAGCAGAATCCAGACCGCCATCCCCGGCGCTACGGGCGTCTTGGGCAGCTTGGCGACAATGGCCCGCAGACGATCGATCTCGGCGTCCCGCCACGCCAGTTCAGCCGCGATGTCGGCCTTGCTGTGCAACCCCCTCCCCGGGCACAACCCTCCTCGAAATATGTCTCTCTCCACAACGCGCGCGCGAACAGAGAGGTCAACTGCAGCGATATGCGTAAGTAGCTGGAATACAGGAAGATGCGGCGTAGGCGGCTCGCTCAAAAACTCTATTTCGCGTCCTGATCGCTACCCCGAGGCCAACCATCCCTGTTAAACACTTTGACCTGAAAACTCGCGCCTGTTGTCAACCATACGGTTTTCTGTGTACCTGCAACCCAGTCTCAGACCGCCTGCTTAACGGAATGGCGCGAGCGCGATACGGCTGATCCGTCAGCCCCTGTGGCAGTCGCCCCGGCGACGGTGCCGCGTCATGTTTCGCGGCCGGTTCCGGCGGGGTACATTTATTCTGACGCACCCGCCGCCCCGGAAAACAGCGTCACAAAAAGGCGACGGACCGCCTGCCACCAGGAGCATATCACCGTGGCCAGGTTCTTCCACCCGCTGATCCGCGTGCTCGCATCCGCAACCCACCGAGACCTCGTCGCACAGATTCAGTACCTCAAAGCCGAGAACGAGGTGCTGCGGTCGAAGCTTCCCAAGCGGGTGACGGTCACGCCGGCCGAACGGTCGCGGCTCGTTAAGCTGGGGCTGAAGGTGGGGTCGGCGATTCGGGAACTGATCACGATCGTCTCGCCTCGCACCTTCACGCGGTGGGCCACTGGTGCCACGGTCAAGCACTCGACGCCGAAGCGCAAACCCGGGCGCCCACGCACGGAACAGGACATCGTGGATCTGGTGGTACAGATGGCCAAGGACACCGGCTGGGGCTACACCAAGATCCTGTTCGAGTTGCGGAAGCTGGGCATCAAGATCTGCCGCACGACGGTGAAGAACATCCTGGTTGGCCACGGGTTCGACCCCGGTCCGGATCGAGGCGAGGGATCATGGGACGAGTTCCTCAAGATCCACGCCAAGACGCTGTGGGCGTGCGACTTCCTGAGCAAGAAGGTGTGGACCAAGCATGGCCTGGTCGACTACTTCGTGCGGGTCTTCATCCACCTGGGTACACGGCGTGTGATTGCCACGCCGGCGACGCCGAACCCGAACGAGGAATGGGTGGTCCAGCAGGCCCGTAACGTGGTGATGGACGTCCAGGACGCAGATATGAAGATCGAGCACTTGATCCACGATTGGGACACGAAATTCTCGGCGGGGTTCCGTGGCGTATTCCAGTATGAGGGCGTCGAGACTCACCGCGTGGGGCCGCAGAAGCCGAACCAGAATGCTCATATCGAACGCTGGATACAATCGTGCCAAGTCGAGTGTCTGGATCACTTCATCGTGCTGGGCGAGAAGCACTTCAACTACTTGGTGCAGAATTACATCGAGCACTACAACACGGAGCGGCCGCACAGCGTCATCGGCCGTGCGCCGTGCGGCACCGATCCCCCGACAGAGCCCGTCGGGAAGATTGAGTGTCACGAGCGGCTGGGTGGACTGCTGAAGCACTACTACCGTCGGGCTGCTTAAGAGGCTGCGCCGTCGATGTTTGTATGCGTCAGAATATTTGTACAGGGCGCCGCCCGCCACCGCATCGAGCAACTCATGTCGCAGATGACCTATCGAACGGGCGTCACTGTGCACATTGAATGGCAGTAAGTCGCTGTCCTGCATGTCGGGCACGTTGCCATCTGGGCGGCACCGGGCTGGGCGCGAGCACGACGTATCGCTACCGCGTGCGCGCCACCAACGCGGCGGGCGACTCGGCGTACAGCGACACCAGCAGCGCCGCCACGTCCTCGGTCAGCCTGCTCGCCGACGACTTCAACGACGGCAACGCCAACGGCTGGGCCAGGACCGCCAGCCCCTTGTCGGTCGGTGCCTACCAAGGCCACGACTTCGCCCTGATCAAGACCGGCACCAGCGACCAGACCGACACCGTCGGCCCCTCAGCTTGGACCGACTATTCGGTCACCTCCGCCGTCAACCTCTCCAATCTCAACGGCTCGGCCGGCGTGCTGGCCCGCTACACCGACAACAACAACTACTACGAGCTTCGGATCGGCAACGGCGGAAGCAACTGGCGGCTGATCAAACGCGCCGGCGGCACCAACACCACCCTCGCCAACGGCACGCTCCCGACAACTTACACCGCCAACTCGTGGGTGTCGCTGCGACTGACCGTCGTGGGCAACCAGATCTCGGCCTTCTTCGCCGCCGACAACCTCAACTTCGTCCAGCTCGGCACCACCAAGACCGACAACGCCCACGCCGCAGGCATGGCCGGCGTCCGAAGGTGGGAAGCTACCGGTGCTTTCGACGACTTCGTCGTTGCCTGATCGATGGCGTACGCTTGCGCCATGAATGTCACGGCAGCCTGCGCGGATATAGCGACGTCGCGGGAATCACGCTCGGCTGCTCGCCCTCGGCGTGCCACATGAGGCGGATCGACGCTTCCTTGCCGTCGGCGGTCCAGTCCTTGTCCATCCAGTGCAGGCGGATGGGCATGGGGACGCCGGCCTGGGCCTGGATCGTGCCGGTGTAGCGGGCCTGGGGTTTGTTGTGGCGGCGGGTGGCCTTGATGACCTGGACGCCGTCGATCCGCAGGTCGATCGCGTCCCACGGGCCGATGTCCACCACGAACGTGAGCGGGCCGGTCGTTGTCGGCACGATCCACCCGGTCCAGACCACGCTGGAGGTGTCGTCGGTGAGTTCGGGCCGCGGCGGGCCCAGGCCCCAGTCGAAGTCGATGACCGGGTCGATGCGGGCGATGCGTTTGCCCAGCCGGCCGGACCACAGCCCGCCTCGGTAGTCGGCGGCGAGACCTTGACCCGGCGTGTCGGCGGCCCAGGTCAGATCGCGTGTCGTCCTATCGGCCGGGTAGAGGTTGGCCGCCGCCAGCGGCGCGGGTTCGTCGCTGCCGGGCATCTGCCAGTCCAGCGTCACCGTCACCTCGTCGCTGCGCGGCGTGATGACGAGGCTGATGTCGGTGAGCCGACCGGCGACGAGGTCGATGGGTGCCGATTCGGTGTTGAACTGCTCCCGACGCGCGGTGGTGTCCAGCACGACGCGGCCATCGACGGTGAGTTTGGCCGTCTCGTCACTGCGCAGGACGAAACGATGCGTGCCCGACACATCGGCCCGCACCTGTCCGGTCCAGCGCAGCGCATGTTCCCGGTCGGCGACACCGGGCGCCGGCGGCAGGCCGTGCCACTTGTGGTCCGGCACGCTGCCGCCGCGCGAAGCCACAAGCTTGCCCAATGCGGCGTCGGCGAAAATCTCCAGCAACAGCCCGGTGCCCGCGGCACGTCGATCCACAGGAGACCGGCCCTCTTCAATCATGTCCGGCTTCGACGCCAGGTCATGCACGCGATGCAACCGCAACACCGCAGGCGCGTAGCCCAGCGGCGCATCGGTGCGGAGCGTGACGGTGCGGCCATCGGGGTTGAGCGTGGCCGACGCGATCGCGGGGCCGTCGATCAGGCGATAGTTCGCCACATCATTCGCATCGGCAGGCGCGACGGGCTTGGTGAACACCGCCCACAGCACCGTGCCCTGGCCGTCGGGCATCGCATGAACCGACTCGACGCCCAGCGGCGTGGTGTCCTTGCCGGTGGTGATCGTCGCGGTCGCCGCCGGGCCTGCCTGCATCGCGCCGTTGAGCGCGGTCACGCGGTAGGTCAACGCCGCCTCGTCGCGCATCACCTCGTCGATGAACTGCGTCGATTCGGTGTGCCCGATCACCTCGTCGTCGCCGCGGCGGATTTCGTAGCCGGCGATCCCGCTGTCGGCGTCGGCGGCGGGCGTCCACGTCAGCGTCACGAGGAACGGCCACTGGCCCTGCGTCGCCGCAGCCAGGTCGCCGACCGCGCCCGGCGGCGTGGCGTCACGCTTCACGTCGGCGACCGCCAGCGCGCCGGGTGTCCGGCCCGTCGGCACATGACGCACCCAGCCGCCACGACGGTCTTCGATCAGCGTGCGATACGCCGAGTGCCACGCGACCACGCTCGTTCGCGCTTCGTCATTGATGAAGTTCACCAGCCGGCTGACGGGCACGGCGGCATCATCCGCGTCCCAGTGTGCCCCGGCGTTGAGCGAGATGATCTCGCTCGCGCCGCCATCGGTGGTCCGCACGAGTACCGCGGGGTTCTTGCTCTCGGCATGGACGGCGTGCATCCAGAGCGTGCCGCCCTGGTTGTCGGCATACACGGGGCGACCAGCGTCGCGCGGCAGATGGTCTGGGGCCTTGGGGATGCCGTGCCCGTCCCAGAACCGCACCCACAATTGCTGGGGCCCGCGCACCCGGTAGTTGGTCCCGAAGTCCTCGAAGAACGCCCGCCCGCCGGTCGCCGAGTGCGTGTAGTAAGCGCCCCGGCCCCAGCGCAGCACCAGCGTGTTCGCCGCCGCGTGGTCGATGAACCCGTTGATGCTGGCGAACCCGTCGATGCTCACCACCGGCTGGCCTTCGCCGACCCGCAGCACGACCGGCTCGCTGCCGTCCGCACGCCGGCCGGGACGGTGCGGCCACGTCTTCGCCGCCGTGTCCGCCACGAGCGACGCATTGAATCCCACCACTCGCCGCAGGCCCGACACGTCGATCGCCCGGCTCACCACGTACCTGCCCTTGGGGAACCACAGGGTGTGAGCGCCCTTGTCGCGGGCATGGGCCACGGCACGATCGATCGCGTCCGACACGTCGCCGCCGGCGTCGGGCGCCGCGCCGAACTCGGCCACGTTCACCCACCGCGCAAAGCCCTCGCCCGTGTCCCACGGCAACTGCGGCACCGGCTCGATCGGCAGATTCAGCGAACGCCCGTCAGTCGGGAACGCGCTGACGCTACGACCCAACGTGTGCTCGATGATCGGCGACGCCACCGGGCCGTCCGCGCCGTCCAGCGCCGCAGCGTACCCCTGGGCCGTCACGTTCCGCAGGAACATCACGCCCCGGTTCACCACCGCCGACGCATCACCCGCCCCGCCACGCAGCTCGGCGTTGATCAGCGACAGGCTCGCCCCGGCGTCCACCACCACCGCGGGCACGCGGTTGTCGCTGCGCAGGCCCACAATCCCGGCGTTGTTCGCCAGCAGGTGGAAGCCCGCCCGGCGCTGGCCTCGCAGCACGAAGTTCTCGTATCCGAACCCGTTGACCTCGCTGCTCAAGAGCACCGCCACGTCGAAGCCGACGATCTCGACATCGCTCAAGTAGGCGCGCCCCGGCGAGTTGACGTTCTGGTCGATGCCCACCGCCCCGGCCCCGTCGGGATCGCTCGAACGGATCAGCACGTTCTTGACGATCCCGCCGTTGGCGCTGCTGTACACCAGCCCGACCGCGCCGGGGTTGCCCGCGCCGACGTCGAGCGTGACGTTGATGAAGCGAAGCTCGAACGCTTCGTTGCCGATCTTGGGCCGCAGCAGCGGCTTTCGCTTGGCGGAGTCGTCGAAGCCCGGGGCACGGTCGTCGAGCTTGATGACCACGCCGTCGCGGCTCTGCCCGATCAACGTGACCCAGCTCTGCCACGCCTCGCGCGGGTTGTCGATCTGACGGCGGCGGACCTCGATCGTGTCCGTCACCCGGTACACGCCATCGGGCAGGTACAGCGTGCTGTGCATCGGCAGCGCGTCGATGGCCTTGCGGACCGCCTCGGTGTCGTCGGCGACGCCGTCGCCCACGGCCCCGTAGTCCCGCACGTTCAACACGCCCGACCCCGGCGGCGGCACAAACCCGTCCTGCCCCGCGGCGACGGCGGTCAGCGTGACATACATCAGCATTGCGATCACTCGTGGCAGCATGGCGGTCTCCTTGAAGGGGTCATCGGGGCGCCGGTGCAACCGGCGGCGTGGTGATCAGCAGGGGGGTGCGGTGGTCGAAGGTGCCCGACGCGATTCGTTGCTCGTCGCCGGCCTGCGTGTCGAGGAGGAAGTGGTTGAAGACGGTCTTCCAGCCGGTGACGGTGAGGGAGGCGTCGGTGTTGATGAAGTTGACGTCGGTGTCGGGGTCGCGCAGCCGCAACTTGTCGCGGTGGTTGGGATAGACGGCCAGGCCGCCGAGCAGTTCGGTGCGGGCGCCGTGGAGGTTTCGGACGAACGGGCCCATGCCTTCGCCCTTGGTCATGAGGACCCAGAGCGTGCCGCCATCGTTGACCGCACGGTCCTGCGGGCCGGGGCCGGT
>CAZTLX010000221.1:0-6722 GCA_964614575.1 uncultured Phycisphaeraceae bacterium | reverse complement strand
AAGGTCCGCCGGCTGATCAGCCATGATTTCGACGCCGCGTTCCATGATTGCGACGCGATCCTCTGCCCGACCACCACAGGCCCAGCGTTCAGGCTCGGCGACAAGGCCGACGACCCCTTAAGCATGTACCTCAACGACATCTACACCGTCAACGCCAACCTCGCGGGTATCCCCGGCATCTCCCTGCCCGGCGGGTTCGCCGAAGTGGAAGGCAAGCGGTTGCCCGTGGGCGTGCAACTGATCGGCCCGGCGTTCGACGAGCAACGCCTGCTCCGCATCGCCCGCGTGTACGAACGCGCGACCAATCACGGGCAACAACGGCCGGCTTTGTAGTCACATAACGACCCATTGAGCCACACCGCTCGCGGCGTTCGCGCGGGGCAAGCCCCGCGGCTAAATCGCTCAAGCATTCACATCGCAAACGAGAAAATCATGCCCAACAACGATCAACCCTGGCTCGGCGTCGACCTCGGCGGGACCAACATCCAGGCCGGCGTCATGGTCGGCGATGGCAAGCTGCTGGCCCGCGACAGCACCAAGACCAAAGCCGAGGAAGGCGCCGACGAAGTCATCGGCCGCATCGAGAAGGTGATCGCCAAGGTGCTGGACGGCGCGAAGCTCAAGGCCGGCGAAGTCGCGGGGCTGGGCATCGGCGCGCCGGGCGCGATCGACACCAATAAAGGCGTCGTCGTCAAGGCGGTGAACCTCGGCTGGAGCGATTACCCGCTGGCCAAGACGCTGAGCAAGAAGCTGGACCTGCCGGTGCTGGTCGATAACGACGTGAACGTCGGCACGTGGGGCGCGTACCGCGCCGGCGCGGCCAAAGACTTCAACGACGTGCTGGGCATCTTCATCGGCACGGGCATCGGCGGCGGGCTGGTGCTCGACGGCAAGCTGTACCACGGCCACCACATGTCCGCGGGGGAGATCGGCCACACCGTCATGTGCGCCGACGCGCCGCTCGGCCGCCGCACGCTCGAGAACCTCGCCAGCCGCACCAGCATCGCCAATCAATTGGCCGCGCTGATCCGCGCCTCTCACCCCAGCGTCGTCACCGACTTGACCGAGGGCGACCTCTCGAAGATCCGCTCGAAGGTGCTGGCCAAGGCGTTCGAGCAGAAGGACCCGCTCACCGTGCAGGTCATCACCGAGGCGGCGCGGGTGATCGGCATCGCGATCGCGAACACGATCACGCTGCTGAGCCTGGAGGCGGCGGTGCTCGGCGGCGGGGTGACCGAGGCGCTGGGCAAGCCGTTCGCGAAGCTGGTGGAAAAATCGTTCCGCGAGCACGTGTTCCCCGCGAATCTGGGCGACTGCCCGATCGTGGCCAGCACGCTGGGCGACGACGCGGGGGTGATCGGCGCGGCGTGGCTGGCGCGGGATGTGCTCGGCGGGAAGTAAGCGGACGGTTAAATCCGCGTCCAAGGGCCGATAATTCGCGCCAAGATGTTAAGACAGGTAAACTTTGCGCTTGCTTATCCGCCCTTGTTGCCTTAAAACAAAGGCGTCAAGTTGCGGGGGACTTGCCGCGCTATCCGTGCTTTCTCCCCTCCGCCCCGTTGTCGCTTCGGCGGCAGCGGGGTTTTTTGACCGCCCGCTGTCGCCTAACTGGGACCGTTGCGGTGCCAGTGGCGGCGGCGGGATAGATATGCACAATGGGTCGGTCAGCGGACCTCACGCCATGATTCACTCCCCCGGAACTTACCCCGGAACCTCCCCCGGAACCTTCCCCGGAACTTCGCCCGGAACTACACCCGGAATCGTCCGATGAAACTCGCCTCCCCGCTGCAGCCGGCCGATGAACCCCGCGCCCCGCTGACCCCCGCCGCGGTCAAGAAGCTCGTCGGCCAAGGCCTCGACGTGACCGTGGAAGCCGGCCTCGGCCAAAGGTCTGGTTTGTCCGATGACGCCTTCCGCGCCGCGGGGGCCGCCGTGGTCGAGCCGCAAGGCGACGCGACCGCGGCGGTCTGGGCCCAGGCCGATCTGATCGTGACCCTCGCGCCGCCGAGCGTCGCGCAGGCCCGCACGATGAAGCGCGACGCGGTGCTGGTCGGCATGCTCACGCCGCTGGCGCAGGGCGGGCTGATCCGCGCGTTGGCCGAGCAACACGTCACGGCCTACTCGATGGAGTTCATCCCGCGCATCTCGCGTGCCCAGGCGATGGATGTGCTCTCCAGCCAGGCGAACATCGGCGGTTACAAGGCGGTGATCAACGCGTCGCAGCGCTGCCCGAAGATGCTGCCGATGATGATCACCGCCGCGGGCACGCTCGCCCCGGCGAAGGTGTTCGTCCTCGGTGCCGGCGTCGCCGGGTTGCAGGCGATCGCGACCGCCAAGCGGCTGGGCGCGGTGGTCGAGGCGTTCGACGTGCGCGCGGCGACCAAGGAACAGGTCCAGTCGTTGGGCGCACGGTTCATCGAGCTGCCCACCGCCAAGCAGGACGACAAGGCCACCGGCGGCTACGCCAAGGAGCAGACCGAGGAAGAACGCCGGCAGCAGACCGAGCTGATGGCCAAGCATGTCATCGCCGCGGACATCGTCATCACCACCGCCGCGATCTTCGGCAAAGCCCCCCCGCTGCTGATCCCCACCGAGGTGGTCAACAAGATGCCGCCCGGCTCGGTGATCGTCGATCTGGCCGCGGCCGTGGAGCACGGCAGAGGCAACTGCGAACCGACCAAGCCCGGCGAGGTGTTCACCACCGAGAACGGCGTCACGATCGACGGCACGCTCAACCTCCCCGGCACCGTGCCCGCCCACGCCTCGCAGGCCTACGCCAACAACCTCGTCAGCCTGCTCGCCGAGCTGGTCGACCCCGCCAAACCCGCCAAGGGCGATCAGCCCGCGACCGAAGCGACGCTGAAGATCAACCTCGACGATGAGATACAAAAAGGCGCATGCATCACCCACGGCGGGCAGATCGTTAACGAGATGGTCAAGAAAGCTTTGAGCGGTGAGCAGTGAGCAGTGAGCCGTTAGCAATGCAGAAAAACTCACAGCTCAAAGCTCATAACTCAAAGCTCATTGCTCATAGCTCCACACACAGGAGACACCCATGGCTTCCGCATTCGTCATCAGCATCGTCGTGTTTGTGCTCGCGATGTTCCTCGGGCGTGAACTGATCACCAAGGTGCCCTCCACGCTGCACACCCCGCTGATGTCGGGGTCCAACGCGATCTCGGGCATCACGCTGGTCGGGGCGCTGATGTGCAGCTTCCACGACACGCTGCTGTCGTTCGGCGTGATCCTCGGGTTCTTCGCCATCATCGCCGCGACCATCAACGTCGTCGGCGGCTACCTCGTGACCAACCGCATGCTGCAGATGTTCAAGGACAAAAAGTAAGGACCAAATCCGAATGACGAATGACGAATGAACGAACCTTGTCATTCAACATTCGTCATTCGGGTTTCGACATTCGTCATTGATCATTCGGCCACCGCCACTTTCTCGCGTGAACCTACGATGACCACCCACACCCTCGCCTCCCTGCTCGACGCCCAGCACCGCATCGACCTGCTGAACCTGGTCTATCTGCTCGCGGCGGCGCTGTTCATCTTCGGCCTCAAGGACCTGGGCAAGGTCAAGACCGCCCGCCGCGGCAACCTCATCTCCGCGCTGGGCATGCTCCTGGCCGCCGCCGCCACCTTCTTCTACCTCACCGGCGGCACCGCGATCAGCCTCATCTGGGTCGCCGTCGCCCTGCTCATCGGCTCGACCATCGGCGCGGTCATGGCCATCAAGGTCAAGATGACCGGCATGCCCCAAATGGTCGGCCTGCTCAACGGCTTCGGCGGGCTCGCCTCCCTCCTGGTCGCCATCGCCGACTACAGCCATAACCGCGGCACGCCCGTCGGCGACGACTGGGACACCCTCGCCGCCGTCGGACTCGCCTCCCTCATCGGCGGCGTCACCTTCACCGGCTCAATCATGGCCTTCGGCAAGCTCCAAGGCACCAAGTGGGCGCCCGACCAGCCCGTCCAGTTCCCCGGCCAGAAAATCCTCATCGCCGCCCTCTTGCTGCTCGCGCTGCTGCTCACCGTGGTGCTCACCATCTTCCCGGGCGCGTGGTGGGCGGTGTTGCTCATCACCGCCTTCGCGCTGGTGCTCGGTGTGCTGCTGGTCGTCGGCATCGGCGGCGCGGACATGCCCGTGGTGATCGCCCTGCTCAACAGCTACTCCGGCATCGCCGCGTCCATGGCCGGGTTCGTCCTGGGCAACTTCGCGCTGATCATCACCGGCGCGCTGGTCGGTGCCTCGGGCCTCATCCTCACCTCCATCATGTGCAAGGCGATGAACCGGTCGCTGGCCAACGTGCTCTTCGGCGGCATGGGTTCGGCCGGCGGGCCCAAGGGCAAGGCCGTGGAAGGCACCCACCGCGAGTTCTCCGTCGAAGACGCCGCCATCATCATGGAAGCGGCGCAGACCATCATGGTCGTGCCGGGCTACGGCATGGCGGTGGCGCAGGCGCAGCACGCGGTCAAGGAGCTGGCCGACGAACTGGAGAAAAAAGGCAAGCAGGTGCGTTATGCGATCCACCCCGTCGCCGGCCGCATGCCCGGGCACATGAACGTGCTGCTGGCCGAGGCCGGCGTCGAGTACGACGCGCTGCTGGACCTCGAACACTCCAACCCGCAACTGGCGAACACCGACGTCGCGCTGGTCATCGGTGCGAATGACGTGACCAACCCCGCCGCGCGGCACGACACCTCCAGCCCGATCTTCGGGATGCCCATCCTCGACGTCGATAAGGCCCGGCAGGTCTTCGTCATCAAACGCTCGATGAACCCCGGCTTCGCGGGCATCCAGAACGAGCTCTACTTCACCCCCAACTGCGGCATGGTCTTCGGCGACGCGAAGAAAGTCGTCACCGACATGGTCAACGAACTCGAACAGATCTGAGCGACTTCCCTCAAGCCCGCCGCTGCGAGCGCAGCGAGTTGCGGCGGGGTATCCGACAGTTTGTTCAGACGTTCAATGAATCAGTGCCCGCTACACACCCCGCCGCAGCAGCCGCCCATTCCGCCGCCGCCCATCGGCAGGCCACACGGACCGGGTGCCGCGGCCGCGGTGTGCCCGCCCGCGTTAAACAAACTGAACTCACGCGCGGTCTCCACCGACCCGCACTTCTCGCAGGCCTGCGGCTGATCGGCATCCGCGATGCGGCGGATCGTCTCGGTCACGTGCTGACACTTGCGGCAGGTGTATTCGTAAACGGGCATGGCGGTGATCAGGGTTCGGGGATCAGGGATCAGGGATCAGGGATCAGGTATGTTGACGCCATCATAGCCGCGGCGTCCCCGCCGCGCATCGCCCCCGGAACTTCCCAGGAGCCCCGCCATGCCCAAACCCGCCCCCGCGTTCGACCCCGACAAAGCCGAATACACCCCCCAGCTCGGCGGCATCCAGACCGGCACGATCGACTACCCCCAACCCCTCGGCGGACAGCCCTGCCGCGTCGCGTTCGTCAACACCGGCGGCGGGCTGACCTTCACCGTCGCACTCGACCGCGGCGGCGATATCGTCGAAGCCGCCTACCTCGGCCACAGCCTCGCTTACCTCACGCCCAACGGCTACAAACCCCCCAGCCACGCCTACCACCGCGGCGAGGAATGGCTCGCGGCGTGGCCCGGCGGGCTGCTCACCACCTGCGGCCCGCTCCACATCGGCGCACCGCCCCCGGAAGCTGCGGATGGTGATGACCCATCGCGCTCACTGCACGGCCACTTCTCCAACACCCCCGCCGCGGTCGAAGCCGTCATCAACCCCGACCCACGCGCCAAGCACTTCGACATGCGCCTCGACCTGCTCATCCGCTGTACCCGCGTGTTCGGACCCAGCGTCGAGATCCGACGCACCATCGCATGCCGACTCGGCGAGCCGACGATCGAACTGCAAGACCGCGTCACCAACCTCAGCGATTTCACGGTCCCCCACCACTGGCTCTACCACGTCAACCTCGGATACCCGCTGCTCGACGAAGGCACCGAGCTGATCTACGGCGGTACCTACGACTGGTCCTGGGACACCGCCCCCGCCCCCGCCCCCGGAAGTGACCACGGAAGTTCTTCGGGCGAGACGGTGACCCCCGCGAGCTTTAACAAGTACAAGCGCATCCCCGCGCCGCTCAAGGGCCACGCAAAGAACGGCCAACGCGGGCTGATCGTCGTGCCCAAAACCAAACGCGGCAACGTCACCTGCGGCGCGGTCAACCGCAAGCTCGGCCTCGGCTTCGCGATGAGCTACCCCGCCCAGCAACTGCCCCGCCTCGCAAACTGGCAGAACTTCGGGCCCCGCGGCTGCTATGTCACCGGGCTTGAGCCTTTCAACGGCTCGCTGCAATGGGACGGCAACGACCAACACCCTTCCGCCAAAGCCAAGCTGCGCCCGGGACAGACGGCCAACTACGACCTGACGCTCCGCGCCCTCGGCGACAAACCCCAACTCGATGCGCTACGGCAGCACGACGCGGCGTTGACCATGCCCTGACGCGCCAACACACCCAGAACTCCCACGACAAAATAGCCGGCGAGCTACGCCTCGCCGGACGTATTCGCCCGGTCGCTGCGCGACATCCCGGCGAGGCGTAGCTCGCCGGCTATGATTTACGTAGCTCGCCGGCTATGGTTTAGTTGCACAAGCAGGCGTCGGCTTGATCATTCCCCGCCCGACTCGCCGCCGCCCCCACCGCCGCCGCCGCCACCCCCACGCCGTCGCCGCCGAC
>CAZTLX010000220.1:0-6728 GCA_964614575.1 uncultured Phycisphaeraceae bacterium | reverse complement strand
CCGGCAGCTCGAATCGTCCAGCGTCCGCTCCATCCACTGCTCGGCGGCGGTGGTCAGCGGCGTCTGCGCCATGCCGATCACGAACCGCGACAGGCCGCAGATACGCTCGCTGCGCATCGGGTTGCGCTTGTACGCCATCGCGGATGAGCCGATCTGGTTTTTTTCAAACGGCTCCTCGATCTCTTTACGATTCGCCAGCAGGCGCACATCGGTGGCGAACTTCTGGCACGCCGCGGCGACGGTCGCGAGCGTGCAGCCGATCATGCCGTCGAGCAGCCGCGGATACGTCTGCCCCGTCACGGCAAAGCGTTTGTCCGCGGGCCAGCCCATCTTCACGGTGACCAGCCGGTCAAGCTCCTCCACCTTGCGGGGGTCGCCTTGGAAGAGGGCGAGGAAGGAGGCCTGGGTGCCGGTGGTGCCCTTGACGCCGCGGAAGCGCAGCGTGTCGAGGCGGTGTTCGACTTCTTCGAGCGCGAGGGCGAGGTCCTGCGCCCAGAGGGTGGCGCGTTTGCCGACGGTGGTGGGCTGCGCGGGCTGGTAGTGCGTGAAACCGAGGGTCGGCATCCCCCGGAAGGTGGTAGCGAAGGCTCCCAACCGGTCGATGGCGGCGGCGAGCTTGTTCGCCACGAGCTGCAGCGCGTCGCGCAGCATGAGCAGCTCGGCGTTGCAGACGACGAACTGGCTGGTCGCGCCCAGGTGGATGATCGGCCGGGCGGCGGGGGCGGCGTCGCCGAGCGTATGGACGTGGGCCATCACATCGTGCCGCAGCGACTTTTCGTATTCCGCGGCCTTGTCGTAGTCGATGTCGTCGAGGTGCGCCCGCAGCTCGTCGAGCTGGGCGTCGGTGATGTCCAGGCCCAGCTCGGCCTGGGCCTCGGCCAGGGCGAGCCACAGCCGCCGCCAGGTCGTGAACTTGCGGCGGGGCGACCAGATCGCCTGCATCTGCGGCGAGGCGTTGCGGCTGGCCAGGGGGGAAACGTAGGTGGTGTCGTCCTTCAAAGCGGGGGTCCGGGGCGAGCAAAAATGCAGAGAAAACCGGCTCTCATCCGTGTACATACATGATGAGCGGGGCCTGACGGTGGGCCATGTTACAATCGACCGCGTTCAGCCGCCGCGCGAACGGATTCCCGCGGCCGGTCCCTGAACCGGTGTCACCCCCCCCAGGCGGCGAAGCAGGATGACGCACGCCAACGAGGACGCGCTGATCGCCTCAATCCAGGCCGGCGATCGGGCTGCGCTGGGCGTGTTGCTCAAGCAGCACGAGCGGCGGCTCTATAACGTCTGCCTCGGTATGGTCAGCCACCGCGAGGACGCCGCGGAGGTCACCCAGGACGCCCTGCTTAAGATCATCCGCAACATCGACCGCTTCCGGGGCGAGAGCAAGTTTTCCACCTGGTCCACCCGCATCGCCATGAACCAGTCCATTTCCTTCCTCCGCAAGCGGAAGCTGCGGCGGATGCCCAGCCTGGAGGTCGAGCGGGACGGGCCGGAGGGCCCGCGGGCGATGCTCCGCGATCGGCTGGAAGGTACGGGGGAACCCGGACCCGACCACCGCGTCGAACAGGAAGAGATGATTGAGCTACTCCGCGAAGCGCTGGGTCGGCTGGACGAGCCTTTCAAGGCCGTGCTGGTCCTGAGGGACCTCGAAGGGCTGGACTACCACCAGGTCGCTCAGACGCTGGAGGTGCCGGTCGGCACGGTCAAGAGCCGGCTGTTCCGCGCCCGCCTGGCGCTGCGGCAGGAGATGGAGAAGCTCGACGGCTACGCTTCCTCCGGCGTGGCCGCTTCAGCGGACCACGGCGCGGGAAACCCGAACCTCGAACTGCGAAATCCGAACTAAACCCCAAACCTCAAACCCCAAGTTTTGAACCTCAACTTTAACCCCAACGCCATTCGATGCACGCCAACTACGACCACGAACAACTGATCGATTACATCGAGGGCGAGCTGCCCCCCGAGCAGATGGCCCGCGTCGATGCGCTGCTGGCTTCCGATCAGAAGCTGCGCCGGCTGATCGAATCGATCAAGGCCGATCGCAAGGCCTTGCGTGCGATGCCGCCGGATGAAGCGCCACGCGCCCTGGTCGATGACGTGATGGCCGGTCTGGAGCGGCAGCAATTGCTCGGTGAAGCACCGCTCACCGGCGATGATGTGGATGAGATCGCCGCCGAGGCCCAGCGCAACCGCATGACCATCGGGCCACGGCTGCTGCGGATCGCCTCGTACACCGGGCTGGCGGCGGCGCTGGCGATCGCCGGCGGGGTGGTGTTCCTCACCGTCACCGATTCGCCGCTGCTGGAGCAGGCCAACCCGCAACGCTGGGACACCTTCGGCAATGACCCACTGGCCCTCCGAGATGGCATGCGCTCGCGCACGACCGATGCCGAGCGTGCCCTGTCGCTCGACGATCTGGATGCGATCGGTAAGTCCGGCGAGGCGGTGTCGAAGCTCGACGGCTCCTCTTTGGCGTTGAAGACGCCGACGCCGCCCCGAGCCGCCGTCGGCGAGGGCGGCCTCGCGCTCGGCAAAGCCGCGCACGATGATGCCGCGGGGCCCGGGCCGCTGCCGGCCAAGGGCGGAATCGGCGGCGGCATCGACCCGCTGCTCAGCGCCGCCCAGATCACGGGCAACCGCGGCCAGTTCGCCCTGCGCCTGCCGCAGCCGGATGAGTCCAACGCGGTGATCGAGGTGGTCTCCGATGATGTGGACGACACGACCGCGGGACTCAACCGCTGGCTCGCGTTCAATGGGGCGCAGATCGTCCCGGCGGAGCTCGCCTTCGGTCAGACCGAGGCCTCGCTGGGGACGCTCAAAGAATCCGCGCGGCAACGCAGCGAGTCGGCGGGTTACGCGGCCGACGCGCTGACGCGGCAGTCGGCGTACGCCGTGGTCATCGATGACGACCAGGTGCCCGAGCTGCTCAACTACATGAACAACAGCCGCGCCGGCCGGCAGGTGGCGCGGCTGGTCGAGCCGGAGCAGCCGCAACGCGTCGCGCTGCGGCAAGCCGACGGGGAGGGATGGCGGAACCGATACCAGGATGCGGAAGTCCGGCCGCGTTTCGATACAGAGGCCGCGGAGCTCGCCGATGCGGCACCCCAAGCAGGCGCCCCGACGGATACCGACGAGTTAAAGGAGGAAGCGCAGCAGGAAGCGGTGTCGGCAAGGGAGCCGAGGATCGCGCTCAAGGGGGGGGCACTGCCGGCTCCCGCAGAATCCGAGAAAGCAGAGCGGCACGAGGCGGCCGATCAACGCGAAGCGATGGAAGCGGTGAGCCCGGCCGACGAACCGCTCGCGCAGGCCGGGGCCAAAGATGAGGCGGCCGCGTCGATTGACGAACTTCGCGCGGAGGGTGTGACGCGGACGCAGGCGTCCAAACTCGCCGCGTCGGCGGAGGAGGGGGACCAGGTCGGCGAAGATGAAATGGCCCGTGATGATCTGACCGATGGGCAGCGGCCTGCGCCCGCGCCGCGCGAGGGAAGCCCCGCGCCCCTGGCGGAGGCCGACTCGACGCAGCGGGTGGCCCCGTCGCCATCGGCAGCGTCCGAACCGGGGGCCCCGGGGCAGGTCGCCTCCCGTCACGACAAGCCGTTGCGTGACGCCGACGTGGACACGCAGGCCGCCGGGCGCGGGTTCGACGAGGCGGCCGACATCGCGTTGTTCGAGCAGGTCAACACCTTCGATTGGGGCGCGGTGCTGGGCAACCAACTTCCCCTGGCCGAGAGCACCCCGCTGGCTTTTGCGCGGCGGGGGCGGGTGGTGCTGCCGCTGGTGATCACCGAGTCCACACGGGGCGATCGCGACGGATGGCGCGATATGTCTGAGGACGCGGCGGGGGCGGCGAATCAATCGCGGGAAGTCCCGGCCGAGCCGGCGGAGCCGGTTGACCCGGCCCGGTGATTGTCGCGAAACGTCTCGGCGCTCATCCGCCCGTCTTCCCACAGCCGCACGCTGATCATCCCCGTTTCGTCGGTGACCAGCCGTTCGATGCCCAGGTCGGCCAACGTCGCCGGCCACTTGTCGCTCATGTCCCAGCGCGGCCCGGCCGACTGCACCAGCAGCCGCGGCGACACCTGCTCAACAAACCGCGGCGAGGTGTCCACGAAGCTGCCGTGGTGCGGCACCTCCATCACGGTGGCGTCCAGGGGTTCGTCGCCCTCCAGCAGGGCGGTCATGGCGGTGGCTTCGATATCGCCGACCAGCAGCAGCCGGGCGTCGCCGGCGGTGATGCGCAGCACCACCGATGTTTCGTTATCACGCGGGTGAGTGAAATCGGCGGGCGGCCAGAGCACGGCGTAATCGACCGACCCATGCCGCGCCTGCCAGCCCCGGGTGACGCTTTCGATGGAGACGCCGCGGCGGTGCAACTCGGCGAGCAGGCGAGCGGTCGTGCCTCTTGAGTTGTTGTGTGCTTCATGAAGCAGTTGCGGGGGCAGGAGCACGCGGCCGACATCGATCTGGGCGATCAGGTCCGGCACGCCGGCGAAGTGATCGAGGTCGCCGTGGGAGATGACCAGCGTGTCGATCCTGGCGACGCCCAGCGCGTGCAGCGCGGGGACGACGGAGTTGCGGCCGATCAGCGGGTAGCTGCCCGAGCCGCAGTCGAACATGAGCGTGTGCCCGCCGGCGCGGACCAGGTGGCACGAGCCGTCACCGACGCTGAGGGTGTTGAGGCGGATCGCCGGCCGGTCGCGTGCGAGCACCGTGGCGACCGCGTCGGGGTGCTGCTGGATGCCGCCCCAGGCCAGCAGCACGCCGATCGACGCCAGCATCGCGCCGCGCCGCCGCGCGTACCACCCTTGAAAAACCGCGGCCCCCAGCAGCAGCGCCGCCACGACCCACGCGAGGCTCGGCTGCACCGCCAGATCGAGCGAGGACATCGGCAGGTCATGCACCCACCGCACCAGCCACGCCATCGCGCCGCCGAAGGCCGCGACCGGCTCGGCCAGCAGCAGCGACACGCTGGGCAGCAAGGCGCCGACCAGCGCTTTGAGGTAGCCCAGCGACAGCATGCCGACGAACAACGGCAGCGCGGCCATCGACATGGCGATCGACCACGGGCTGAGCAGTTGGAAGTGATACGCCACGATCGGGGTCGCGATGATAAACGCGACGATGCTGACCGCCAGCGCGTCGGCCGTGCGCCGCAAGGGCGTGTGCCACCACGGCCGCGGCATCCCGGTCTCTGGTTCGGGCATCAGCCAGCGTGAGACCGGCGCGGTGTAGCGGATCAACCCCCAGACCGTCAGGAAGCTGAGCTGAAAACCGGGGTCAAACAGGTCGCCCGGCCGCCAGAGCAGCACGAGGATCGCCGCGAGCCCCAGACGCGTCTGCGGCCCGCCGCCGCGCCCGGCCGCGAACCCGCTGATGAGTATCACCGCCATGATCGCGGCCCGCGCGACCGGCACCTTCACCGGCACCGCCATCAGGTACAGGCCGAGCACCAGCAGCACGAGCAGCGCCGCGCGGTTCGGCCTCAGCCCCACGCTTCGCGTGATCAGCCAGATGAGCCCCAGCAGCACGCCCAGGTGTGCCCCCGAAATCGCCAGCAGGTGCGCCAGCCCGACCCGGCGGAACTGCTCCTCCAACTCATCCAGCTCATCCGACCAGCGGCCCAGCAGCACACGATCGAGCAGGGCAAACAACTCGGCGCGTTCGGGATAACCGGACAAACCGATCGCCAGCGCATCGGAGGCGGCATCGTTGCCGTGTTGACGCAGGCTCTGCCACGCGCTGCGCAGTCCGGTGAAATCCCACGTCGGCGGCGGACCGTGCGTGCGGGCGTCGGCCGGCTGCCAGTTGCCGGCGGTGACCAGCGTGATGCGTCCTTCCATGCCGCGGCGGCGCATCATCTGAGCGTAGTCGCGCTCGCCGGGGTTCACGGGCGTGCCGAAACGCGCGCCCCAGCCCGCGGCTTCCAGGTGCATCCCCGCCCGCAGGCGGTGGTCGGCCGCCTCGATCTTGCCGAGCAGGCGCCCGTTGAGGGGCTGCCATTGCGCCGTGCCGGTGACGGGGTCGATCCGTTCGATCTGGCGGACGCGCAGAACAAAAAACGTTTCGGGCCGCTGATACGCGAAGTCGGCGAACGCGCCGCGGCCCGGGGGGGCGATCTTCGGCGGCCCCTCCACGGTGCCGACCACCCGCATCAAACGCGGCTCGTCCGCGAGGTAGCGCGCGATGTGGTCGGGCGCGACGCGCTGCTCACGCACCACAAACCACGCGCCGCTGAGCGCCACCCACGCGAGCAACCCCCAGCACGCCAACGCGCGGCAGCCGCCCGTGCTCCCACCTCGCCACCAGAACCATAACACGGGCAGCAGACACACCACGCCCGCGGCCAACCAGAAGACGAGCCACGGCCAGGCCGCCGCCGCCGCGATGCCTATCACCATGCCGATCGCCGGGACCAGCCCCCGCGCATCAGCGCGCCGGCGCTGCGCCGACTCATCCGCCTGGCAATGCCCATCCCACCGGTCGCGCATGGTGAGGATCATAGACCGCACCCGGCGAACCGGCCATCTCGCAATGCTCACGCGGGGCGAGCAAGGGTTTGCCCATTTTTCGGGGTAACTCGTTTCATGAGGTTCAGCGACTTCCCCATGATGGTCGTGCGGCCGGGCGGTGGCGTTTTTATCGCGGAGGACGCAGAGGCGCGGAGCACGCGGAGAAAGGCAGCCAAAGCCAGAGATAGGTAGCCACATCAAGGCACAAGAGCCACACAATCAAGG
>CAZTLX010000219.1:0-6826 GCA_964614575.1 uncultured Phycisphaeraceae bacterium | reverse complement strand
GGAGCGTCCCCGTTTCGTTACCCTCTGCTCTGCGGGATACAAGGCAGCTAAGCGCGGTATACCGCCGTACACCCCGGCGCTTCGCCGACGCTGGCTTGGATCAGCTTCACCTCGGCCGGGAGCTTGGCCGCGACCGATCGGGCGATGTGCTCGGCGACGCGCTCGGCGCTGGGGTTGATGCCTTGCGTCTCTTGTGAGAAAGGCGGCACGTCGTTGAGGTGGGCGGTCTGGAAGGGGGCGAGGATGCCGTCCACGATCCGCTCCAGTTCGTGGAAATCCATGACGCAGTCCATCGCGTCGAGCTGATCGCTGCCGATGGTGACGCGCACGGGCCAGTTGTGGCCGTGGATCGGTTCGGATGAGCCGTCCGGCAGGCGCAGGGCGTGCGACGCGGCAAAGACCTTCTCGATGGTGATCTGGTACGGCACGGCCTACACTTCCGTTCTATGAGTGATTCGCAGACAACAAGCCAACCCGAGCCGATCATCGGCATCGACTTGGGCACGACCAATTCGCTGGTCGCCTGGTGCGACGAGGCCGGGCCGCGCATCCTGCCCTCGCCCGACGGGCAACGCATTCTACCGAGTGTGGTGCGGCTGTCCGAACAGACCGGGCAGGTCGAGGCGATCGGCGAAGAGGCGCGGCGGCATTCGGTTGAGTTTCCCGAGCGGACGATCTACTCCGCCAAGCGGCTGATGGGCCGCTCGGCCGCGGACCTGGGCGACGAGGTCTCGCGGCTGGCGTACCCGGTGGTGGAGGGCGAGCACCGCACCGCGCGCGTGCGGGTGGGGGAGCACGTGGTCGCGCCGCAGCAGATCAGCGCGATGATTCTGGGCGAGCTGCGCGCGTGGGCCGAGGCCGCGCTGGGCCGGCCGGTGCGTAAGGCGGTGGTCACTGTGCCCGCGTATTTCGATGATGCCCAGCGCCAAGCCACGCGCGACGCCGGCCGCATCGCGGGCTTGCAGATCGTCCGCATCGTGAACGAGCCGACGGCTGCGGCGCTGGCGTACGGCATCGGGATCAGGGGTCAGGGAGCAGGGGGGGCAGGGACCGGGGGTCAAAAATCGAGCGTGACCAAACTCGGCGACGGCCGCGTCTCCCTGAGCACCAAGCTGAACCCCGAGGCGTGTGCCGATGGCGAAGTCACCAATCGAAAATCGAAAATCGAAGATCGACAATCGCAGACCGTCGCCGTCTTCGACCTCGGCGGGGGCACGTTCGACATCTCGATCCTGCGCTTGCAGCAGACCGAGCAGGGCAGCGTTGATCAGGTGATCGCGACCGCGGGCGACACGCATCTGGGCGGCGATGATGTTGATCAGATGATCGTGTCGCTGATCCAGCGGGAGATCAGCGAGCGGTTTTTCGGGGGCGAGGCGATTACGTTCCCCCCGAGCACGCGGCAGGCGTTCCGCAACTTCGCTGAGGCCGCGAAGATCCGTATGTCCACCGAGGACGCCGCGCCGCTGCAGATCGATCTGGGCGAGGGCAAGACGTATGAGCGCGTGCTCACGCGTGATGAGTTGGAGGCGATGATCGAGCCGTGGCTGGCGCGGGCGCTCGACTGCTGCCGCCGGGCGCTGCGAGAGGCGAAGCTGACCGCATCGGACATCGACCGCGTCGTGATGGTTGGGGGTTCGACGCGCATCCCGGCGGTGCAACAAGGTGTGCGGGCTCTGTTTGAGTCCGAGCCCTACACCGCGCTGAATCCGGACGAGGTCGTCGCGCTGGGCGCGGCGGTGCAGGCGTCGATCCTCGCGGGCTTTAACCGCGGCATGCTGCTGCTGGACGTGATCCCGCTGAGCCTGGGCATCGAGACGATGGGCGGTGCGGTGGCGAAGCTCATCATGTCGAACCAGACCATCCCCGCCCGCGCGACCGAGCCATTCACCACGTATGCCGAGGGGCAGACGAACGTGAAGATCCATGTGCTGCAGGGCGAGCGTGAGCTGGTCAAGGACTGCCGGTCTTTGGGTGAGTTCGAGTTGCGCGGGATCCCGCCGATGCCCGCCGGTCTGCCGAAGGTTGAGGTGACGTTTCTCGTTGATGCCAACGGTATTTTGAACGTGCAGGCGGTGGAGCAACGCAGCGGCAAACGCGCGTCGATCCAGGTCGTGCCGAACCACGGCCTGACGCGCACGGAAGTCGAACGCATGGAAGCCGAGTCGTATGAACACGCGCAGGAAGACATGACCGCGCACCGGCTGATCGACCTGAAGATGAACGCCCAGCTCGACATCCGCCACATCCGCAAGCAGCTCGAACGCGTCGGCGGGCAGATCGAGGCGGCGTATCGCAAAGAGATCGAAGACCACATTGCGAAGGTAGAGGGCTTTATTGAACAGGGCGCGGACGCTGACGCCGAGGCATTTGCGCAGGCGCTGACCGCGATGGACCACGCCACGATCCGACTCGCCGAGATGAATATCGCCCAGACGCTGCGCGAGGGGCAGAAGGCCTGAGCCCGATCAGGCGTGGGTTCGTGGGTCGCTGAAGCGACCACGCCGCGTTGGGTGTGGGGTATGCTAAAGGCATGCTCGAGCGTGTTGAACATGAGAACGGGGTGGTGACGTATCAGTCGCCGTTGCTGCGGGAGTGGGGGATCGTGCATGCGTTTACGACGCGGATCGGGGGGGTGAGTCGTGAGCCTTACGACACGTTGAATCTGGGGGTGCTGAGTAAGGGGCCGGGCAGCGACGCGAACACGTCGGTCGCGGAGAATTTTCGGCGCGTGCGGGCGGCGTTGGGGGTGCAGAAGCATGTCCGGGTGGAAGCTCATCAGGTGCATGAGGCGGATGTGTGGGAAGCGCCCGAGCAACCGGTGAAGTGGGCCGAGGCTCCGTGCGCGGATGCGATCATCACGGATCAACCGGGCAAGCTGCTGTGCATCCGCACGGCCGACTGCGTGCCGATCCTGCTGGCGACGGCGGATGGCAGGCGTGTCGCGGCGGTGCACGCGGGGTGGCGGGGTTTGGTGGCGGGGGTGATCGAGGCGGCGGTGGGGCGGTTTGACCGGCCGCCGCTCGCGGCGATCGGGCCTTGCATCAGCGCGGCGCACTTCGAGGTCGGCGAGGAAGTCGCTGCCCGGTTCCCGACGGAGCACGTGGGCCTTTCACGCGACAAGCCGCACATCGATTTACCCGGCGCGGCCGCGGCTCGTCTGCGGGCCTGCGGCATCACGCAGATCGACACCACCGATCGCTGCACCTATCGCGATGAAGCGGAGTTCTTCAGCCACCGCCGCGAGGTGACGCATCGGGGCAAGCCCGGCACGGGGCGGATGGCGGCGCTGATCGCGGCGCGGGGTGCGTGACTTGCCACCCGCGGCTTCGCGCAAACTTGAAATCGCCGGTGACGTGAAGGATGCGCGAAGCCGCAAGCGGCAAAGGCACTCAGGTCAGGTAGGTGTACCCCGAGAGGCCCTGCTCGTAGAACCGCCGCAGCAGGCGCGATTCTTCGATGGTTAGTTTGTTGTCGTTGACCGCGCGTTCGAGGGTCTTGCGGAAGGTGCGGCGGAGTTCCTCGGGTTCGAACTGCACGTAGCCGAGTACTTCGGCGACGGTGTCGCCCTCGACGACTTCATCGACCTGCACCTTGCCGTCCTCGCCGACGGACAGGTGGACCGCGTTGGTATCGCCGAAGAGGTTATGCAGGTCGCCGAGCGTTTCCTGGTACGCGCCGATGAGGAACGCGGCGAGGTAGTAGTCGGCGCCGGTGTAAGGGTGCAGCGGGAGGACGGGTTCTTCCCCGGCCGGTCCGATGAACTTGTCGATCTTGCCATCGGAGTCGCAGGTGATGTCGGCGAGGATGCCGCGGCAGGTGGGTTCTTCGCTGAGGCGATGGATCGGCATGATCGGAAATTTCTGATCGATCGCCCACGCGTCGGGCATGGACTGGAAGATCGAGCAGTTGCAGAAATAGGTGTCGCTAAGCAGCGGCTCGAGTTCGCGGAAGTCATCGGGCACGTGCTCGAAGCCTTTGACGATGCGCCAGACCCTGGAGCAGATGGCGTAGAAAAGGCGCTCCGCGAGGCCGCGCTGCGCCAGCGTGCAGTAGCCGAGGTTGAAGAGGTTGAGCGTCTGGTCGCGGGCCATCTGCGCGTCGTGGTAATACTCGACGGCGTTGCTCTCGTTGAGCCCCATCCACGCCTCGGCCATCATGCGCATCGGCGCGGGCATCTTCTCCAGCTCCTCCTCGCTGAACGTGTCGGGCAGCTCGAAACGGTCGAAGCCCGACCAACCCAGCACATTGAAGATCAGCACGCTGTGGTGCGCGACCATGGCCCGGCCGGACTCGCTGATGATCGTCGGGTGCGGCACGTCCGCGTCGTCGCAGACCTGCTGGGTGTGATACACCACGTCGTTGGCGTATTCCTGCAGGGTGTAGTTGATGCTCGAATCGACGGAGGTCTTGGAGCCGTCGTAGTCCACGCCCAGCCCGCCGCCGACGTCGATGTACTGCAGGTTCGCGCCGGTCTGATACAGCTCGGCATAGACGCGGACCAGCTCGGTCAGCGCCCGCTTGATCTGCCGGATGTCGTTGATCTGGCTCCCGAGGTGGAAGTGCAGCAGGTTCAGGCAGCCAAGCATGTCCTCCTTGCGGAGGTATTCGACGGCGTCGAGCACCTCGCTGACGAAAAGCCCGAACTTCGAGCGGGCCCCGCCGGAGCTTTCCCAACGCCCGGCACCGCGTGTCGCGAGCTTGACCCGCACGCCGATGCTCGGCTCAACGTTGTGCGCTTTGGCGTGCTTGACGATCAGCCGCAGCTCGGAAAACTTTTCGACCACGGGGATGACGTTGCGGCCCAGCTTCTTGGCGAGGATGACGGCCTCGATGAACTGGTCGTCCTTGAATCCGTTGCAGATGATCGGCGTGTCGCCGTCCTGCACCAGCGCCATGATGGCGAGCAACTCGGGCTTCGAGCCGGCCTCGAGCCCGAAGCCGTGGCTGCGTCCGATGTCGAGGACTTCTTCGACGACATGCCGCTGCTGATTGACCTTGATCGGATACACACAGCGGTAGCGTCCGCGGTAGCCGTGGTCTTCGATGGCTTTGCCGAAGGCGGTGGCCATGGCGTCGAGGCGATGGCGGAGGATATCGGTGAAGCGTAGCAGCAGGGGTGGTTCAAGGTCGCGGGCTTTGAGGTCCTCGACCAGTTGCTTGAGGTCGATCGACAGGGCGCGGTCGCCGGTGGGGTGGGCGATGATGTGGCCGGCGTCGTTGACCGAGAAGTAGGCGCTGCCCCAGCGGCCGATGCCGTAGAGTTCGGCCGAGTCGGCGGCGGTCCAGGCGGCGCGCTGCGGTTCCGTGGTGGAAGGGGCGGGCTGTGGCATGGCGGGTTCCCTGAGCGGGGCGCGGCGGTGCGCCGAGGAGCGAAAAATCCCATCGCCGGGAGGCGACGCGTCGAAGGGGCCTGGCGGGGGGGCTTATAGGCCGAACCGCCCGTCGAGCAAGGGTATTAAATTAAGCGCAAGGGCGGGTGAGTTCAAGCATCTGCCGCGATCGGGCCGTAAAAAAACCCCGACGGCCCAGGCGATAGACCGAGGGGGCTTGGAGGGCAGAAGTTGTCGGGGCGATCAATCCTGATCGCGGCCGCGGCGGCTGAGCATGGCGATCATGCCGAGGCCGAGCAGCGCCAGCGAGCCGGGCTCGGGGATGGTGGTGACGCCGACCGCGAAGTCTTTCTTATCGATGAACGCGGCACCGTTTGCCGAGCCGATCGAAGCGGCAAGTGTATTTTCGATGACGATCTCGACCTCAGTGAGGTTGAACTGAGAAAGATCAAGCGTTCCCGTGCCGGTCCACGCTCCGCCATCGTCACCGGAGGCGGGGAGGCTGGTGAAGCTGAAGTTGATCGCCGATCCGATGATCAGCGAGGTGTTGACATCGCGGGCGCGGATGGTGCCGGCGGCAGTGACCGAGCCGGTTCCGAGGGTCAGGAATTGCCCGCCCTCGTTGACGGTGATGGTGTCGAGGAACAGGCCTTGATTGGCGGTGACGGTAAAGACCAGCCGCCCATCGGTCACGTCCGCACCCGCGCCGCCGTTGGGCGCAAACGCGGCAAAGTCGGTGGTGGGTTCGAAAACAAGCGTGTCGATCGGTGGCGGCGGGGTGACCGGTGCGCCATAAAGCGTGGCCAGGGGATCGGTCCCGGAGTTTTCATCGACATCAGTGAAGACCACCGTTGCGCCCGTGAACGGGCCGGGGTAATCCACCGCCGACGCGGATGTCGCGAGTGTGGCGGCCAAAGTGACCGCGGCCAGCAAGCGAAGCGTCCCGTTGATTTTTGTGATTGCCTCGAAATACATGTAGCCCTCCAGAGCTATGCCAAAATGAGTCGATCTTCCAAGCCGGAATGCCTGACACAAACGCTGGATCAGGCTCGCCTGCTAAGCAGTTTAGCCGAACGCCGAGCCGATTCCAAGACCCTTTGCTCCCGAACGCAAAGAAATTTTGCGATATTCCGGGTAGATTTACCCAGATTAACACCAGCTTCATCCCACGCTCACACCGCGGCGGTGACCCGGTTGCGCTGCCGCTGGGCCTTGTCCATCGCCGCGGCCGAGGGGCTCTGGCCGGTCGCCATCATCTCGATGAAGCAGTCGAAGAGGTACCGCGCGTCGTGCGGGCCGGGGCTGGCTTCGGGGTGGTACTGGATGGCGAAGATCGGCATCGTGGCGTGCCGAAATCCCGCTAAAGTGTTGTCATTCAAGTTGATATGCGTCGGTTCGGCCCCCGCGGCCACGACCGAATCGGTATCGACCGCGAAGCCGTGGTTCTGGCTGGTGATCTCGACCTTGCCGGTGCCCAGGTTCTGGATCGGGTG
>CAZTLX010000218.1:0-6932 GCA_964614575.1 uncultured Phycisphaeraceae bacterium | reverse complement strand
CTCGACGACGTCCGCCCCGCCGCGCATGCCCTGGAGGATGTTCTTGATCGAGTGGGAGAGCGAGGCGACGGTCTGGCCCACCGCCATGAGCCGCTCGTTCTGCAGGCGCTGGGCGACGAGGCGCATGTTCGACAGGGCCATGCCCGTCTGCACGCCGATGGCGGTGAGGAGGGTGAGCTGGTCTTCGGTGTAGGTGTAGTTGGCGACCTGCGAGTCGAGGTGGATCACGCCGTAGAACCGGTCCTTGTATTTGATGGGCACGCACAAGGCGGAGCGGATGTGCAGGGCCTGGACCGAGTCGCCCGCGGCGAAGCGCTGGTCGGTCATGGCGTTGGACGAGAGCACGCCCTTGCCCTTGCGCATGACGTACTGCACGATGGTCTTGCTGGCGGAGATGTGATGGTTGGGGTCGATCGGCCGCATCGTGCCCGCCGCCGGGTCACGCCGCCGCACGACCACCGGCTCCGGGTCTTCGCGGTCGTCGCGCGGGTGCTCGCGCAGCATGATGAAGGCGCGGTCGGCCTGGAAATAAGCCAGCACCACGTCCATGACGCGCTCGAGCAACGCGCCGCGGTCGGTGACCGTCGAGATCACCGACGTCAGGTCGTAGATCACCTTGAGCTGGAACTGCGCCGCCTGCGTCGGGTCGGGCACGGCCATGATCATCGAGTCGTCGTTGGCGGCGACGGTCTTGTCGATCGACGCGTCGATCTCGTCCTTGCCCGCGAGGCGGACGGACTGCTGCAGCGGCGTGCGGACCTCCTGGCCGTAGAGGAACAGCGTGGACCCCGCGCGGATCTGATCGCCCGGCTGCAGGAGCCGTCGGCCGGTCACCCGCACGCCGTTGACGAACGTGCCGTTGGACGAACGCAGGTCGTTGATCAGCCACTTGCCGTCGTCGGGGGTCAGCTCGGCGTGGCGGCGGGAGATGGTCTGGTCGGCCAGCTCGATCGCCTCGCTGGAACGGCCGATGAGCTGCGGCTCGGAGTCCGGCAGCTCGAAGCGCTTGCCCTTGTCCGGGCCTTGAAGAACGGTGAGGACGAGCATGGATTATTGATCCGCGGGGGGCGACGCGCCAGCCGGTCCCGTTGGCGCGGGCGCCCGCAGCCGCATCAACGTCCGCAACGCTTCGTTGACCGCCGCATCATCGCCGAACACCGCCGCGACCTCCGGGTCGAGCACCACCTTGACCCCGGCGTGTTCGAACCGGTCGGCATACTTGCCACGCACCGCGTCCTTGAAATGCTCGGGGCTGTATTCGTCACGCATGCCCATGATTATACCCCGTATCGGTACCACGACCGCTCGGTCCGTGTGGCCAACCGGGCGCTGATCAGGCGGATCGACTCGCCGCGGTCGGTATGCACCACCAGCAACACCCGCCCTTCGTCCGACATGCCGATCGTCAGAAAGCGGTCTTCATCACGCGAGTGGTCGGGATCATACGCGGTCAGCGAACGCCGGTCGTTGAAGATCGTCCGCGCCTCCTCGAACGCGACGCCGTGCTTCTGCGCGTTGTCCGCAGCCTTTTGCGGATCCCACTCGAAGGTCGGCTCGGACATCGCTTACTCCGTGTCCAGCCGCTGCTTCCAGGTCGCCAGTTGCTGCTCGAAGCCGGACACCCCGCCGTTGCCGACGGTCTGGTAGCGCTTGACCACGTTCGCCGGGCCCAGCCAGCCGAAGACGTCTTCCTCGACGACCGGCTTCTCGCACGCCGCGTTCATCTGCGCGACGCTGAGCTTGCGCAGCTCGCCGAGGTCTTCTTCCTCGCACCGGCGCACGAGCTTGCCGACCACCTGGTGCGCGCTGCGGAACGGCACGCCCTTGGTCACGAGGTATTCGGCCAGCGAGGTCGCGTCGAGGTAGCCCCGCTCCAGGCCTTGGGCGATCCGCTTCTCGTTGAAGCGGGTCGAGGCGACGATCTTCGCGGCCATGTCCAGGCAATCGATCACCGAGTCGTAGGCGCTGAACACATAACGCTTGTCTTCCTGCAGGTCGCGGTTGTAGCCGATGGGCAAAGCCTTGAGCGTGGTCAATAGCGCAACCAGGCAGCCATAGACCGTGCCCGTCTTGCCGCGGATCAGCTCGAGCATGTCGGGGTTCTGTTTCTGCGGCATCATGGACGAGCCGGTGGTATAGAGCGGGTCGAGCTTGATGAAGCCGAACTCCGCGGACGCGTAGATGATCCATTGCTCGGCCCAGCGCGACAACGACATGCTGGTCATCGCCAGGGCGTAGATGAAGTCGGTCGCCGAGTCGCGCGAGGCGGTGGCGAAGATGCTCGAATCGGTCGGCGTGCCCAGCGGCAGATACGACGCGGCAAACTCGCGGTCCAGCGGCAGGCTCGACCCGGCGATCGCCCCCGAGCCCAGCGGGTTCTGCAACGCCTCGGCTTCGAGGCTTTCCAGGCGCCGGCGGGCGCGATCCAGCATCGCCACCCACGCCATCAGCTCCCCGCCCACCACGATCGGCTGGGCCCGTTGCAGGTGGGTGTACGACGGCATGACGATCCGGCCGTCGCGCTCCGCCAGCGCGATGAACGACCTGGCCAGCGTATCGAACCGCTTGACGAGGATGCCGGTCGCCTCGTCGATCCAGAGCTTGAGGTCGAGCGCGACCTGGTCGTTGCGCGAGCGGCCGGTGTGCAGCTTGCGCCCCGCGTCGCCGGTCTTCTCGATCAGCGCCGCCTCGATGCACATATGCACATCTTCCAGCTCGACCTTCCAGCCGGGCCAGTCGTCGCCCAGGTCGTCGATCTCCGACTCGATCGCTTTGAGCCCGACCTCGATCAGGTCCAGGTCGTCGCGGTCGATCAGCCCGACCTGATGCAGCATCTTCGCGTGGGCCCGCGACCCGGCGATGTCGTGCCGATACAGCCGACGGTCGTAATCCAGCGACGAGACAAAACGGGACGCGAGCGCATCGCCCTCGCTGCCCGACGCCTTAGCATGTTCCCAGGGCTTTTGTGCCATGGGGCAAGTGTATCAAACCGCCGGGTGATACAATACAAACCATGACCGCGAATCCCCACGGCCGACGGCTGATCCTCGAAGATGGCAAGCCCACCGGCGTCATCCTCGACCTCGATGAGTACGCCGCGTTGCTCGAACGGCTTGATGAAGCGGACGACTTGGCGGCGCTGAGGAAGATGACCGCCGCGGACTGGCAGACCGTGTCGTTTGACGATTATCTGGCGGGGCGTGATGACCAATCAGATTGAGCTGACCCGCGCAACGGTCAAGGCGCTGCGGCGGCTACCTGACACGCCCCGCAAACGCCTGGAGCAAGCCATCGCCGGGCTGCGCGACCATCCCCGCCCGCATGGCTGCCTGCCGCTGTCCGGCCGAGAAAACACCTGGCGCGTCCGTGTCGGGGATTACCGCGTGGTGTATGAGATTCACGATCAGCGGCTGCTCATTGTTATCATCCGCGTCGCGCACCGACGCGACATCTATCGCTGACCGCTCCCTCCGCCGCTTGCGGCTTCACGCGACCGCGCCACACCCGGTTGCGTCCAGGCGCGTCTCGGTTTCGCGAAGCCGCGAGCGGCAGAAATGAAAATCAGAACGGGATCGAGTCGTCGTCCGCGTCGAACGTGAGGCCGTCGAACCCGTCATCCTCCGCGTCGTCGGCCCCGTATTCGTCCTCCGCCATCAAATCGGGCAGATGCCGATGATGCACGCGGATGATCCGCGCCAGCGCTTCGCCGAGGATCGGCCCGACCGAGGCGCACGCATCGAGCACCACACGGTCGAACGGCTGGGACTGGTCGCGGAACAACGCGATCACCGCCAGCGTCTCGTCATCATGCCGGGCGCTGAAGGCGATCAGCTCGCTCTCGGCCAGGTACGCCGCGTCGTCGCCGATCCACGCCTCCATCTGCTGATCGCTTTGGATGTGCTCCAGCTCATCGCGATCGGTCAGCTTCGGCGCGACCACGTCCGCCAGGTGATCCAGCAGCATGTCCGCCGTGTCGCCGGGGCAGTCGTAGTTGACGTACCCGCCGAGGCTGTATTCATCCATCGTCGCGGGCAGGAAGATCGCGGCATTGGTCGGGCCGGCCTTCTGCACGAGGAACTCCAGCGTCGTGCGCAGCGCCTGCTCCAGGTCCAGCTCGTGCTTGACCAGCGCGCCGTACTCGCTGCTCTGCACCACCTGCTGCATCTGCTCGGCCAGCTCCTGATACGCGGTGACCAGGTCGTTGCAGAGGATGTCCACCTGCTGGCTGACCTTCTCGCGATCCTGATTGAGCTTCTTGCAGAGCTTGCGCAGGCGACGCACGCGGCGGATCGGGGCCTTGGACTTATCCTGCCGGGCCAGCGCCTCACGCACGCGGCGGTTGGTGTCTTCCAGATCGAGCGGCTTGGGCAACAGGTCGCAAGCCCCGGCCCGCATCGCTTCGACGGCGAAGGCGGTGTCCAACTGCTCGGCGATCACGATCGACTGCACACACCGGCGTCCGCCGGCCATCTCACGCACGAAGCCCAGCGCATCGCCCTGGGCCGAGGCGCGATCGACCACCAGCAGATCGATCGGGCCACGCTGCATCAACGCGCGGGCGTCGTCAATCGTTCGGGCGTGATAGGCCCGCAGCGGCGAGCCGTGCATCGCGCACGCCTCCAGCACCTTGGCGCTGGCGGCGTCGGCGTCGATCAGCAGCACGCGCGGCTCGCGGCGGGGTGCGGGTTTGAGGTTCCCGGCATCCACCGGCTGCGCTTGGTTCGCCCTGGTCTTCGATGATCGCGGCACGTCTCCCTCCAATTCTGCGATGTCCTCCGACACCCGCACTATCGGCGGGAGAGGCGCGGCCATGAAGCGGCGGCCGTCGCTTATCGCCCCTTCCCCCCGCCGCCGTTCAACCCGCGCGCGTCTATGACGGTTGGGGGGAGAAAGCGTAAAATCGGAAAAGCGAAAAAGCGGAAAATTAGTACCGGCGGCGGGCTCGAATTTTCCGCTTTTCCGCTTTTTCGATTTTTTTGTTCCCTTACGCCCGCAGCGCTTCGGCGTCGGCGTGCAGCGGCAGGCGGATGCAGACGGTGGTGCCCTTGCCCTGCTCCGACGTCAGCGACAGCTCCCCGCCGTGCGCCGCGATGAACTGCTGCGCTTTGGGCAGGCCCATGCCGACGCGTCGCCCGGCGGGCTTGCTCGAGAAGAACGGGTCGAGCGCGTGCTCAAGCGTATGGGCGTCCATGCCCTCGCCGTCGTCGCGCACCTCGATGCGCACGGTGTCTTCGCCGTCGGCATCGACCGACAAACGGATCGCGGACTTCGGCTCGGCCTGCAGGGCGTTGAGCAGCAGCTCGGACAACGCCCGGTCGATCATCCCCGCATCGACCCAGGCCACCGGCGTCGTGGCGTGCGTGATCAGGTCGATCTCCACGCCCGCGGCCTTGCGCCGATGGGCGCGCTCGATCTTTTGCACCGTCTGGCTCAACAACGCCCGCAGGTCGGTCGGCTTGCGGTCCGGCCGCGGCGGGTCGGCGAACATGTGCAGGTTCGTGATCAGGTCCGACAGACGATGCGCCTCGCGGTAGATCGTCTGCGCGGCTTTCTGTTCCTTGGTCCCGGCCTCGAGCGCGAGGCTCAGCAACTGCGAACGCCCGGAGATCACCGCCAGCGGGTTGTTCATCTCGTGCGCCGCGCCCGCCGCCATCTCACCCAGCCGCGCCATCGACTCGGTGCGCAGCAAACGGTCCTGCGCCGCGGCCAGCGCGGCGTTGGACTCGGCCAACTGCTCGCTGAGCCGCCGCGCCCCGTCGTGCTGCGCCGCCGCGGCCACCGCCGCGCCCCACGTCTGCGCCAAAGGCGAGAGCAATGACCAGGGCGGCAGGTTCGGCCGATCGTGCAGCAGCACCGCCGCGGTCCCCCACGCACAAGGCAGCGGCAGCAGGCGCACCTTCCGCAGGTCCTCGGCGTTGACCAGGTAATCGGCGACCCAGGGCAGCACGCCCATCTGGTCCACGCCCGGCCCGCCGCTGGAAGAAAGCGAGCACAGCTCGCGGAGGTCGCCGAGGTGCCGGGGGGCCGCGACGTAGCGCGCCTGGGTCGGCGCGCCTTGCGCGTTGTACTGCGCGATGAGCCAGGCGGCGGCGCGTTCGCTCGGGTCCGCTTCGTCCCCGTCATCATCGATCGCGGCCGAGGTCGGATACAGGACCGCGTAGAACCCCTCGCCGAACACCTTGCTCGCGGAGGCGACGACGTGGTCGAGCACATCCTGCGTGCTGCGGCCGGGTGCGGCGTGCTGATGGAAGCCGGCGATGGCTTCGAGGACTTGCGCCTGGGCGGCGGCGGCGCGGCTGCGGCGGTCGAGCGTGTGGTTGAGCCGACCCAGCGCCGCGTTGGCGCGGGCGATCGATTCGACGACCAGCACCTGCGCCGGCTCGTCGTGGATCCCCAGCGCCTTGCCGCGGGCTTCGAGCTGCTCGTGCAGGTCGGCCACGGCTTGATGCACCCGCTGCGGGTCCAGGCCCAGCTTCGTGGCGACTTCCGACGCGTCGTGGTGCAGGTGGTGGTTGCCGGCGTAACCGACGTGGCGTTGGCGGACCAGCAGGTCGGCCAGCCCGATGAGGCCGACCATGCGTCGGTGCTCGAGCTTGGGCAGCGTGTCGAACGCCGAGCCGTGCAGCCAGATGCAATCCTGGATGATGTGGGGCAGGCCCCACTGCTCGGCGAGGCGTTTGCCGGCGGTGTGGTGATCGATGCCGATGACCTGCCGCTCGAACTCGGCGATGTCGCCCTGGCGTGCTTCGGTGAGTTCGATGACTTTTGCGAAGCTGCGGGGCAGGACGTGGTCGAGCGCGAGCTTGCCGATGCCGTGCAGCAGGCCGCAGACAAACGCCGTTTCCGCCGCGAGGTCGGCCGCGTCGTGGTGGGCGCGGGCGATGCGTTCGGCGGCGATGGCGACGCCCAGCGAGTGCAGCCAATGGCCGCGG
>CAZTLX010000217.1:0-6984 GCA_964614575.1 uncultured Phycisphaeraceae bacterium | reverse complement strand
CGGCGCGGGTGCGCCGCCAACCGGGCCCGCTCTGCAGGATAGGTGGCGGGCCCGGATTTTCCAGAACTGTGATGCAACGATGCAGACCCCGGACGCGAAACACATCCTCATGGGAATGCCGGTCGGTGTTCGGCGTGACGGCACGTACGAGCCGCTGCCGTCGGGCGTGTGTGGCTCGGCAGATGGCCTACTACCTGCTGGTACACCGCTACGGCTGGACGTTGCGGCAGGTCGGCCGAGCCGTGGCGCGGCACCATACCACCGTGCATCAGGCCGTCAATGCCTATCGCCGTCAGCGGCTCAAACGCTGGCCCGCGTCCGGCCCGCGCTTGGCCGACCTGGAGCATCAGGTGGTGCTCAGCATGGGGATGTACGCATGACCAAGCCCAAGCCGCCCCATCACGACGACCTCGCCATCGCGTCACGAGAGATCTGCATTCAGCAGGGCTTCGCGCTGGTGTTCAGCGATCTGGTCACGGCCAAGCACGGTGAGCGGCCCGACGAACTGGCGTTGTGCGAGCGGGACAACCCGCTGAGCGGATGGGCGAACGCGGACGGCACCGAGGATCAGCCGCTGTACTACGGCGACAGCCTGGTGATCGAGCGGAAGGCTACGCGATCCGACTTCCTCAAGGACGCCGAGAAGCCGCACCGATCCCAGCCGCCCCGCTACGGCGACTTCTTCGCCTACCTCGCGCCCGAGGGCGTAATCAGGCCGTCCGATCTCCAGTACGGGCAGGGGCTGTACCTGCTGAACCTCGAAACCAAGGCGTGGCGGATGGTCGAGCGGCCGCTGCGTCGTCGTGGGATCGACAAGAACTACGAGCTGATCCTGCTCGCCCGAGCGCTGAGCCAGCAGTCGTACCGCGCCGCACAGCCCCAGGCGTCGGGCAAGGTCAGCAAGATCGGCCCCAAGGCCCCGCGTAAGGGACACGGCGGCAGCAGAACCGACAAGGTAGTGGCGCTGGCCCAGCGTGTGCTCGACGAGGCCCCGGGCGTCAGCGCGAGCCAGATCAAAGAACTGGCACTCGAACTGTTCGGCGAGTCGATCGACATGAGCCCCGTGAAGTTGGCCGAGTTCCTGCGCAAGCATGGCGTGCCGTTCGACAGGACGGGTGGGAAGTGGATGTTCTACAGCAGCAACGCGAAAGCGGGAAAGGCGGGTGAGTCTTGATTATCCAGCTTGATGTACCACTGTGTATGTGTTGCCGCAGGCCGATCGAGGGCGACGACTTGATTCAGCACGCCAAGGGGCGAGGCCCGACCAAGCAATTCCACAGGGATTGCTACTTCGGTGCCATGTCGTCCAAGAGAATCTTTCGCAGTGAGCGCCTTGCTAAACAGAGGTCATGCGTGCTCGCCCGCAACAGGGATGAAATACAGAAGCTGCTGGCTGAAAAGCGCGAGTTGCGCAAAGAACTGGAGCAACTGAAGGTGGATTGCCATGACGCTTATGCCGAGCTAGGTCGGGCTTTATTGAAAACCGTAGAGGCTCCCCACATCTCATGGTGGCAACGGCTGGCTGCGTGGCTGATGGGCAACAAAAGGAAGGCGGGTAAGTGATGAGTGAACGCGGACCCACTTACGGCATCGAACTGATCGACAGCTTGCCGATTGGCGGCGGCATGAAGCAGGCCATGCCTAGACGCCGCGACTTGACGCTCGTGGCAAAAATCAATGGGCGTTGTGCGGCTGGTTATGAGGTGCTGCTTGCCGCGTACCAAGCGGCGCAGGTGGAGCTTGCTGAGGCCCGCGCCATCATCGACAAGCTGCCGAAGACGGCGGATGGGAAAATCCCTCTAGAACCAACGGAGTGCTGGCGCTGGTTCGGTGACACATTGTTGCAGGGCGCATGTTGCGTTTCGGTCGAGGTCTTGTTTCCTGACCCTGGCAGCGACAACATGCTGTCACCCAATGACGGTATCGAATCTTGTTGCTCCACCCGCGAAGCCGCCGAGCGTGCGGCAGAAGGGAATGATTGATGGACAGACAAACGGCAAGTGAAAGCATGGCGGAAATCCGCGAATTCTTGAACGAACAGGCCGCGCCCAATAGCGTGGAGATCGCGGTGTCAAACGTGCTCGATTACGTGGGCAAGCTGGAATCGGAGCTTGCCGACACCAAAGCGGCGAGAGATCGGGAGATCGCACTGGTCAACGAAGGGTTAGAGCGAGAGAAGGAACTGCGTCGCATCCGACACGACGTTTATCTATCAGAAGGTGGCTGGATTTATCAGGGCGACGGCAGCGATCACCTCGAATCATTGACCTGTCCCGTGGTGGTGCCCGTGGAAAAGATGCGGGAGATTCAGGCCGTCATCGACAAGCTTAACACCGCAGATATGTTCTGGGATTGGGACGACTCGGAGAACTGCATTGAAGACCTTGAGGAGTGGCTTTTCGAGCTAAATACGCATGGCTACATCCATCGGTTGCATTGCGCCCGCAGCCTGAATTACAGGTTCATCAGCGTCGAGGGGCATGACGACGACGGCGACCCGATTATCCGCGAGCACACGCTCGAACAATGGCAGGCACAGCGAGCCGCCGAGCGTGCGGCAAAGAATGAATCGGATGCCCCGCAACGCCCCAACTCTGCGAAGGACCGCGAAACATGCTGATCTTGGGCAGACAAGTAGGCCAGGTGGTGAACATCGGCCCATCCCCGACCGGCGGAACGGTCGAGGTGGTCGAGGTACACGGCGACAAGGTGCGGCTGGGATTCCACTATCCGCGCGATGTGGTGATCAGCAGACCCGACGCCAAGTCCTCGGGCGACCGGCCCTTGCCGCGTCTGTCCGCCGTCGAGCCCGCCTCCGACACCCGGATCGCCCGGCTGGCCGCGATGTACCCAACGGTGCAGGGATCAAGCGTCAGCCGCCACATCCACGAACTGATTGCCCGGATCGAGTTGGAGAGAAAGCTATGAGCGACCCCGCCGCCACACCCACACAAATCACGATACCGCTGTCTGCTGTTGATCCTGACCCGCATCAGCCGCGCCGAGAGTTTCATCTGGCAGGCCTCAAGACCTTGGCGCGCAGCATCGAAATCGCCGGGCAGAAAGTTCCGGTGATCGTGGAGCCGATCCGCGGGGGAAGATATCTGCTAGTGGACGGCGAACGCAGGTGGCGGGCGTGCCAGCTTGTAAAGGGCATGACGACGATCCGGGCGACGGTAGAGCCGGCCACGGAAAACTCGGACAAGCGATTCGAGAGCCAGGTCGTGGCCAACTTTTGCCGCGAGGGCCACACTCCCGCCGAGATCATGCTGGCCGTCCGTCGATTGCACGACGCCGGGCGCAGCATGGAGCAGATCGGCGAGATGTTCGGCAAGTCCGTTATGTGGGTGTCCAGCCATAGCCGCCTGAATCATCTCCACCCCGACGTGCTGGCGCAGGTGACATACGGCAAGGCTACCGGGGGCATCAAGATCGCGGTTGCGTGCAAGCTGGCAACCCTCCCGCACGACGAGCAGTTGCGGTGGGTCAAGGTGTTAGCGGGCAAGACCCAGGCGAATGCCTTGCGGGAGTTGGAAAAATCGGGGCAGATCGAGACGCGCCGACGCACACATCCGTCCGAAGTAGCGGAGCGCATAATCAAGGTTCCGGCGCAGGTGTCCGAGAGGGTGGCTCCGCTGCTGGACCTGGAGGAGGGCAAGATATCAGTGGCGGTACAGCAAATACCTGCGGAGCTTCGGCACCCACTGCTTAAAGACCTGCGTGCCGCGGCTGATGACATACGCCTACTGGCCGACATGATTGAGGAGAGCAAATAGATGCAGTTCTCAGAGCAAGAGCGCAGGGCTATCCGCAAGGTGCTGGGCGGAGAAATCCTCACGCTGCTGGAGTCCGGCGGCGTTACCCCAGCACATAGCGTGTCCGGCGGCAACAACGACGAGTTACGCCGATGCACCACCACTGAGTTGCGTCAATGCCTGCGGGGAACCGTTGTCGGCATAGCGGTTTGCATCGACGACATCAATACGTTGGCTGGTCGCGCGGCACATATTGCATCGGAATTGGATGTTCGGTTTGCTCGGCTGGAGGCCGATGCTTTTGCTGCTCCCAGTCAGTCGGAACTTGAGAACAGGAGCAAAGACAAGTCATGAGCAAGAAACCCAAACGTTGCGTGCCCTGCATCGTGGTCTTTGACGACGAACAGGGGTTGTGTTGCCCGATGGCAGCCGACCCCGACACGCAGGGAGGGCTGTGCGCCGGCGACGGACCCGTCGTGGTGTTTCACGACCGGGCGGCCGCCCGCCGGGCGATCCGCATCAGCGCCGCCAAGGCCCGACTCTGCAAGGCCCAGGGGCTGCCGCCCAACGATGACTTCCTGCCGCCGGCGGCGAGCTTCCTCAAGATCCGAAAGGCGGTGTTTGTCGCGTGAGCCTCGTCCCCGCCCCCAACCTGACCTACACCGGCGCGCCGTCGTCGGCATGGGACTACAACGCCTGGCGTGACGCGATGCGCGAGCACGTCCTCCGCACTCTGCCCAAGGGAGCGGTACGCGATGCGTTGCTCATGGGGGCGTTGTACATGAGTCGATCCGGGGAGTTCGACGCGCCCATCGCCGCATGGGCCAAGCGGCTCGACCACGACCGCAAGACGGTCCGTCGAGCCATCCAGCACCTCGAAGCCGCCGCGCTGATCGAGTGTGTTGGACGATCGCCTCAGCACGCGCAGGTACGCCGATACCGGCTGCTGATCACCCCGCCGAGGACCGCCGCGTCCGACCCGGGGCATGGGTGTACCCGGGACACTGGTGACCCGCAACCCGGGACACTGGTGACCCAAACCCGGGACACTGGTGACTCCCAAAGTGATGAGAAAGTGATGAGAAAGAAGCGGCAAGGCGCGGCCGCGACGATTTCGCTGTTCGAGGGGCCGGAGTACGACCGCCGCGTCGTCCGGGCCCTGACGCGTGTCGGTGGCCCGTACCGCGAGTGCCTGGGTCTGGCCACGCACTACCGGCCGACGCTGGCCCAGGTGCGCAACGTCGTGGCCAACGCCCGCGGGCTGCGTCGTACCGGCCGCCTCCGATCCGCGTGGGCGTTCGTGCGGTCGGCGATCCAGCGACAGGACTACCGGCTCGACGACCAGGTGCTGGCGTGGCGCAGGGCAAACCACCGCCGGGTCCAGCAGCATCACCACCAGGCGATCGCGGCTCAGGACCAGCAGGCCCAGCAACGAGCCCAGATCGAGCGTGAGCGTCAGGAGGCGGAGGCGTGGGCTGAGATATCGTCCGATCAGCGGCAGGCTCTGAGGGCCGATATCGAGTCCGCGCTACCACCCGCGGCCCGTGCGATGCACGCGAGGTATCCCACAGACGGGCCGATCTGGCGGTCTCTGATCCTCGACCACGTGATGCGGGAGGTGGGACGTGGCTGACTTTGTGCTGACCAAAGGGATCGGAGTCCATCACCGTGGCCACCGCGGCCGCACCGATGAGTGGCTGACCCCTCCGGGAATCATCCGGGCGATGGGTCCGTTCGACCTCGACCCATGCAGTCCTGTTGACCGGCCGTGGCCGACGGCCGCCGAGCACCTGACGGTGTGGCAGAACGGTTTGCAGGCCCGGTGGAGCGTACGCGTCTGGCTCAACCCGCCCTACGGTCCCCAGTTGGCGAGCTGGTTGCGCAAGATGGCCCAGCACGGCGACGGCATCGCGCTGATCTTCGCTCGCACGGAGACCAAGGCGTTTCACGACTGGGTATGGGACCGAGCCGATGCGCTGCTGTTCCTGCGTGGCCGGATCAACTTCTACAACGTCAAGGGGGAGCGGTCGGACAAGAACGCCGGAGGCCCGTCGGTGTTGATTGCCTACGGCCGCGACAACGCCATGAAACTCAAGACCTGCGGGATCCGCGGGAAGTACCTGTCGCTGGAGCCAAGCCCATGACCGACCCACCCCGCAAGCACAAGCTGATCCTCGACGGTGGAGTCTGGATCGAAGACGACCAGGCCGATCCGTGGGTTGAGTGCCGCGTCACCTTGCTGGTCAACGAGGGCCAGCTCGGCGAGGCCGTGGCGGCGGCGCTGAAACGACACGACCGAACCAAGACCTATGCCGGCGGAGCGTTTACCGTGCAGGTTGAACGGATGAAGGCATGACCGAGTACGAAGCCGCCTACCTGCTATGCCGTCGATCCTGGCTACCCGCGGTCACGACCCGGATACTGGACGATGTCGATCTGTTGTGCAGGGTGGTGGAGTCGGCCAAACGCAACGCCAGAACCCCAGAAGAAATGCGTGAGGTAAATCGTGCCGCCAAGGTGGTGGCTGTGTGCTGGTTAGGCATTGGCCGCGATGCGGCAGAAGGAAGCAAGTGATCGCCCACCAGCTCAACTCCCTGATCGAAGACGCCCGGCAGCGTCACCCCGAGGGCCAGCACCGGATATGCCTTGGCCGTGGCGCGATGCACGACTACGTGGCGGAGGGGTTGGAGGTAGACGCAGAGGTGACGTGCGCCGAGGATATCCCGCCCCAGCACATCCAGGTCATTACACGTCTGCCGGCGGAGGTTCATCAGGCTTAACGGGCTTGTGGCGGATGCAGCCGAAGTCTTCCCTCACCAAGAGCTGCGCACTTCCCAGTGACGGATCACCCTTGTCCGCTACCAAAAGTACGAACCCGCGAGGCGGCATATCGATTTCCGCCGCACCATTGAAGGTAAAGATGTGGACGGCCCCGCAATAGCCTTGGGTTGTGCCATCGCCGTCAGGCTCATACCATTTACACGTTGCGCATCTTGGCATATCGCTCACGCCACACGCTCCTTAGCTTCCGGGGGTATGGGGTCTTTGAAGCTCACCGGCCGGGTCTGCTGGCAAGGAACGGCCATGCCAGCGCCACGCCTGCCCAGCTCGTACTCTATCGCCTTGGCCAACGATCGGCACCAGTATCGCTCGGATTTGTACTTCTTGCCACGTGGGCTGATGTAATAGCAGTTCCACGCCTGACGCCGGGCGCGTTGCAGGTCCGCGG
>CAZTLX010000216.1:0-7020 GCA_964614575.1 uncultured Phycisphaeraceae bacterium | reverse complement strand
TGGCGGTACTCATACGTCACGATAGGCGAGCGGGGAAGGGGTTTCTACAGGGCATTCTCGACCTCATTTGCCGACAGCGTGATCCTGCCGCACATGCTCGACACCAACCCGTGAGCGCGTCGGCTACTCTTGGCTCGTGCCGATTTCCCGTTCCACCACCAGCGGGTCCAGGCTGCCCAGCACCTCGATCACCTCGCCTTGCTCGGCAAGCCATCCCTCTACATCCGCAAGATGCAGCGTGAATCGGCCACGCGGCAAGTCGATCGTGTAGGGCGTTTCAAACCGCTGATAGGTCGCGCCTTCCGCGTCGCGAAACTCGCCCACAACGCCCGCCGGGTCGGTCGTGACGATGATCTTTTGGGACGTCGGCGCGAGCATGATCGGCTCATACGCCTCCGCACTCACCTGCCCCCACGCGACGCGCACCGTGCGCACGAACGGGTGATAATGCCCCTCGCGGACCAGCTCGATCGTGTGCTCGCCCGGCCCGAGTTGCACGCTGCAGGGCGTGACGCCGCAGCCTAGTTTCAGTTCGCCGTTGAGCACGATGTTGGCCCCGCCCGGGCGCGAGTCGATCGGCAGGTTCACCGGCCGTTGGTACAACCACCACGCACCCGCCCCGCCGCTGAACAGCAGCAGCATCACCACCGCCGCCGCGACAACGACCGGGACGCGGTGGCGGCGCAGGCGTTTGCGCAGGATATACGTCGCCGTCGGACGTTTCGCCAGCAAAGGCTCGCCGGCGAGGTAGTTGCCCAAATCCTGAGCCAACGCGCCGGCCGAGTCGTAGCGTCGGTCCGGGTCGCGCGACAGGCACTTGAGCAGCAACGTTTCCAATTCCGGATCGATGATGCGTGTCGCGTCGGGCGTGCTTTGCCGCGGACGCCGCGGCTCCACCTCCGCGATGCGGCGCATCACCTCCAGCGACGAGCCGGTCAGGTCGTGCGGGCTCTGGCCCGTCAGCAGTCGATAAAGGATCACGCCGAGGCTGTACACATCCGAGCGCGTGTCGATCTGCTCGTCATGCCCCGCCGCCTGCTCGGGCGACATGTACGCCGGGGTCCCCGCGACCTGCCCGGCCACCGACACGCCCGCCTCCGCTTCGCTTGTCTCCAGCGCCTTGGCCAGGCCGAAGTCGAGCACGACCGGCTCGCCGTCGCCGCGCACGAGGATGTTCGAGGGCTTGAGGTCGCGATGGATGATCCCGCGCTGGTGCGCGTGCTGCACCGCTTCGGCGACCGAGCGCAGCAGCGTGAGGGTGTCGCGCGGGGAGGCGTGCGTCTCGCGCACGTGAACGTCCAGCGGCTTGCCCTCGACCAACTGCATCGCGTAATACGGGATGCCGTGCTCGACCCCCGCGTCATAGACCCGGGCGATGCGCGGGTCTTCCAGCCGGGCGGCCAGCTCGACCTCGCGCTCGAAGCGCCGGCGGGCGCGCTCGCTGCCGACCGTCGCGGCCGACAGCACCTTGAGCGCGCCCTCGCGCCGGGTTGAGCGCTGCACCGCCCGCCACACCACGCCCATGCCGCCCTCGCCGAGACGACCGACGACCTGGTAATCCGCAAGCTTGGGCGCACCGGGCGGGGCGACCGCCGTGTCCGGCGTGCCGGGTTCGGCCTGTGTGATGCTCGGGTCCCAAGTCGGGTCATTCATGCCAAGGCCCCTGATCGCGATCCACCCGCCCACCAGTTTATCCCCAACCGGGCGTTGACCGAACGACGATTAAAAAGAAGCCCACGGGGAGGCCTCCGTGGGCTCGGCGGGCAACGCTCATGATCAGCAGGCGTATCAGATCGGCCGGGAGGCCAGGCCTTCGCGGGCGGCGGGGTCGGCTTCGATGTGTTCATCATCCAAGTCGAAGACCGTGTCATCGCGCTTCTGCTTCTTGTTCTTCTTCGGCTTCTTCTCTTTCTTGAGCTTGAGCGGCCGGGGCGAACGGGCGAACAGGGCACCGCAGGCCATGGCGGCGAAGACCACCGCGACCGGCTGCCAGGCGGCAACGCCCGCGCCGCTGGCGAGCCAACTCCCGTATGCGAGGCCCGTGAAGACCAGCAGGAGCAGCGTGCCTTGGCGGCGGCCGGCCATGGTCGCCAGGCCCAGCAGTGTGCCCAGCAGGATGAGGCCGTTGAAGATGAGCCAGCCCAGCGCGATGTAGCGTTCGGCCGGCTCGCCCTTGGCGGCGGGGGGCATGATGACCTTCCCGGTGGCGAACGCATCCGCCACGCCGCCGGCGTGATAGGTCAGGCCCATGACGCGGTACAACTCCGCGACGCGGTGGTCGGTCATCAGGTGCCAGGCGCTGAGGCTGAGCACTTCACCGAGCGGGGCGGGGGATTGCTTGAGGGCGGCGAACGAGGAGCGATCCATCGCCTGGAGCAGGTCGCCGCTGCCGGTGACCAGCACGCCGGGCAGGCCGTCGGCGGCGGGCAGTTCGAGGCCGGCGGCGCGGGCGTCGACCTTGGTGGCGGTGGTGGCGAGTTGGACGGACGAGGCGGCGCTGAGGCGTGGCCCGAAGTCGATCATGATGTTGCGGCCCATCCACATCGCGGGGCCGGCGAGGCTCATCACCAGAAACGTCATCGCGTAGCCGAGCGTGTTAGCCCGGCGGTCGCCGAGGATCATCCACAGCGCCAGCGCCGGGCCGACGAAGATGGAGATCGGCCGCACGAGCACCGCGCAGCCGATCGCCGCGCCGGCGAGCAGGGCCATCGGCGTGGTGCGCTTGGCCGCGCCCCACACGCCCAGCAGCAGCAGCGTGATGAACAGCACATCATCCGACAGCGACAGCGGGCTGATGACCAGCGCCGGGTGGAGGGCGACGAGGGCGGCGGCGATGAGCGCGGGGGTGTACTTGTCGAGGGTCTGCTTCATGATGCCGAAGACCAGGACCGAGGCGAGCGCCGCCAAGGCGCACTGGCCCAGCAGCAGCCACGACGTCGGCCCGCCCGCGGCATCGACCAGCCCCAGGAGCAAAGCGTAGCCGGGCAGGTGCCAGACCTCGGGCTGCAGGCCGTCGGCCGCGCCACCGATCGAGCTTTCCAGTTGACCCGCCGAGCGGCGCAGCTCGATCAACTGCTCACGGGCCCCGGGCGTGGTGATCGGCCGCTGCGGGTCATAGGCAAAGGCCTGCTCGGTGACGAGGCTGGCAGCAAGCTGCATGTGCAGCGGGGTGGTGTCGGTGACCGCACGCTCCGCCGCCGACGCCGGGCCCAACGCAAACATGAGCAACCGCAACACCAGCCCGCACGCCACGATCAGGCCCAGCCAGCCCAGCGCGATGCGCCGCTCGGTATCCGGCTCGTTGATCTCCATCACCTTGGGGGAGGTGACGTACTGATGCCCGGTCGGCAGCGGCGCGAGCGGGCCGGCGCTGGTCAGGTCGGCGGCGGGCGATTCGAGGGAGTTGGAGATATACACGCGGGCCTCGCTTCCTTGGCGTTGCGTTGGGTACGTTCATCCGTCATGCGCGGCACGCGGGCGCATACCGCCGTGGATCAAGCATCTCAATTGGTGGCGGCACATGCGAGCCGGATCACGCCGCGCGGCTTGTGCGCGTGGCAAGGGGTGCGGGTTGTGGGGGTTGGGAGACGATGCGAGCTCGGGCATGCGTTGTGGTGCGGCGCGGAGGCGACACGTGGAGCGCCAGCGCGAAGCCGCCCGCGGCCAGGCAGGGCCTTGCCGGAAGAAGCGGCAGGATCGGCGTGATCGGTTAAGTCGCGCGGCGGGCGCGTCGATAGAGGGTTTGGGGCCGGTCAGGGCCGGCCTGGAAGAGGGAGGCCAGGCCGTGCATACGACGCCCCAAACCCGTTCGCGTCTGACGCCGACATTGGCGGTGATCATCTGCATCCTGCTGGTGATGTTGACCGCGTCGGGCTGCCAGACGCCGAGCATGACGCGGCAGGTTGCCCAGCGTCCGCCGATGCAGGAGGCGGCGGACGTTGGCACCCCCGCGCCGGCCCCAGCGCAGGCCGATGCATCAGCCACCGCGCCGGTTGCCGCGGAGCACGCACCCGTTAAACAAGACGCCAAGCCCCGCGCTACCGTGGTCCGTTGGACCACCGCCGAGCCCGGCTACGCACCCCCGGCCGCACCGACCGAGCCGACCGAACCGGTCGCCTTCACCACCGCACCCGCCGTGACGCCGCCGCCCGCGTCGGCACCGCCGCCGGCGCCCGCCGCGGCGTTGACGCAAGCGTTAGAAGCGGACATGGATGTGCCCCAACACGCCGAGCCTGAGGCCAACAGACCAACGCTCGTCAACACCCCGTCACAAACCGTGGCCACGCCGGCCAGCGGTGAAGCTTCGGACCTGCCGTTGTTCTATGTCTTCGGCGAGGTCGAGCACCCCGGGCCGTACCACCACACCGGCCGCAACCGGGTGTTCGATGTCATCGCACAGGTCAAGCCGACCCGCCGTGCCAACCCCGCCAAAGTGCAGCTCGTGCGTCCCGAGGCAGGCAAACGCGATGCGCAGGGCGCGGCGGTATTCACCATCAACATCGATCAGATGATCCGCGCAGGCGACATGTCGCAGAATTACCGCCTCGAACCCGGCGATATCCTCTACATCCCCCCCACCGGTGGCGCCAAACTCGGCCTCGCGCTCGGCTCACTCTTCGGCACCTCCACCGATAAAGACGAACCGCAGAACGGGGAATAAACGGGGAAGACCGCAACCACAGATCTCATCGATAACGCAGATTAAAATTCAGACAAAATAGACTCAATAGTCACAGCAAGGCGATCCCTCGATTCGCTTGTGTGCCTCTTGTGCTCACTTGCGGCCACTCTGCCTGACTGAATTGAATCTGCGCAAACTGGGGTGACCGGCTTTGACGCTCACCAGTCGCCGCGCATCTGATCGACGATGTCTTCCGCGAGGCGGTTGGCCGCGTCGTGTTGCGCAGCCGCAAAGGGCTCGCCGATCGGCGTGGTCGGGATGTAGCGGCCCACCGCGCTGAACCCCTGCCGATCAATGATGTCCTCGCCGCTGCGCAAGTCCTTCCACACGAAATCGACGACGACCTGCACCTCCATCTGCTCCGGCAGTGAGCCGCGGGTGGTGCGCGTCACACGCAGTTGCTTCACCTCCCGGATCGTGCCCTCGAGCATCGTGTCCGCCGCGCCTGGATCGGCCAGGCGATAAGGCGTGCGATCGGTCACCCGCTTGCTCAGCGCCTCGGCCAGATCAAACTCCACGCCCTTGTAAAACGAGCGGTTCTCGAAGATCGGCACGGCGACGGTGCGATACGCGGTGGGAAAAGTCTCGGCGTGTTGATAACCGCAGCCCGCGAAAGCGCCGCATAACAACAGCCATAATAAAGTTCGGATCGGTTTCATCATTCTCGCTTAGGGGCCGGCTCCTCCACCGGCGTGGCCGGAACCTCACGCGCGTCCTCCGCCTTCGCCAGCACTACCGGCCGACCCATCGCTTCGAGCTGGTCCACCGCTTCGCCGGCCGCGGCCGTGTCGGGGTAGTCGGTGATCACGCGCCGCAGCAGCAACGCCGCGCTCACCTCCTCGCCTCGCATCACGTACCAGTCCGCGGTGATCAGATCACGCCGGGCCAGCGACTCGCGGATGCGCACGATCAGTGCGTTCGCGCCGATCTGCTCGGCCGAGGCCGGGAACTCCGCTTCGTAAAGCTTGAGGCGTTGCTGCGCTTCGATCAAACCGCGCTGGTCGTAGCGCGGCCCCTTGTAACGCGCCAGGCTCGCCTGCACCGTGCGCAGCATCGCGAACTCGCGGTTGGGCGATTGGGGGTAGTTCTCCAAAAAGAGGCTGTACGCCTCGGCCGCGTTACTCATCTGCCCGTCGTTGAAGTAGTAGTCACCGAGCAACAGGTGCGCTTCTTCACCGATGGGCGAGCCGGGGGCGCGCTCCTGGATGCGGATGAGGATCTCCGCGCCGTCGCCGTCGGCCGGGAGGATCGGCAGGCCGAGCAAGTCGCGGTTCTTGCCGTTGACGAACAGCCGCGCAATCTCATACTCGCGCCGCAGGGCCGTGTGAAACTGCTCGGAGGCGGGGTAGCGGCGGATCAGGTACTCGTAATCGAACAGCGCCTTGTAAAGCTTCTGCCGCGACACCCGGGCGTCGCCCCGCAGCAGGTAGGCTTCGACGGCCAGCGGGTGCTCGGGGTAGGCCTTGATCCAGCGCGTGGCCGCCTTCTCCGCCGACTTGCCCTTGCCCTCCGCCAGCAGCTTGCGGATCGCCTGCAACTGCCCGGCCGGCGAATCAGGGTCCGGCGGCTCCACCGCCCGCCACTGCTCGTCGCTCAGCTCGTAGCGCACCTGAGCCAAGGCCGGCAAGGCCATCACGCCAACCACCAGCGCCAGCACCACCGCCCACGCCCCGACACCGCATCGCCATCGCTCAGATCGCTTCATCACCGCCGATCATAAGCCCCCCCACGCCCCACGGCAAAGCCCGCGGCCACCTGCCGTCCCCCACGAAGCGCGGTGAAGCCAGACCCGCAGGCCGGGGTGGTAGTAGCGGTAGCCGTAGTACACCAGGTCATCGCCCGCCCCCGGAAGTTCATCGTCGTGGTACTTCGTGCTGAACCCGAAGGGTTTGGCGGCGAGGGCCGCGGGGTCGCCCTCGGCGTACATCAACTGGCCGAACGGCGTGTACTGGTAGCTGGCGACGACCTGCTAGCTGTCCGCATCGACCAGGGCCGTGACGTTGCTGTTGCCGTCGCTGATCTCCCAATATGTGTCGGTGACGGGGAAGCCGCCCCCGGAAGGATCATGCACGCGGATCGCGCGCAACCCGCCGACGCCGCCCGGCCCCGGCACCGCCGACCAGACGTAGCTGCGGATCAGCGCGTTGTCGCCGTTGGTCTCCGCCAGCAGACGCCAGCCGTCGTAGATGAACTTGGTGGTATATTGAACGACCCAAGTACTTGCGGGGAATCCCACAACGCCACCGTCTTGCTCGTCCGGCGGTGGGCGCGATTGAACTCAGATAAATGTACTTATCCACTTTTCCGCGCCCGACGCGGACCCGTCAAATCGACTCCAG
>CAZTLX010000215.1:5035-7039 GCA_964614575.1 uncultured Phycisphaeraceae bacterium | reverse complement strand
TCGGGGCACTTCCGGGGGTGGGGGTTTGCATGAGGGGTCTCGGCAGGATCAGGGTCGCGTCCGCGGCCGGGCGCGCGTCGCATCTTACACGCCGGGGTCCGGCGGAATTGTTCGTCGGCCCCCCGCCCTTTCTCACCTGCGCCGCCCGACCACCGAGCCGCCGGAGGATACGACGAAAAAGCCGCTCACCGCTTCGCGAACCCGCCCCTTCGCCGCGCGAGATCGGATTTTTCGCAATGCGCTACGATATCCTGCACGGACCACGACAAGGCTCACGCATCGGCAAGCTGTGTCACCGCCTGCGCTCCGCACGCGAGGGGTCGCCAAGGATCGCCCATGCACATCGCCCGCCACTGGTCGCGCGTCACCGTCGATGAACAGGGCCGCCCCGACCCCGACGGGGATATCCGAGGCATCGGGTGGTCGGACCGCAGCGAAGCCGATGCCCAGCAACGCGCCCTGACCCGCGCCCAGGATATCGCCCAGGCGATGCTCGAAGGCCACGACCCGCCGCGCGAAGAATACTACGCCGACCGCCCGCTCCGCGAGCCGATCGTCGAAACCCTCGGCCACCCGGACGCGCCCGACGCGGTCATCACCCGCAATGTCTACGGCTCATACGTGCTCAATGCCGCACGCGTCATGTTCATCGACATCGATCGGCCCCAGCCCCAGCCTGTCGGCTTGCTCGCTCGGCTCTTCGGCAAACGCCCCGAGCCGGTGGACGACGACGCGCCAGAGCGCGCCCGCGACCTGGCCCGCCGCCGCGGCCTGAGCCTGCGGCTGTACCAGACCGCCGCCGGGTACCGCGGCATCATCACCGACCGCACGTTCGACCCCGACGCCGCCGAGACGAAACACCTGCTCGATGACTTCGGCACCGACCAGCTCTACGTGCGCCTGTGCCGGGCCCAGTCCTGCTTCCGCGCCCGCCTCTCCCCCAAGCCCTGGCGCCTCGGCCTGCCCCTGCCGCCGCGCGGCTACCCCTGGCCGGATGAGAAAACCCGCCAACGCTTCGACGACTGGGCCCAGCAATACGACCAGGCCTGCCGCGGACACGCGACTTGCTCACTCTTAAAGGATGAGCCCCGCACCCTCACCCACGTGCATCCGCAGGTCGCCACCATCCTGACGTACCACGACGAACTCGCCTGCCCGGGGGAACTGCCGTTGGCCTGATGATGAATCAGCGCCGATCCATTCGGATCGTTGCGTATTTTTTCCCGGCTGATCGTTGCACCAGCTTTGCCACCGATTTCCGGGGATCAGCACGGCATCCGCGCCCTTTGGCCAACCGTTACCGCGACTTCGGGGGCTCCCCGACGGTGAGCGTGAGCGACCTCGTTTCAATCGGCCTCATCGATTACGCGGGGCCGACGCGCAACAGAGAGTGCAGCGAATCGGTCAGACAAAAGACCCGCTGCACTCGCAAGAGTCAAGATGGAAGCACCGCCGCAACGCATGTCGCGGCGCGTCCACATCCTCCGCGACGACAGGTGTGGGGAGATACCACGGCGGCGGTCATGCCTGGCCGCGCCCGGGTGGCGGGCGTGCAGTTCGGACCGCCAAAAAGGGGCGGGTTTGGGCCGAACGGTTTGGGTGGGGAAACGCGGTGAAGCAAAGGGTTCATGTCATCCGCGCTTGATGACCAGCGTGTCGTTCTGGCCGCCGAAGCCGAAGTTATTGCTCATCGCGTAGTCGAGGCTGGCTTGGCGGGCCTGGTTGGGCACGTAGTCGAGGTCGCATTCGGGGCCGGGCTGGTTGAGGTTGATCGTCGGCGGCAGCACCTGATCGCGCAGCGCGAGCACCGCGGTCATCAGTTCGACCGCGCCCGCCGCGGCGATCAGGTGACCCATCATCCCCTTGATCGAGGACATCGCCGGCCCCCGCCGGAAGTTTCCTTGAGCATCCTTCACACCCTCTGGATAAAAGACCTGTCGCACCGCTTTGGTTTCGATCGAGTCGTTTTCCTTGGTGCCGGTGCCGTGGGCCGAGATGTAATGC
>CAZTLX010000215.1:0-5025 GCA_964614575.1 uncultured Phycisphaeraceae bacterium | reverse complement strand
GGCGCCGCGGCCGTCGGGGTGGATGTCGGTGATGCGGTAGGCGTCGGCGGTTGAGCCGTAGCCGATGATCTCGGCCAGGGGTTTGGCGCCGCGTTTGGCGGCGTGCTCGGCGTTTTCGATGATGAGCATGCCCGAGCCCTCGCCCATGACGAACCCGTCGCGGTCGTGGCTGAAGGGGCGCGACGCACCGGTGGGGTTGTCGTTGCGGGTGGAGAGCGCGGTGAGGCGGTTGAAGCCGGTGACGCCGAAGGGGTGGATCATGGTATGGGCGCCGCCGGTGATCATGAGGTCGGCGTCGCCGTGGGCGATGATCATGGCGGCCTCGCCGATGGCCTGGGTGGAGGCGGCGCAGGCGGTGAGGCAGTTATATGCCGGGCCCATCGCGCCGAACTCGAGCGCGAGGTGGGCCAGCGGCATGTTGGGCTCCTGCTCGATCTCGGCGGTGGCGTTCATCAGCTTCTTCGCGGTGGCGGTCCACTGCACGGTGTCGATGCCGCGTTTTTCGTCGTTCCAGCCGGCGAGGTTCGCGGCGACGTAGTTGTCGAAGTCGAGGATGCCCTCGCCCGAGCCGAGGTACAGGCCCATGCGCTCGCGGTCGAGGGAGCTGTCGTCGAGCCGATCAAGCCCGGCATGTCGCCACGCTTGCGTCGCGGCCCCCAGCGCGTAGCCGATGTTGCGTCCGATGCCTTCGTGCAGCGCGGGGTCCTGGACGAAGTCGCGCCAGTCGTAGTTTTTGACTTGCGCACTGAAGGCGGTGGGGAAGGTGCTGGCGTCGAAGTGCTCGGTCTTCGAGACGCCCGACTCGCCCGCGAGGATGCGCTGCCAGACGGTTTCCAGATCGTGGCCCAGCGGCGTGACCCAGCCCATGCCGGTGATGACGATGCGTTGTTTCATGGGGTTACCAGATGGTGTTGAGTTCAGCGTGCGCTTGCAGCCGTGCATCTTTCGTGATCAATCGAGCCCGATGGATCAGCGCGGTTGCGGCGATGATGCGGTCCGCCGGGTCGCCATGCAAGCCAAGCGAACCGCTGCCGGCCAACCACGCGATGTCCTGATCCACCGGAGCGACCGCCAAACCGGGCAGCGACGCCGCGATCTCAACCCATTCGTTGGGTGGCACCCCGACCTCGATCCGCCCCTTGCGCAGCAGCGTCGCGTGTTCCCAGAAACTGATGGCGGAAATATGCACCAGTTCTGAACTGCGAATCAACGAGGCGGCGGTCTGCGACAGCATCGATGGCCGATCCACCAGCCAGAACCAGGCGTGCGTGTCCAGCAGGATCACTGCTCGGCTTCCCAGGTCTCGCCGGTCGGTTCCACCACATCACCGTGGTAAGTCAACAGGCCATGAAGCGGCTTAGCCGCCAATTCACGTTGCTCACCCACCGACAACCGGTCGGCGATGCGAGTATCGATCTGCTTCAACTCACGCAACAGCGCCGCCCGCCGCGCCAGCAGGGAGTCGAGGTCCGGCGAAGGTGTCTGAGGTTGTCCGGGTGCGGGTGTGACCATAATGACATTCTACCCCCTACGCCGCCGAATCGACCGCATGCTCAGGCTCCCATCCGCCGCAGGACCAGCGCGGTGTTCTGCCCGCCGAAGCCCGCGGCATAGACCAGCGCGTGGGTCAGTTTGCCGGGCGCGGGGGTGTTGCCCAGGCCTTCGAGCGGCTGTTCACGGTTTAGGACGGGCATGGCTTTTTGATAGTGCAGCGCCAGCGCCGCGGCGGCGACATCGAGCCCGCCCGCGCCCGCGCCGCAGTTGCCCAGCGCGGGCTTGGTGCTGAGCACGGCCGGCATCGCCTCGCCGAAGATTGCCCGCAGGGCCGAGGCCTCCGCCGCGTCGCACGCCGGGACGCCGAGGCCAAAGCTGTAGATCACATCAATCTCGCCCGGGGCCACCCCCGCTTCCTGCAGGGCGCGCCTGATCGCCACGCCGATGCCCCGGCCGTCTACCTCGGGGGCACGGTTCTTCGCCGCGCGATTCACCGATTGGCTGGCCGCGAAACCGAGCACCTCGGCATAAGCCTTCTTCTCACCGTCGCGCCGCTCGAAGGTCTCGAGCGCTTCGAGCATGATGATCCCCCCGCCCTCGCCCAGCACCGTGCCCGCCGCGGCCTGGTCGAACGGCCGCACCGCCTGCGCGGGCGCATCGTTGCCCGATGTCGTCAGACGCTCGGTGAATTGCTGGCGCAGGAACGCCATCGGGTTGAGCTTGCTCTCGGCCCCGCCGCAGAAGCACAGGTCGGCCTGCCCGCGCTGGATCACGCGCAGCGACTCGCCGATGCTCAGCCCGCTGCTCGCCTCGCCGCAGGTGATCGTGTTGCTCGGGCCTTGCGTGTCGTGGATGATCGTCACATGGCAGGCGAGCATGTTCGGCAGATACTTAAGCAGCCACAGCGGCGTGAGGTGCGTCATGCCCTCGGCCCCCCACCTGTGGATGTCAAACTTGCCCGCCTCATCGGTGCTCTTGACCAGCGCGGCGGTCAGCTCGTCCAGGTCCACCGCGATCAGCCCCGCGCCGATGTGCGCCCCGACCCGTCGCGGGTCGTAGGTCGGCGGCTCGTCGGGCGCGGTGCCTTTGGTCGCGATGCCCGCGTCCCGTGCCGCCAGGTCCGCGGCGGCCACGGCCAGCTCGATGTCCCGCGCCATCACCTTCGTCGCCTTGCGGTAGGTCTTGGGCACGTAATCCCGCACGGAAAAATCGCGCACCTGACCGGCGATGCGGCAGTCGAAGCCCGCGGCATCAAACGCCTCGATCGGCCCGATCCCGCTGGCCCCCGCCGGTAGCCCCTCGGCATGCGCGGCCACGCCCAGCCCCAACGCCGACACCGGCCCCAACCCGCTGATCACGACCCGTCGGCTCATCTGCTTTTCTGTAGGGAGTGCTGCCATGCAGCGCGGCAGTGTAAACCCAACCGCCCCGCCGTGCAGCCCCCACCACCACCTTCCAAAGACCAAAACGTTCCACGTGAAACATCGCAGGCACTCCGCCTCCCCCACCCAAGCCCGCCGAGGCAGCACCCCTTCCGGGGCGGCACCGCGGCGGGATTTGCGCCAAAAAAATCTTCCTCCACTTCCGATTTTCGGGGTAATTCCGGGGAACTTCCGGGTGCGCAACGACGTTTCACGTGGAACACTTTTGTGAAAAACCGCATTGGCGCTAGCGCCAACGGCGTTTTTCGTGTGAAACGCCCGCGTGAAACGCAGTATCATGCCGCCCAACAGGATGTGGATTGCGGCCCGTCAGCGGGGTCTTGAAAATCGGGTGACCGGTTTTGTGCGCACTGTTTTGCGGACTGAAAAACGGGAGTGAACTAAACAGCCCTGTCTTGATCCCCCAGGTTGCAGACATTGACCCGGCGGCCAGGCTTGAGGGTATGGAGGCAGGACAGATATTCATGTCTGTCACCGGCCCGAAGGGTCGGCCAGGCCGGTTCGGCAGCGCCGCTCCTGCGCCTCACAGGTCTGCTTGTCCTGGAGGTCGCTCGAATACCTGGTGTAGATGATGCGTTTTTTGCCCAGCGACCCGGGTAGCTTCGGTTTAGAGCGTGGCGCTTCAGCCTGGGATATGGTGCCGGATGGGATCTTGCCTCGCCGATTCGGCGAGGCCTTCGCCGCGATCTGTTGTTCTTTGACCGGGGCTATCAACAGCTCGGAGGTGCTGTCCTGGATCGCCGTCGAACCATTGCGACACGGGGTCCGTGTCTGCTCGTTTTCTGCTCGTTCTAATGCTAGAGGTTCCGAAACATGCGAGGGTGTTTCCAGTTGTTCAGAACAGGTCCCATCATGTGTATACGGAACTTCCGTCGTGGAAGAGAACAGTACCGAGTTGTTCGAAACGATAGCGCCCAAACCGTGGGTTAATGGGGTCGCGTTGGGGATAGCCGGGCGGGCTTACTTGCCGCCGGCCTTGCCTTCGAGGATGTCCTTGGCGATGTTGTCGGGGACGGCGGCGTACTTGAGCGGCTCCATGGAGTAGGAGGCGCGGCCCTGGGACATGCCGCGGAGCTGGTCGGAGTAGCCGAACATCTCGGAGAGCGGGGCCTCGGCGGTGATGATGCGGGTGTTGCCGCGTTCCTCGTCGCCGACGACCATGGACCGGCGGCGGTTGAGGTCGCCGGTGACGTTGCCGATGAACTCGGCGGGGGTGGTGACCTGGACCTTCATGATCGGCTCGAGGAGCTGGAGGCCGGCCTTGCGGGTGGCTTCCTTGAAGGCGAGGACGCCGGCCTGCTCGAAGGCGATCTGGCTCGAGTCCACGTCGTGGTACTTGCCGTCGATGAGGCGGACCTTGACGCCCTGGAGCGGGTAGCCGGCGAGCACGCCGGTGCGGGCGGTTTCGCGGCAGCCGACGCCGACCGACGGGATGTATTCGCGTGGGATCGCGCCGCCGGCGATTTCGTCGACGAACGCCACGCCGTCGCGCCAGTCCAGCTCCTGGGCCTTGGCTTCGTCTTCGGTGATCGGCTCGACGATGATGGTGCAGTCGCCGAACTGGCCGCGGCCGCCGGTCTGCTTCTTGTGGATGCCGCGGGCCTCGGCCTGGCCCTTGATCGACTCGCGGTAGGCGACGCGCGGCCGGCCGACGTTGATGCCGATCTTCATGTCGCGGCGGATCTTGGTGGTGATGATGTCCAGGTGCAACTCGCCCATGCCGGCGATGATGGTCTGCCCGGTCTCGTCGTCGTAGTGGCTCTGGAAGGAGGGGTCTTCGCGACGCAGGGTGCCCAGGGCGTTGGAGAGCTTCTCCTTGTCCGCGGCGGTCGCCGGCTCGATGGCCATGGAGATGACCGGCTCGGGGAAGTCCATGCGGTCGAGGACGATCGGGTCGTCGGCTTCGCAGAGCGTCTCGCCGGTGGAGCTGCTCTTGAGCCCGACGATGGCGACGATCTCGCCCGCCATCGCGGTGTCACGCGGGACGCGGTCCTTGGCGTTCATCTCGAAGATGCGCGAGACGATCTCCTTCTTGCCGTTGTTGGAGTTGAGGACGCGCGAACCTTTCTCCAGCTTGCCGGAGTAGATG
>CAZTLX010000214.1:6830-7165 GCA_964614575.1 uncultured Phycisphaeraceae bacterium | reverse complement strand
ACCTCGCGCAGCTCGGCCGACTGGTTCGCGAGCGTGACCCGTAGCGGCGTCCACTGCCCGGCCCGGATGAACCCGGCCAGGCCGACGTACCCGCCGCCGCGATCGACATCGAAGATGACCTCGCGGAGCTGGGCCTGGGCCGGCTGCGGCGCATGGCTGATGAAAAACGCCAGCAGGGTGAGTGCGGCAGTGAAAAACGATGATCGGATGCGTCTTCCCGGCATGTCCGATTAGTGTACCGAAGGCGGCGGTCGCGGGGGCGGGAGAACGCGGGCCGACGCCCCCATAGCCGGGTCGCTACGCGCCCCACGATTCCCCCCTTTAGCCGGGTCGCT
>CAZTLX010000214.1:0-6820 GCA_964614575.1 uncultured Phycisphaeraceae bacterium | reverse complement strand
TCGCCTCGCGCCCCTCGCTGCCCCTGTAGCCGGGTCGCTACGCGACCCCGGTTCCCGGGAGCGGTCACCGTCAACGCCACCCGATCTCCGGGCGTGCGTCGTCCGTCGGCTCTTTCTCCATCCGCGGCTGGGTCCAGTAACGCGAAGGATGGGGGCCGACTGGCGCGGGCCCCGCGGCGAGCCGATAACGATCAGGTCATGGGTATCCCCCTGTCCTATCAGTTGGCCGCGATTGTGCTCATCCTGCTGGGCGGGTGCTTCACGCACGCGGTGCTCTCGGTGCTGGGCCACAGCCTGCGCACGCAGGTGCGCAAGCACGACATCATCGCGGGGGCGCGGCGGCGTCGGCTGGAGTACCTCAACGCCGTGGCCCAACGCGCCGCCCGCGTCTCGGGCGTCGATCCGCAAGACCTGGACCCCAGCCATTTCAACGTCGACATCGTCGAGGATGATGAAGGCGAGGCGCTGCGCGACGCGGCGTGAGCCGGACGGTTGATCGGGCCTGCGCTGTTGGCGTTAAACTACCCGCATGCCCGAAGTCGCTCCGCCGCCGCCCCTGATCATTACTCACGGCCGTGTCATCGACCCCAAATCCGGCCGCGATGAAACCGCCGACATCGTCCTCGCGCACGGCAAGGTGCAGAAGATCGGCAAGGCGACCGACGCCGACCGCACAAGTTCCGGGGGCGGTGAGGTGCAAACGATCGACGCCGGGGGGCGGATCGTCTGCCCGGGGCTGATCGACCCGCAGGTCCACTTCCGCGAGCCGGGGCAGGAAGATAAAGAAACCATCGCGACCGGCGCGGCCAGCGCGGTGGCCGGCGGGTTCACCTCGGTGGTGTGCATGGCCAACACGCGCCCGGCGATCGACCACGCGGCGCTGATCGAATACGTCTATACCGAGGCGTGGAAGGCGGACCTGGCGAACGTGTTCCCCGTCGGCGCGGTGACCAAGGGCCGCCGGGGCGAGGAGCTGGCGGAGATCGGCCTGATGGACAAGGCCGGGGCCGTGGCGTTTACCGACGACGGCGACTGCATCGCCTCGGCGGCGGTGATGGCCAAGGCGCTGGCGTACGTGAAGATGACCGGCAAGGTGCTGATGCAGCACTGCGAGGAGCCGTCGCTGGTCGCGAAAGGCGCGATGAACGCGGGCGCGCTCTGCACGAAGCTGGGCCTTCCCGGCCGGCCGGCGGTGGCCGAGGAGATGGCGATCTTGCGCGATGTGACGCTCAACCGATCGATCGGCTGCCGGTATCACGTCCAGCACCTCTCCACCGGCGCGGGGCTCGACGTCATCCGCCACGCGCAGCAGCAAGGCCAACCCGTCACCACCGAGGTCGCCCCGCACCACCTGCTGCTGACCGAGGACGCGTGCGCCGGGTACGACACCAACACCAAGATGAACCCGCCGCTGCGGACGCGGCGCGACATCGAGGCCCTCATTGCCGGGGTGCGCGACGGCACGATCACGATCCTCGCCACCGACCACGCCCCGCACACGCCGGAGGAAAAGGCGCTGGAGTTTGCCGAGGCCCCCGCGGGCATCCTCGGCCTCGACTGCGCGCTGGCCCTCTACGCCAAGGCCCTGATCTTCGACCACGACGCCTGCGACTGGAAGAAGCTGCTGGGCATGATGACCTTCGCCCCCGCCGGCTTGTGCAACCTCGATGGCAAGGGCGAGTTAAAGGAGGGGGCGGACGCAGACGTGACGATCATCGACCCCGAGATGGATTGGACGATTGATGTGAGGCAGTTCGCCAGCAAAGCCCGCAACTGCCCGTTCGACGGCTGGCAGGTCAAAGCCCGCGCGACCCACACCATCGTGGGCGGGGCGCTCAAGTGGGCGCTCGACACCCAAGGCTGACACCCCCTGGCCGGAGCGCTACGCGATCCCGGACCAGAGCCGCGTTGCGGCCCGGCAATCGCCTCCGCGCTCTTGGCGCTCTCCGCGCGCCCAAATCCCGCTTCCACCATTCTCACCCCTTTGCCCGCCACCCCCCGTTGCGGTACACTGCTCCGCTTGCCTCGGCCCGGTCCAGATGGACCCCAGGCCCCCGCGACGTCGGCGGGGGATACCGGGCCGGCACCCGCTACGGGAGACGAACACCATGGCCGATGTCAAGACCGCCCTGTACGAGGGCATGTTCCTGATCAACCAGCAGCAGATGGCCGGCGACCTCGAAGGGGCGCTGAGCCACATCCGCGAGATGCTCGACCGCGCCGAGGCCGAGGTCATCAGCCTCCGCAAGTGGGACGAGCGCAAGCTCGCCTACCCGGTCAACGGCCAGAAGCGAGGGTTGTATGTCCTGGCCCTGTTCCGCGTCCGCGCGGTGCAGATCGCGAACATCGAGCGCGACTGCAACCTCTCGGAATTGGTCATGCGGGTGCTGATGACCCGTTGCGACCACATGGGCGAGACCGAGATCGAGCTTGAACTCAAGGAAGCCGAGACCTCCGCGGTCGAGGCCAAGCTCCGCCAGGAGCAGGGCGACGCGCCGGCGGAAGCAGACAGCTCGGACGACGACGCGGAAGTCACAGACGAGGTCGAGACGGCCGACGCCTGAGTCCGCGGTCGCCGCGGCCGGCGGTTCCTGATCCTGTTTGCCCAAGGCCACGCTCATGCCCAGCTACAACAAAGTCATCCTCATGGGCAACCTGACGCGCGACCCGGAGATGCGCTTCCTGCCGAGCAACATGCCGGTGGCGCAGATCGGGCTGGCGGTCAACGAGCGCTGGAAGAACAAGCAGACCGATCAGTGGGAAGAGCGGGCGAACTTCATCGACTGCGAGGCCTTCGGCCGCACCGCCGAGGTCATCAGCCAGTACTTCCAGAAGGGCAAACCCATCCTCATCGAGGGCAAGCTGCGGCTGGACCAGTGGGACGACAAGCAGTCCGGCCAGAAACGCTCGAAGCTCAAGGTCGTGATCGACAGCTTCGAGTTCGTCGGCGGCCGCGATGAAGGCGGCCCCGGCGGCGCATCCGGTGTCGGGGGCAACTATCAACGCAGTACACCAAGCCGCGGTTCATCGGGCGGCGGCGGCGCTTCCGGCGGCGGTGGATCTTCCGAGCCGGCGCACACGCCCGTCGATGAGGACGATATCCCGTTTTGAAATGACGAATGATGAAACCAGAATGACGAAGCGAGAGGCATAACGAGCGACGTCCTTTTCGTCATTCGGATTTCCTCATTCGTCATTCCCCCGCTCCTGGTGTGCTGCCCGGGCATCGTAGCCCGCATCACGCATGCCTAACTCACCCGAGGACAGGAACCCTCAACATGGCCCGTTACATCGAACTGCTCTTGCTGGAAAACGTGGACAGCCTCGGCATCGTCGGCGATGTCGTAAAGGTCAAGCCCGGCTACGCCCGTAACTTCCTGCTGCCCCGCGGCTACGCCGAGCCCCCCAGCGATGAGAAGATCGCCGCCCTCGCCGAACGCCGCGCACAGATCGAGGCCGAACTGGCCAAGCTCGCCGAGCAGCAGAAGACCCTGATCGATCGCCTCTCGGATTACGAGTTGACGATCGAGCGCTCGGCCAACGATTCGGGCGCGCTCTACGGCGGCGTGTCGCAGCACGATATCGCCGAGGCGCTGCGCGAGCAGGGCTTCGAGATCGAGGACCGCTTCGTTCGCCTCGGCGAGCAGATCAAGCGGATCGACACGTACCACATCCCCATCGTCATCAACAAGGAACTCAAGGCCGAGATCAAGCTGTGGGTCGTCAGCGACCGCCCGCTGGACCTCGATGACGAGCAGGCCCCCGAAGGTGAAGAAGGGGCCGAAGCCGAAGCCGAAGCCGACGAAGAAACCGTCGAAGCCACCGCCGAATAATGCGCTCTCCCCGCTTGCGGCTTCGCGAAACCGTGTCGGCCCCGTGCCCCATCAGGCACTGCCGGGCCGATCCATGAGACCCCCCTCCCAACGCCCGGCCCCGCGCCGGGCGTTGTTCTTTGCCCTCACCGCGTTACGATATGGCCTCATACACCCGTCACGGCCCCACGCCACGAAAGGAATCGTCATGACCTTCCGCGCCCCGATCGCTCGCCTCCTGCTCGTCACGGTAATGCTCCCGGGCTTCACGGCCCCCGCGTACGCCGGCCTCGAAGACCTCTTCCGCAAGGGCACCGGCACCGACAAGACCAAAACCACCGATGGCGACGCCAAGATGGACCTGCCCGAGTATCACGGCATCAAGCACGCCGTGGGCGTCGTCGATTTCAACAACGACTCGGGCTGGCGCGGCGAGGCGAAGCTCGGGCAGAACCTCTCGATCATGCTCGAGTCGGGCCTGATGGACACCGGCCGATTCGTCCTCGTCGAGCGTGACAAGCTCGGTTACGTGCTCGATGAACAGGACCTGGCCGCGTCCGGCCGCACCGCGAAGGCGGCCGGCGTCGCCCAGACCGGCAAGCTGCGCCCGGCCAAATACATCGCGACCGGCACCGTGGTCGAGGTGGAGAACAACGAGTCGGGTCTTGATGGCGGGCTGCGCATCAAGGGCTTCAAGGTCGGCGGGGGCAAGGCCGACGCCAAGATCACCATCATCGCCAAGATCATCGAATCGAGCACCGGCGAGATCGTCGCCAAGAAGCGCATCGAGGGCGTGGCCGGTCGCGCCAAAATCAACGTCGGCTACTCCGAACGCGGGTTCGGCGGCGACATCGGCGCGTTCGCCAAGACCCCGCTTGGCGAAGCGGCCCAGGACTGCATCAACCAGGCCGCGGAATACTTCGGCACCCAGTTCGAGGAGATCCCCGCCGACGGCAGCGTCGTGCTGGTCAAGGACAGCCGCGTCATCATCAACCGCGGCGAGCAATACAACTTCCGCGCGGGCACCATCCTCGAGATGCGCGAGCAGGGCGAAGACCTTATCGACCCCGACACCGGCGAGGTGCTCGAAAAAGCCATCGGCAAAACCATCGGCAAGCTCAAGATCACCCAGGTCTCGGAGAAGGTCTCCTACTGCGAAGTCATCGAGGGCGAAGCCAACCCCAAGCGCGGCACCGACGTGGTCGTGCTGTCTCTGCCCAAGGCCGAGCCCAAACAAAGCAAGGCCGACGATCAGAAGTAATCCGGCCCCGGCCATCATCGCGTGGGGATCGGGCTAGCCCTCGAACGCCCGGGCGACCGACGCGGCAGCGTGCGGCAGCGGTTGGTCGAAGTCCAGCCGAACAATCAGCGGCTCGGTCGCGAGGCGATCGCGGGGCAGGCCTTTGATCGTTAACCACGCGCTCTGCGACTGCCAGTACGCCGGGAGCGGATCGAGGCTGGCGCGGAGCGGTTGGCCGGTGTTGAGCAGCGTCGCCTTGACGGGCATGATGGCGAGCGGCGGAAGGACCACGGCCTCCGCAAGCACCGGCGCGGGCAGGTGCGCATAGAGCGTGCGGCCGCGGCGGGTGAGCAGCACTTGCGGGTTCCGTGTCAGGTCCGAAGCCGGTTCCGCATCACCGAATGCTTCGCGTACGCGTTGATACCAGTCGCCGACCTCGCCGACAACTGCCGCGGCCTGGGCCGGTACTTCGCCCCGAGCGTCGGGTCCGACGTTGAGCAGGTAGTGCCCGCCCCGTGCGAGGGTGCGCGTGATGCTGTTGGTCAGGTGGACGGTGGCGTAGTAGTCCTCGTCGCAGCGATAGCCCCAGCTCTGGGTGCCGACGGAGTTGCAAGCCTCGGTGGGGCGGTCGAAGCGGGGGGCACGTTTTTCGAGGGCATCGCTGTATTCCCGCTCGGGCGTGCCGAAGTCGCCCTCGTCGAAGCCTCGGTCGTTGATGACGATGTCGGGCTGTAGTTCGCGCAGCATCTGGTTGATGCCCGGGTCGCGGTGCTCGGGGACGTTGATATCCCAGAACCAGTGCGCGACCGGGCCGTAATTGCTGCACAGCTCGCGCGCCTGCGCGACGAGGTAGGCCATGTACCGGTCCCAGTCCGGCTCATCGCCGTCGCCCGGCTCCGGCAGTTCGTGGTGCCGGCCCCGGTTGGGGTAATTCGGTTGGTGCCAGTCGGCGATCGAATAGTAGAGGCCCAGCGGGAACCGACGTCGATGGCAGGCCGCGGCCAGCTCGCCGACCAGGTCGCGCCCGCAAGGCGCATTCATGACTTGGTATTGCGTCTGCTTCGTGTCCCACAGGCAGAAGCCGTCGTGGTGCTTGGTGGTGAAGCAGATGTATTGCATGCCCGCCGATTCGGCGAGGTCCAGCAGTTGCTCGGCATCGAACCGCGTGGGGTTGAAGCGATCGATCAGTTTGCGGTAGGTCGCGCGCGGGATGCGGCGGCGCATGTGGTCCTGCTCATGCCAGCCCTCGAGCGCGTACAACCCGAAGTGGACGAATAAGCCAAGTTTGCGCGAAGCGAACCAGGACGCGACAGCGGGGCGGGGGTCGGACATCGTATGGATCGATCAGTTTGACTGCGGACCTGGCCGGTCTTTTATCTGATTGCCAAGCCGATGCCGTTCGGCCGAGCTTGCGGATCACGAACCGATCCGCGTGTCACCCGCGGGCTTCAGCACCGCCCGCCCTTGCCCGCCGCCGGGCCCAGGACCATGTCGTCCACCGTCTTGCCCGCGGGCATCATCGGGTACACGTGCTCGTGCTTCTCGACCAGCGCTTCGAGCACCGCCGGGCCCTCGTGCGTGAGGAACTCGTTCATGACCCTGGGCAGGTCGGCGGCCCTGGTCACGCGGAAGCCCTTACAGTTCATCGCGTCGGTCAGCTTCACGAAGTCGGGGTTGTGCATCTGCGTGTGGCTGTAGCGCTCCTCGTAGAACAGGTCCTGCCACTGCTTGACCATGCCCTGGAAGTCGTTGTTGAGGATGATGGTTT
>CAZTLX010000213.1:1019-7187 GCA_964614575.1 uncultured Phycisphaeraceae bacterium | reverse complement strand
AACGTCCGGGCCGACATCAAGGTCGCCTTCTTCGTCCGCGTCAACAACGCCGCGATCGACGTGCTGCAGGTGGCCCAGTCCATCGGCTGCCGCCGGGCATCGGACCTCGAAGCGCTGATCGAGCTGTTCGACGCCAAGTTCTCCGAAGCGCTCAAGACCGTGGGCAAGGCGTTCGACTTCACCGAGCTCTACACCGAGCGTGAGCGTTTCAAGAACGAGATCCTCGCGCACATCGGCACGGACCTCAACGGCTACGTGCTCGACGACGCGGCGATCGACTACCTCGAGCAGACCGACCTGGATCAGCTTAATGCGAACAACATCCTCGACGCCGAGGGCATCAAGAAGATCGTGGACCTGACCGCCCGCGAGGCGATCCGCGCCAACGAGATCGCGCGGGAGAAGGAAAAGACGATCAAGAAGCAGGACGTCGAGGCGCGGGAGGCGATCCTGGAGCTGGAGCGTCAGCAGGCCGAGGCCGAGGCCAAGCAGGCCCGCGAGATCGACACCGCCCGCGCCCGCGAGCAGGCCGAGGCGCACAAGGTCGAGGAAGAGGAGCGCTACAAGTCGGAGAAGGCCCGCATCCAGACCGAGGAGGAGCTGGGCGTCGCCGAGGAGAACAAGCTGCGGCAGGTGCTCATCGCGATGCGGGCCAAGGAGCGGACCGACGCGGTGGAGACCGAGCGTGTCGAGCGGGAGCGTGGCCTGGAGCAGACCGAGCGTGAGCGGGTCGTGGAGCTGGCGCGGATCGAGAAGGAGAAGGCGCTGGAGGTCGAGCGCAAGAAGATCCAGGATGTGATCCGCGAGCGGGTGGTGGTGGAGCGTGCGGTGGTGGAGGAAGAGCAGAAGATCAAAGACACCGAGGAGATCATGACCGCCGAGCGCGCCAAGACGGTGAAGGTGACGGCGGCGACGGCGCAGGCGGAGGAGGACAAGGTCAAGCAGGTCAAGAAAGCCGAGGCGAGCAAGCTGGCCAGCCAGTTCGAGGCCGACGAGATCCTGATCGAAGCCGAGGCCAGGCGTGCGGCGGCGGAGAAGGAGGCGCTGGGCAAGATGAAGCTGGCCGAGGCGCACCAGGCGGAGGTCGCGGCCGAGGGCCTGGCCGAGGCCGAGGTGATGGACGCGAAGGCCGGGGCCGTATCGAAGTACGGCACGGCGGAGGCGGAGGTGGTGCAGAAGAAGCTGGAGGCGGAAGCGAAGGGCGACTTCGCCAAGGCCGAGGCGATCAAGGCCAAGGGTGCCGCGGAAGCGGACGTGATGGGCGCCAAGTACAGCGCCGAGGCCGAGGGCGTCGCCGCCAAGGCCGAGGCGATGAAGAAGCTCGACGGCGTGGGCAAGGACCACGAGGAGTTCAAGCTGCGGCTCGACAAGGACCTGCAGGTCGACCTCAAGCGGATCGACATCCACAAGGACATCGCCGCCGAGCAGGCCAGGGTCCTGGCCGAGGCGCTCAAGTCGGCGAAGATCGATATCGTCGGGGGCGACGGCGAGTTCTTCGACAACCTCATCAACGCCATCACCCGCGGCAAGCAGATCGACCGCTTCGTGGACAACTCCGACCACCTGGGCCGGCTCTCCCAGACGCTGCTCAACGGCGAGGCCAACGGCAACGGCCAGTCGCTGGGCGACCGCATCGGCAAGCTCGTCCGCCAGTTCGGGCTCGACAGCGAAGACGTGAAGAACCTGTCCATCGCCGCGCTCATCGGCAAGATGATGGCCGCGTCCGAGGACCACAGCCTGACCCACGAGCTCAAGAACCTGCTGAGCCTCTCCAAAGCCACCGGCTACGACGGGAAGAAGCTCGACAGCCTCGGGATAACGCTCGGCAAGCGCTGAGCCCCGAGCCGCGCGGCCTCGGCCGCACGACGACGACCGCCTGACCCGTGCCCCACGCCGAACCCTTTGGGGCGAGGCACCGCCGACGCCTCAACGCCCCGTGTGCCATGGCCGAGCAACCCACGTCCCAACCCGATCACGCCGCCGGCGACGCGCCCCCTGCCTCGCGAGGCCCCGCCGGTGCCGCGGCGCACGATCAGCTCGACCAGGGCGCCTACGAGGTCATCCGCAAGCGGCTCGATGCGCACGGCCAGGCGCTGCGGCAGCGGCTCGACCAGCTCAACGCCCGACGCAAGCAGGTCTTCGGGTCCATCGATTTCAAGCTCACCGGCCACGACCGGATCACCACGCCCCACAACTGCATCCCCCGCGACATCGTCGCCGTGGGCGGCCGGTTCCTCATGGGCTTTAACGTCCACTTCGGGCTCAAGACGCAGGTCGGCGTGCCCGACGTCTTCGCCGCCTACCGCTTCGAGGGTGGCACGTTCCACGAGCAGGACTTAAGCCTCCTGGACAACGCCGACTTCACCAAAGACTTTGTGGACCTTTTCCGGTTCTACAAGGACGCGAAGTTCGCCAAATTCTTCCGCCGCGGGCCGTACCTCTACATGAAGTTCCACGTCGGCCGCGATGTCGACGACTTCAAGGCCTTCAAGTGGGCGATCGAGGGCGAGGCCTTGCGCTACCTGGGCAACCGCTCCGACCACGAGGTCCGCTACCCCGACCAGCACGAGTTCAAGTGGCAGCGCGCGACGCGCGACATGCAGAGCCACGGCGCCTTCCCCCACTACGCCATCCAGGACATGGTCTTCGTCGAGACCACCGGCGGGGACCTGACCATCAAGGTCGAAAACAACACCGACAGCGGCGGGGGGGTCTACAGCGAGCCGGTCGATGACGCCGACCAGTCGCTCGACGACGCGGAGGTCTACTTCATCGTCGTCGGGCACCTGGTGCTGCTCAAGGTCCGCCCGTACCAGGAAAACCGCTTCCGCTACTTCATCTTCAACGCGAAGCTGCAGGAGGTGGTGCGCGAAGACAGCCTGGGCTCGGCGTGCCAACTGCTGCCCGAGGACCACGGGCTGATCTTCTCCCGCGGCTACTACCTCGCGTCGGGCAAATACCAGCGCTTCCCCGCCGTGCCCGACGGGCTGGTGTTCGACCGCAAGATCGCGGCGCCCAACGGCGAAGACTTCGCCTACGTCTACTACCACCGAACGACCGGCGCGTACGTGATGCTCGCGTACAACCTCATCGAGCAGGCGGTGCAGACGCCGCTGGTCTCGCACGGCTACGCGTTCTTCGGCGACGGCCAGGTCGTGTTCTTCAAGTCGCCCGAGGACGCCGAGCCTCAGAAGCACCACGCCGTGCAGGTCTGGCAGACGCCTTTCGTCGGCCCCAACTTCACCCCGCCTCAGACCGAGGACTCGTTCCTCACCCGCGTCGGCAACCGCGACGTGGTGCGGGGCATGGCCGAGTGCGTCGAGGTGCTGGAGCTGATCCGCCGCGACGACCTCTACGCCGACCTGTACGTGGACATCGTCAAGACCGCGTCGGACCTGCTCGACGCGTACTTCTGGCTCGGCCACGACGAGGCGGCCAACCTCGCCGAGCCGCTGACGCAGATCCGCGCCGCGGCGCAGGCGGCGGTGGGCGAATACGAGAAGGTCACCCGCATCCGCCGCAGCACCCGCCGGCAGGTCGAGCAGGTCACCGCCGAGGCCGAGGAGCTGATCAACCGCAACGCGACGCGGGTCTACGAGGACCTGCTGGTGTTCGTCGAGGCGCTGGGCGCGCTGCGTGAGGTGCGCGGGCGGGTGATCGCGCTGCGGGAGCTGCGTTACGTGGACCCGTCCCACGTCGATCAGCTCGAAACGCGGGTCAAGGAGCAGACCGAGTCGCTGTCCCAGCGGTGCGTGGCGTTCCTGCTGGACCCGGCCTCGCTGGACCCGTACCGCGCCGCGGCCGCGGCGCACGACGGGCGGATCGACGCGCTGGCCACCGCCGCGGAAGCCAAAGCGTTAGCCGAGCAGGTGCAGGCCAGCGCCGATGAGCTGGAGATGCTCATCGACATTGTCAGCAACCTGCGGATCGAGGACACGACGCAGCGCACCACGATCGTGGACCACATTTCCGAGATCTTCAGCAAGCTCAACGCGACGCGTTCGCGCCTGCGCAACCGCCAGCAGGACCTTGGCCGGGCCGAGGGCATCGCGGAGTTCAACAGCCAGTTGAAGCTGCTCAACCAGTCGGTGGTCAACTTCCTGGACCTGGCCGACGACCCGGCCAAGACCGAGCAGTACCTGACGAAGATGATGGTGCAGATCGAGGAGCTGGAGGGCCGCTTCGCGGAGTATGACGAGTTCGTGCTCCAGCTCACCGAGAAGCGCGAGGAGGTGTACAACGCCTTCGAGAACCGCAAGCTGCACCTGGTCGAGAAGCGCAACAAGCGGGCCGAGGCGCTGGGGCAGGCGGCGTCACGCGTGCTGGGCAGCATCCGCTCGCGTGTCGAGGCGATGGAGCAGATCAACGCGATCAACAGCTACTTCGCCAGCGACCTGATGATCGACAAGGTCCGCGACATCTGTGAGGAGCTGGCGGCGCTGGACGACACGGTGCGCGTCGATGACATCCAGTCGCGCCTCAAGACGATCCGCGAGGACGCGGTCCGCCAGCTCAAGGACCGCCAGGACCTCCAGGCCGACGGCCGCAACACCATCCGCTTCGGCCGGCACGTCTTCTCGGTCAACACCCAGGCGATCGACCTGACCACGATCATCCGCGACGGGAAGATGCACCTGCACCTGGCGGGCACGCAGTTCTTCGAGCCGCTGCGCGACGCCACCCTCGACGCCACGCGCGACGTGTGGTCGCAGGAAGTCGTCTCCGAAGACCCCACCGTCTACCGCGCCGAGTACCTCGCCTACCTGCTGATGCAGGAACAGGTCGGCCAAGACGCGGACGAGACGGCCGCCCTGCTCGACGCCGACCCCGACGCGCTGCTCGAACGCGTGCGCCAGTTCATGGGCCCGCGCTACCACGAGGGCTACACCAAGGGCGTACACGATGTCGATGCCACGGCGATCCTGCGTGAGCTGCTGACGATGCGCCGCTCGATCGGCCTGCTGCGCTACCGCAGCGAAGCGCGGGCGCTGGCCGGGCTGTGGTGGACGACGCTGGATGACCCGACGCTGCGCGAATCACTGATGCATCGGCTCGGCGGGTTCGGCACGATCGGGCAGGTCTTCACCGGCGCCCGCGAGCAGCGGGTGTACCTCGCCGAGTTGGTCGGCCACCTCCGCGCGTTCGCCGAGCAGGACAGCGCGCTCGACGCCGGCCTCGCCGACGAGGCGGGGGCGTACCTCTTCCACGAGCTGATCGGCCCGCGCCACGCCGAGGGCCTGATCGTCAGCCCCGAGGCGGCGCAGCTTTACGACGCGTTCCACCACCACCTGCGCGACAAGCGCTCGCTGAAGAAGTTCCAGGCGTCGGTCGCGGCGCTTGATCAGATGCCGCGGGCCAGGTTCCACCTGATCCGCGACTGGGCGGGCGCGTTCCTCGCCGAGGGCGATGAGCGCTCGCACGACGACCACGCCGGCTACACCGACGAGCTGAGCCTGCTGCTGATGGAGGGCAAGCCGCCCGCCGGCCGGGTCCACGCCGCGAGCGTCCGCGCCGAGCTGACCGGGCTGATCGGGTCGCACCCGCGCGTCCGTGAGGGGGTGTATCGGCTCGACTACCACGACTTCGTCGCCCGCCTGACGCGCTTCACGACGGTCACCGCCCCGCGCTTCGAGACCTACTCCCGCCTCAAGCACGAGGCGCTCGAAGCGGCCCGCGACCAGATGCGCATCGACGAGTTCAAGCCGAAGGTGCTCACGTCCTTTGTCCGCAATCAACTGATCGACACGGTGTTCCTGCCGCTGATCGGCGACAACCTCGCCAAGCAGATGGGCACGACCGGCGCGCAGACCCGCACCGACCGCAGCGGCCTGCTGCTGCTGATCTCGCCGCCCGGCTACGGCAAGACCACGCTCATGGAATACATCGCCAACCGACTGGGCGTGATCTTCATGAAGATCAACGGCCCGGCGATCGGGCACAACGTCACCTCCATCGACCCCGCCGAAGCCACCAACGCCGCCGCCCGCGAAGAGCTCGAGAAGCTCAACCTCGCCTTCGAGATGGGCGACAACGTGATGATCTACGTCGACGACATCCAGCACACCAGCGCCGAGTTCCTCCAGAAATTCATCAGCCTCTGCGATGCGCAGCGCCGCATCGAGGGCGTGTACAAGGGCCGCACCCGCACCTACGACTTCCGCGGCCGCA
>CAZTLX010000213.1:234-1009 GCA_964614575.1 uncultured Phycisphaeraceae bacterium | reverse complement strand
AAGGTCGCCGTGGTCATGGCGGGCAACCCCTACACCGAGTCCGGCGAACGCTTCAAGCTGCCCGACATGCTCGCCAACCGGGCCGATACCTATAACCTCGGCGACATCATCGGCGACCACGGCGACGCGTTCCGCATGTCGTACCTCGAGAACTGCCTCACCGCCAACCCCGCGCTCAACCCGCTCGCGTCACGCAGCCAGCAAGACGTTTACGCCGTCATCAAGATCGCGCAGACCGGCAGCCGCGAGGGCGTGGAGTTCGAGGGGAACTACGGCCGCGAAGAGGTCGACGAGATGGTCTCGGTGATGAAGAAGCTGATCACCGTGCGCGACGTGATCCTCAAGGTGAACCTCCAATACATCGAGTCGGCCGGCCAGGAGGATCAGTACCGCACCGAGCCGCCGTTCCAGCTCCAGGGCTCGTACCGCAACATGAGCCGCATCGCCGAGAAGGTCGTCCCGGTGATGAACGACGCCGAGCTGCGCACGCTGATCATGGCCAGCTACGACCAGGACGCCCAGACGCTGACCACCGGCGCCGAGGCCAACCTCCTCAAGTTCAAAGAGCTGATGGGCTGGATCAACGACCAGGAGAAGGCCCGGTGGGCCGACATCAAACGCACGTTCCAGCGCAACAACTCCGTCAAGGCGCTCGGCGGCGACGACAAGACCGCCGCGGTCCTGACGCAGATGACCGGGCTCAACCAGAACCTCGGCGACATCCAGAACGCGTTGGCGGCCGGGCTCGCGTCGCTCAAGCCCAACGGCCAAGCGC